>NZ_JBXENX010000003.1:0-459627 GCF_059383895.1 Paenibacillus sp. J22P59
GGGTGGAAGCGCAGCAATGCGTGCAGCTGACGAATACTAATCGGTCGAGGGCTTATCCTACTACGGTTTACTCGTAGAGTAGACCAACACATCGAAGCTTAAAGGACTTCATATTCTTTCGCATCCAGTTTTCAGGGTAGCAATACCTTGAGGGATTACCATGAGTAATCTAGTTTGGTGGCGATGGCGGAGGTGAACCACGCGTTCCCATACCGAACACGACCGTTAAGCCCTCCAGCGCCAATGGTACTTGGACCGCAGGGTCCTGGGAGAGTAGGACGTCGCCAAGCACGAGAAGGCCTGTCGCATTATGCGGCAGGCCTTTTTCTGTCTATGTACTTTTTTATAAATGAAAATCAAAGCTTTCTGCTGCAAAAGGATGCAACCTCGTTCGGGCTTGACTCGTCTAGCTATATGAATAAAGAAAATAATGGTTAGCAATAAACGCGTCAACTTGAACTTGGAGGTATCTATGACCAAGCAATGGAAAAACAAAATGTTCGTTTTAGCTGTTTTGATCTGCTGTCTCGTGCCCTTCTTCTTCTTATGGGGATGGTATTATCTGCTCGGAGGAATATGAACACAATGGAATAGCCAGAAGAGCATTCCATAGGGTCACGGCCCTAAAGAATGCTCTTTTATACCGTATCGTGAAGATTAAGCATCTTTGCGTCCATAGCTTTTCGCATAGGAGAGCATCCGATTGTAGGCTTTAAGGTCGAGCTTTTTCAAGGGACTGAACTGTGGGTGATTGGAATTGACCTCCAGAATCCATAGTCTTCCATCATGATCATATGCAAAATCAATGCCTAGCTCATGCATGCCCGCTTTATGACGACTTAATATCCGGGAGACGAGGAGTGAGTCTTTTTTTAAGGATTCGATCTTTTTGTCCTGTGTTGTGGAGCTTAGTCCTTGTTTTCCAAACAGCTTGCGGAGCGTCCAGATTTCTCCGCCTTGATGGTAATTCGTTACGATTTTGTGCTTGGCACCGACTTTGACCATAAAACCGGTGCAGGTCCAATTACCGCCGGGCTTGCGTTGTACCATCGAGCGAATATCATAGGGATGCTCATCGATCTGATCAAGCTTGACTGCTCGCTGTATGATCATCTTTTTGGACTGTTTGTTTTTTATAAAGTGATATACAGATTCAAGAGATTCAAAGGTTTCGGTCAACTGGCGTTTGTTTCTAGTATATTGTAGCGTATAGCCTTCGCCCTGCCGCACTAGCTTGTATATGCCGATTCCAAGGGAGCCGATATTTGGCTTGATATATAGTCCATTGTAGGTTGAAGCCATGGTCCGAAGGTTTTCTAAAGAAAACATTAACGTATGTGGAATGAAGGACTTTGTCCCGTCATTCGCAGACAAGTAGCGGCATACTCGAAGCTTGCCCCGAATCGTTTGGCTCTTATATTTTTTTTTGTACAACACCTTCACCTCTGGATAACGTATGAGAATAGCAGGAGGTTGTTTTGTACGTCGGTCTAGTGGAGAAAAATTTATCCTTTAAGCCTAATGGAATAGGATAGAAACGGTCAATATTTCGCTTCCTTCGCATATTTATTGATATAGAGGGAGCGTGAATGGATGGATGGACAAAAAGATCAAGCGATATTATCAGTTGAAGCAGAAACAGAAGGAAATAGAACAGGAATTAACAGAATTGCGTAATGATATTACGCTGTATCTCGAAGACAATAAGGCTACAGAGGCGGAGCTAAGCGGCTATAGGGTGAAGCTGGTTGTGCAAGAGCGTAAAGATTATGATGACAGCAAGCTCTATGAGTCGCTGCCAGACCCGGATGTATGGCGGCTGCTGTCCAAATCAGATGGCTCCAAAATATCCAGCTTGGTGAAGCTAAAGGTGATTAATGAAGAGACGATTAAGGATTCTTATTCGATTAAGACAGTGAAGCTGCTGCATGTCGAAAAGAAATGAGTAATAATAGAGCTTAATCTCGTAATAAAGAAGGACGATGGAGAAAGATGTCGAAACAAGTAGTTAGATGAATTGCTAACAGGGAAGGAGCCATCAAGATGAGTTTGATCAATAAATTCAAGGCCGGTGTGGCTGAAGCTGGCAACAAAGCGAAGACCGTTGTAGAAATTAATCGTTTGAAGATGCAAAACAGTAGCAAGCAGAATGAAATTGAGCAGCAATACCAAGAGATAGGCAGACTAGTATTCGAGGCAAGAGAGGATGACGCATGGCCTATAATCAAGGAGCAGCTGGATCCAAATATGAATCGCATACTCCAACTGAAATTCGAGATCGAGCAGAACTTATTGCAGATCGCCAATCTTTCGGATGAGAAGCCCTGCAGATCCTGTGGAGCGACGGTTGCAATTGATGTAAGGTTTTGCCCTAAATGCGGCCATACCTTTGAAATAATAGACCAGCCTATTGAAGTAAATGAGGAAGAGTCACTGCAGCATACACCTTTGCTGTCCGAACGCTCGAATAAAGAGGAATAAGAGTTAATTATTGCTAGAATTAAGAAACAATATAAAAAGCAATCGAACAGGTAACCTGTTCGATTGCTTTTTGCTTTTTTTGGGTAAAAAGTGAGGTTAGGCAGAATGAGGGGGATGTTTGATTGGAGGTACTAGTAAAAAATAGAACTATGATGCAATGGGATAGTTCTAGTAAGATAGAAATATGTAGAAAATTATCGAAAATTGGCTGGTGATCCTATGCAAACTAGACGAACGATCATTTTGGGTACGGGAAAATATTTGCCGAAAAAACAGGTTACAGCTGAGCAGTTGGATGATTTGCTAGGCAAGCCGAATGGCTGGGTCTATAAAAAATCTGGTGTTCGAGTGCGGCACTATGCAGATGGGGAAACCGTCTCTCATATGGGGGCTAAAGCGGCTAACGCTGCACTAGAGCATGCTGGTCTCACCTTTGAGGATATTGATTGTATCATTTGTACCAATGCGATACCGGAGCAACCGATTCCCTGTACGGCGGCGCTCATTCAATTAGCGATGAATCAGGGGGATTCAGGCGTACCTTGCTTTGATATAAACACGACATGCCTATCTTTTCTGGCAGGACTGGACTTAATTTCTTATTTGATAGATAGCGGAAGATATGAGAGAGTGCTACTTGTAGCTCCTGAGATTGCCTCTGTTGGACTTAACTATAAAGATGCAGAAAGCTCCATTCTGTTCGGAGATGGGGCTGCGGCTGTTATTATTGGTAAGACGAGTGAGGGGCATGGCTCGAAGATTCTGTCTTCACGGATTGAGACCTATGCTTCTGGCCATTCTTTGTCAGAGGTACGTGGAGGAGGCTCCAAGCTGCCTTCCACTCAGTACCAGCAGTCGAATGCCGAGGACTATCTTTTCCACATGCAGGGTGAAGCATTATTTAGAAAGTCGTCCAAGCTACTCCCGGCTTTTCTGGCTAGATTATTCGGCGGCGCAGAGGTGGCTATGTCTGATATGAAGGTCGTCATCCCCCATCAGGGAAGTGCGATGGCAATGCGCTTATTGCAAAAGAAATTACAAATTTCGGACGCTCAATTTATGAATATCATCGGGAATCATGGGAATACGATCGCTGCCTCCCTGCCGATGGGCATTCATGAAGCTGTGCATCAAAACCGTCTCGAACGAGGTGATCTGTTCGCGTTGATCGGTATTTCTGCAGGCGTCTCTTTGGGTGGGATGATTCTTGAGTATTAAGTCATTATCAGAGAAGCAGGTTGTTCTGATCACCGGAGGGAGAGCACCGGTCGCGTTGGAATGGGCCAGACAGCTGTCTGCTCTTGGCCATACGGTATATGCCGCCGATAGCTTGAGCAATCCGCTTATTCGGTTCTCCAACTGCGTTAGTCGCTTTTATAAGCTACCAAGTCCGCGCCAGAATGAGCAGGCCTTCGTAAAGAGCATTCAAGAGATTATTGATAGGCATGGCATTGGGCTTCTTATACCTACCTGCGAGGAAATCTACTATATATCCAAATGGAAAAATCAATTAACGGGCTGCAGCGTATTCGCAGATGATCCGGACAAGCTTATTCGCTTGCATAACAAATGGTCGTTCATTCAAATGGTGGAAGAGGCGGGCTTGAAGGCCCCTCATACTGAGCTGCTCCATTCACAAGAGGATCTAAAAAATCTGCAAGAAGTCAGGCAATGGATACTTAAGCCGGTCTATTCGCGCTTTGCCAACTATGTGTATATGTATCAAGCAGGTGAAGCGCCACCTGCTATAACGATATCCAAGGAGCGCCCTTGGGTAGCGCAGCAATTCGTAACGGGCAGGGAATATTGCACATATGCCATTGCACTAGACGGGCAGTTATGTGCTTATACAGACTACGAGGTTGATTTTACAGCAGGCCGGGGTGCCAGCACGTTTTTTGAACAATGCCACCATCAAGAGCTGTTTAAATGGGTAGAGCTGTTTGTAAAGCATACCCGATTTACAGGACAAATCGCGTTTGATTTTATTATTGATGCCGAAGGCAGCGTGTATCCTTTGGAATGCAATCCGCGAGCAACCAGCGGCCTGCACTTATTCCATGAAGACGATAGAATTGATCGGGCTATAGGGGGCAGCAGCAAAAGTACGATCGTGCCGCGAAGCGCAAGGCCAAAAATGATCACATCGGCGATGCTTCTATACGGAATAACGCAGCGCAGAACGCTGCGAGGCTTCGGTCATTGGCTGTCCTGCATGGCGAGAGGCAAGGACGTTATTTTTCAATGGAAGGACCCAAAGCCTTTCCTGCTGCAAGGCTATGTTCTGCTGGATCTATGGCGGCAAGCAAGCTTGGAACGCAAGACGATCAAAGCATTTTCTACTCATGATATCGAATGGAATGGTTAAGATGAATATACTTGTTACGGGCGCGACAGGGTTCCTAGGGAAAAATTTGATAGATCGTTTGTTGGCGGAAGGCTATGAAGTGACGGCTGTAGGCCGCAATGAGCGGGAAGGGCAGCTGCTTGCTGGCAAAGGGGCGCGTTTTGTTCCTCTAGATCTGTCCTCGGCTGCACTGCCAGAAGCGATAGGAGGGCATGAGATTGTATTTCATTGCGGTGCCTTATCATCGCCATGGGGCGCTTATGAGGAATTTTATCAATCTAATGTGATTGGAACAAGGCGGGTCATTGAGGGCTGCTTGAAGTATGGCGTCAGCAAATTAATCTATGTTTCCACACCCTCCATTTACTTTGATTATCGCAATCGCTTGCTTATTAAGGAGCATGAAGCGTTGCCTAGGCAAGGAGTCAATAGCTATGCTCATACGAAGCGGCTGGCGGAGAAAGAGATTGATGATGCTTTTCAATGCGGCTTGCCTGTCGTGACCATTAGACCGCGCGCGCTCTTCGGTCCTGGCGATCGTGCGATCTTCCCTCGCTTAATGAGAGCGAATGAACGTCGATTTGTTCCACTGTTCGGTGATGGACGCTCGATTATTGATGTTACTTATATCGACAACGTAACAGAAGCCTTAATGCGATGCATGCATGCAGATGCAAGCACGCTTGGGCAGAAATATAATATTACGAACGGCGAGCCGGTTGCCCTGTTCGATATTTTAACGAAATTGTTCCATCAGCTGGACACTCCGTTCCGCTACAAGCATATCCCATACCCGGTAGCTCATTCGCTAGCTGCTGTAATGGAAGGGCTGGCGAGCCTGCCCTTCATGAAGCAAGAGCCGCTTATGACTCGTTATACGGTCGGCATATTAGCTTATAGCCAGACGCTGGATATCTCGAAGGCGGAGCGTGAGCTTGGCTATCGGCCTATCGTTTCAATAGATGAGGGTATTGAGCGATTCGCCCAGTGGTGGAAGGAACAGGAGACGATAATTTGAGAATCTCACTTTTCAGTACAGGCTATTGCAAGCAGCTTGAGGCCTTCTCAATTAAAGGAGGGCGCTGGGCACATACGACTTTTCCTGGCATCTTTGCCATGATCGAGCATCCTGAGCGCGGGTTGATTTTGTTCGATACCGGGTATTCAGAGCAATTCCATTCGGCTACTCAGCGCTTTCCCTACCGCTTATATCGCTGGACGACCCCCGTTCATATGGAGCGTTCGGCAGCGGAGCAGGTTAAGGCGGCAGGCTACTCGGCAGCAGATGTCAAAGCGATTATTATTTCGCATTTTCACGCGGATCATATTTGCGGGCTGGATGAGTTCCCCGAGGCAGAGTTTATTTGCTCACGTCCGGGATTTGAAGCGGTTAGGCCGCTAAGGGGATTTTCTGCCGTGAAGCATGCGTTCCTGCCCGATCTTATTCCACCAGACTTTGAAGCGAGGGTACGATGGATAGAGGCTTCACCGGCAGCAAGGCTGAATGCTAAGTTCACTCCGTTCGACAGCGGATTTGATCTATTCGGTGATGGCAGAATGATTGCGATTGCACTGCCCGGCCATGCCGGGCATCAGTTCGGAGTTATTATTCAGGATGACAATCAGAGCCCAGTGCTGCTTGGGGCGGATGCGAGCTGGTCGGTTCGGGCGATAAAAGAGAATCGCTTGCCGCATCCTTTGGCTTTTCTGGTATTCGATCATGCGAAGCAGTATAAGGAGACCTTCAGCCGTCTGGTAGCCTTGAAAAGAAATAATCCAGAGCTGCAGCTTCTATTCACGCATTGCGAAGAAGCCTTGCGTCTATGCGGGAGCCCAATCGAAGAAGGTGAAACATCATGAAAATAGCAAAGCTATTGTTCCATTACACCATGACCAAGTATCGCAAGAAAAAGTGGAAGGACAGAGCTGGACTGGAGGATTGGCAGCACCGGCAGGTGACAAGCTTTCTAGCAACTATTATGCCGCAATCTGTATTTTATAGAGATTATTATAAGGACTTGAGCCTGGAAGACTGGCAGCAGTGGCCTACAACGGACAAAGCAATGATGATGGACAACTTCAATGATCTTAATACAGTTGGACTGAGAAAAGAGGAAGCCTTCGAGGTTGCCTTTCGAGCGGAGCGTGAGCGTGATTTCTCCTCGCAGCTTGGTGAAATTACCGTCGGTCTTTCTTCAGGCACATCCGGCAATCGAGGCTTGTTCCTTGTGAGTAATGAGGAACGGGCAGCATGGGCGGGCACGGTGCTGGCCAAGGTGCTTCCGGGATCGTTGTTTGCCAAGCAGCGAATAGCCTTCTTTCTGCGGGCAGACAGCCATTTGTATCAGACGGTGAAATCAAGCAGGATGCAATTCCAGTTCTACGATATGATCAAGCCGTTGCAGGAGCATATTGCCAGCCTTAATAAGCTCAGGCCAACTCTCCTTGTGGCACCGCCTTCCATGCTGCGACTGTTGTCTGAGGCGAAGCTGCAGGGCAAGCTGTCAGTGGCTCCTAGCAAAATTATCTCAGTGGCTGAAGTATTGGAGCCTATTGATCAAGCGTATATTGAAGCAGCATTTGATACGCCAGTCCATCAGATTTATCAATGCACAGAGGGATTCCTGGCAGCTACATGCGCGTATGGAACGCTGCATTTGAATGAGGATATTCTTGTCATTCAGAAGGAGTATATAGATACCTCCCGCCGAATATTTTCGCCGATCATTACCGATTTCTCAAGGAGAACACAGCCGATTATAAGGTACCGTCTAAATGACCTTCTTACCGAAAGCGCTCAGCCTTGCCGATGCGGTTCGCTCTATACGGCAATAGAATCAGTAGGGGGACGAACCGATGATTTGTTCTTCGGTTTACAGGAGCACAGGGAGAGGCGAATTGCAATCTTCCCTGATTTTATAAGGCGAGCGGTCATGATGTCATCTGATCAAATTATGGAGTATAAGATTATTCAGTTCTCGGAGACGGAGCTTGAAGCTGCGCTGCGTATCGACCAGGAGGAAGAGGAAGAGCAAGAGCAGGTGCAGCAGGAGCTGCGGGCTGAGCTGTTGAAGCTGTTCACGGATATGGGCTGCGTCCCGCCCTATATCCGCTTCGTACCGTATCATCTGGATGCTAGGCTGCGGAAGCTTCGGAGAATTGAACGCCGCTATCAAGTAGAGAATGAGCATGCTACTGTGGCAGCGTATGAAGATTGTTCAGCTGCGAAGAAGAAGCAAGCACAGTAACCGTACCGCTGGGATAAATCTCACATGGAAGGGAGAAAAGCTATGGAGCCGGTAATCCGAAGGATAGGTAACCGGGAGCTTCCTTTATGGAGCGACTTATACAAGAGCGGGAGGCATAAAGCAGAGCTTGCGTACGTGCTTCCTTTGATGAGAGACTGCACAGAAACCTATTTCACCAATATTCGAACGGATATTCAGCTGCTTCAAGTTGGAGATCAGCTGCTGCCAATGACGGTTAATGATACTGAATATGCGAATTCTTATGTATGCTCTCCTTATTCCACCTATATCAGCTATGCAATAGAAGAGCTTTATTTGCTGCAAGGCAAATTGTTCAGGGGAATGCTGCGGGCTATTATTGCTGTAATTGCCCCACTGCTTAAGATGGCGAGAATTAACCAGAATGTTCATATTAATAATTGGCTGCTGTCTACCAACCTGTACGAAACAATAGAAGAGCAGCATCTAGCTCCATTAACGAACGAGTTAATAGAGGAATACCCCAAGCATGCGCTTATTTTTCGTTCCTTAAATGAGGTAACAAATGCACAATTGATGAAGCAATTGGTTAAGCAGGGCTATGTGATGGTTCCGAGCAGACAGGTTTATTTCTTCGACGGGAGAAACCCTCACTATTTAAAAAAACAAAATACGAGTGTGGATCAAAAGCTGCTGCAGCGCTCGCCTTACGAGATCGTCAGACATGATCAGCTTGTGCCGAGCGATTATGCGAGAATTGCGGAGCTGTATGCGCTGCTTTACATTGATAAATATTCTGCGCTTAATCCTCAATTTACGGAAGCTTACATACGTAATTGCCACGAAAACAATCTGCTCTATATGATGGGCTTACGGGCTGCTGATGGCGTATTGGTCGGTATTGCTGGTTGCTTCATACGGGGCGGTGTCATTACGGTGCCGCTCGTCGGCTATGATACGAGCCTGCCTCAGCAGGCAGGGCTGTACCGAATGCTGATGGCTATGGTGCTCCGAGAAGCAGCGGAGCGGGGACAGCTGCTTCATTTGAGCTCAGGGGCGGCGCACTTCAAACGAATACGCGGCGCTGAGCCGGCTATTGAATATAGTGCCGTCTATATGAAGCATTTGTCCTTCGGGAGAAGATTGACATGGTCATTGTTAAGTACAATCTTGAATAAGATTGGAGCTCCGCTGATGAGGAAATATCGACTATGAACGAACAGTCCTTACGAAACTATTGGCTTGTTGCAGGCCGCTCAAGTGAATTAAGCAAGAAGCCTTTAGGGGTTACAGTTATGGATATGCCTATCGTGCTATTTCGGACGAAGAAGGGCAGCATACATGCTTTGCTCGATCGTTGCCCGCATCGCAATGTTCCTTTGTCAGCAGGCAAAGTAAAAGGAAATACGCTCGTCTGTCCCTATCATGGCTGGGAATTTGATGGGCAAGGCAATTGTGTACGCGTACCAGGACTGTGTGATTATGCCCCGAGCGACCATACGAAGGCAATTCCAATATCCGTTATGGAACAGAATGGCTTTATTTGGGTTAGGCTTCCTTCTGCTGATCCGGGGGAAATACGTGGCGTTCTTCCTTATGCAATGCCGTTCATGGAGGATGAGCGATATGAATCTTTCGTGTGGAAGACTGATGTGAAGGGCTCTTTAATCAATACGACGGAAAATTTTTTGGATGCGACCCATACGCATTACGTACACGCTGGATTAATTCGAACAGATAAACATCGTCAAATGGTCACAGCAAAGCTGGTCGCAAGCGGGGATGGGGTAGAAATCGAGTATAGCGGAGAGTCCAAGCAATCTGGCTTCATCTCCAAACTATTCGAATCGGATAGGCACACGAGCTATGGTCGATTTTTTATGCCGGGCATCGCTCAGATCGAATATCGCTCGTCGAAGGGATTAACGCTTATGATCACTGCTATTATTTGTCCGAAATCCGCAGATTTTCAACAGATTTATGCGATTGTCACCACCAAGCGCGGGATAATGCCAGGCTCTCTCAAAAAACTTGCGCTTACCCCTTTTTTGAAAAAGGCATTGAAGCAGGATATTCAGATTGTAGAGATGCAGCAGCAATGGCTGGAACGCTTCGGAGGAGAAGACTTTCATTCTACGCAAGCCGATTTAATCCGTCCCTTTGTCGAGCAGTTAGTCAAGGGGAGGCATTACGATAAACCATATGAACGAACCAGCCAGTTATTGCTGTAATGCGGCAAGCTTGAGCGATGCCCAGTTGGTAAGGAAGGATAATTAAAATAAACGAATCTCTTTCTAGGTCTATGGTATAATATACCTATTAACTAGAATGGGAGAGTATAGAAATGAAAAGAATGATATCGTTTTTTGTTGTATTTTGTTTGATTACGGCATCATTTGCACTGCCTGGCAGTATGGTATCGGCTGCAAATGGTTCTCGCATTATTTCTATCATTGACGGCGGCATGCTGCTCGAGGATGGTTCGATATGGCTAAGCAGCATACAAGGAGAGCAACAATATAAGAACCTGAATCTAGCAGCCATTGCTGGAGACAGCACCTCTGGTTACGGCCTTACGAAAAAAGGGGAGCTCGTGACCTGGATGCTCGGCCTGAATCCTAAGATAGAATCCAAGCAGAACGGCATTAAACAAATTGCTGACGGCTACTATGTGAAACAGGATGGCAGTGTGTGGGAGGCTACCGGCCAGCGAGTAACAGGCTATGACCATATAGCCTTAATTGCTGCTAATGATGATGAGTTCTCAACGGTCTCTGCTAGTGGAGAGATCAGAATGAGCGGCTACTTGAAGCCGCTTGATGCAGGAAGCAATGGGGGAAGCATTGTTGCAATGGCTGTGGGTGTGAAGGGCAGAACGGCCGTTCTCGACGATAGCGGAAAGGTTACAGTGTTTGATAAATACCATTTTGATTACAATAAAAAAGATTTGCCGTTAATTCCAGAGGTTGTTACGAAGGATGCTGCACATATCGCTTTTGCCGCTGACGGCACGCTGCTTGTAACGCTGAAGGATGGTTCTTTGTGGGCGACAGGAGCATACGGTGATCAGTATGTGCTGAAGGCACAAATAACGGGAATTGGCAGTATTGTGAAGATCGCTGCGCCTCAAGACAAAGATTTTTTCTATTACGAGCAGCAAGACGGCAATTGGAAAAACTATTATGATGGCGTAATCACTTCAGTGGAAATACCGGGTGTATCGAATATTGACTTCAAGCTGTCTGACCTTAATCCATCCGTTGGAGACAGCATCAAAGCTACGATTACCGAACAATATTCCAATGGCTCCAAAAAAACAATTCCATTGAACCAAGCGAAGGCAACGATTGAAAAACCATATCTATTGAAAAAAAATGAGGACGGCACGTTCAAAGCCCTGGCAGTCGGTGTAACGAAAGTAACCATTACCTCAGGGGGCGCTTCCAAAACGCTGTCTGTTGCGATTAGTCTGGATACTTCGCTTACCAATGCGGTACAGAAGGATGGGGTCACTTATTTGCCGATTCAGTCCGTCTTCAAATCTTTGGGAGGATCGGTTGTCTATACGGCTGCCAGCAAAACCTTCGAGGTGAAGGTCGGGTCTACTTCCATTAAATTGAAACAAGGCGATAAGAACGCGAAGGTAGATGGCAAAAATGTAAGTATGGGAGCGGCAGTCCGTACAGAAAACAGCACGGCTGTATTCCCGGCGTCGCTGCTCAGCAAAGCGCTTGGAGCCACGCTGAAATGGGATTCGAAATATAAAAGAATGAATATTTCGTTTGGCAAAGCTAATATGACTGTAGCGACTGCTGATACAGCAAAGATCATCAAAAAAGAATCTTTGGGCAGCTTGAATAAGTATATTGGCAAATCCTATTGGGTGAATCACTTCCAAGGGTGGGAGCGGTTCAGTAAGCTGACAATTGTTGATATTGTGCCAGAAAGCATGAATAATTTCACGATTGTATTTAAAAATACGAGCGGTACTCAGTTAAAGTCCTATTCAATGCCAAGCTATACGGTTGATACCGTTCTGGGCAGTGAGGATATGTTCCTTTCCTATGATCCATATAAAAAATACAACTGGTCTTCTTCGATCTGGAAACTGGTCAAAGCAGAGAAAATATCCATTGGCATGACGAAGGATCAGGTACGCATGTCATGGGGCAATCCTAGTTCATCGAGTTACATTAGCGGAAGCGGGATTACAGTAGAAACATGGAGCTACAGCTATTATAACTATGTGACCTTCACTAACGGGAAGGTATCACAAATCTATACGCCGTAATAACTTGAATTAGAAAAAGAGAAGCTTTGCGCATAGTGGCGCAAAGCTTCTCTTTTTTCTTGCGTATTAGTTAAGCATTCCAATTATAAGTGCTACTGCTTCTGCTCTTGTCGCGACCTTCAGTGGTGCGAATTTGTTCTGGCCTACACCGCTAACGAGTCCAGCATCTACAGCTGTTGCGACATAAGGGAGGGCCCATGCTGGAATATCCTTCGTATCCGCGAACGTTAATTTTGCGTTTGGATTTACTTTTATTCCACTTGCGCGAACGATCATAGCGACCATTTCTGCACGATTCAATTGTTTATCGGGAGCGAATGTGCCGTCCTCATATCCGCTGATGATGCCGGATTCTACAGCTTGCGCTACAGAGGCTTGCGCCCATGCCGGTATTTTGCCGGAGTCCTTGAAGACAAGACTTGTACTCGTGCTTGGCAATTCCAGTGCGCGAGCCAGCATCGCTGTAAATTCCACGCGAGAAACGGCTTTGTCTGGACGGAATTGATTGTCTGCATAGCCTGTTACAAAACCAGCTTGAACCGCACGCTCAATTGCGGATGCTGCCCAATGACCAGCAATGTCCTTCAGAATAATCTGAGATTCATTTCCTTCGCCTGTACCCGTACCAGGATTTGTTCCTGGGTTAGTACCTGGGTTAGTTCCCGGGTTCGTGCCTGGATTGGTTCCAGGGTTTGTTCCTGGATTCGTTCCAGGATTTGTTCCTGGACCTGTACCCGTGCCTGGGTTAGTTCCCGGATCTGTACCCGGACCGCTGATCGTCTTTTTCACGATACCGAATTGATCTACAATAAATGGCTCTGCATTGTTAAGATTTTGGTCGATTTCATAAGTGACAGCCGTCAGCTTGTTGCCGTCAATTGTAATGCCGACAAAATTCTGGACTTGGCTGCGCATCGGACGGCGATTATCATTTGGATCTGGGCCATACTTGGCAGCATGATTCTCTTCAGCCCGCTCGAAGAGGTTGTAATACGCATCGCCTAGCGCTGGCTTAACATTTTTATAATACACTTTCGGGCCTGCTGTTGCAGGAATCATGTAGATGGAGCCGTCAGGATTAACGGTATATTCAATCTTTTGCCCATTAAGAGTTTCGGTAATCTTCTCTGCTGCGGCAGCCGTTCCATCCTTCTTAATCGGCTTCGTACGAGCATAGATATGATCATGTCCTTGCAGGACAAAGTCAATTCCCAGCTCCGCCATCAATGGGGCGATTTGGTTCCGCACACCGTTTGGTCCCATAATGTCGCTGTCTGTTGCATGATTCGAGGTCGTATAAGGACCTTTGTGAATATTAACGATGATCCATTGTGCGCCCGCTGCTTTAGCCGCTCGCACATCCTTCTTCAGCCATTCAACCTGCTCGGTAGAGAAGTTCGCATATTGCTCTGAATCTTCATTCGAATTCAATACGACGAAGTGAGCGTTGCTGTAATCATAGGAATAGTAAGCTCCGGTTACGGTAGCAGAGTTCTCGGCTTGCTTAACGTTGAAATGCTCGAAGAACGCATTATTCTCATCTTCATGATTACCAGCAGAAGGAGCGATCGTTGTGTTCAGAAGGCTGTCCTGCGAATGGCCCAAGAGCCAATTCCATTGCTCTTCCTTGGTACCAGTATCTACAATGTCACCATTATGAACAACAAACTGCGCATTTGGCACAGTGCTTAGCGCTTTGGCTAGCGTCTGCGCGGACAGCTTAGCCTCTTCTTCATCCTTGGCTTGCGTATCCGCTAGGTCAATAAATGTGAATGCACCGTTCTGGGGAGCTGTGCGGAATGTGCCGACCTCGCTCCAGATGTTAAGTGCTGCATCACCTACACGGAAATAGTAGGAGGTATTCGCCTTTAGGCCCGTTGCTTCAGCTTTGTGAACCAACTCAGTCTTAGAGTTCGAGGATACAGCTGAGCGTCCTTCGAAGGATTTAGCCCCTGTAAAATCAGGCAGAGCACTTGTTTTCTCTACCACCTGCAAGTTGCTTCCTTTAAGCAGCAAAGACGTGTACCAAGCGAATCCTTTGGAGCTTGTCGAATCGCCGTTAAAGGTAACGGTTACCTTGCTGACCTTTTCCTTGCTATAGTCAGGCTGTACTTCCTTTAAGATGCCGAATTGATCGACGATAAAGGGCTGTCCATTATTGATGTTCTTATCAATCTCGTACGTTATAGCGGTAAACTTGCCACCGTCGATCGTAATTCCCATAAAGTTTTGTACATGTCCGCGAGCAAGGCTCGTCGTATCCCCATACTTACGGGCATGATTCTCGTCAGCTTTCTCGAAGAGACTGAAATAAGCATCGCCGAGCTGCGGCTTTTGATTTTTGAAGTATACCTTTGCGCCAGCAGTTGCTGGAATTACGTAGATCGTGCCATCTGGCTTTACTGCATACTCGATCGTTTGCCCGTTCATCGTTTCCGTTATTTTTTCAACGACTTCGGCTGTGCCGTCACTCTTGATTGACTTGGTACGCGCATAAATATGGTCATGTCCCTGGAATACAAAGTCGATTCCCAGTTCATTCATTAGAGGCGCAATCTTATTGCGCACGCCATTGGCACCCATAATATCGCTGTCCGTAGCATGGTTGGAGGTCGTGTAAGGGCCTTTATGAAAATTGACAATAATCCATTGTGCGCCTGCAGCCTTGGCTGCCTGTACATCTTTTTTCAACCACTCGACTTGATCCACAGAGAAATTCGCATATTCTGTTGAATTCTCATTCGAGTTCAAAACAATAAAGTGCGCATTGCTGTAATCATAGGAATAGTAGGCTCCGGATTGCGTAGCAGAGTTCTCAGCCTGATTGATATTGAAATGCTCGTAAAAAGAGTAGTTGCCACTCTCATGATTGCCAGCCCCAGGTGCAATCGTCATATTAAGCAGACTAGCTTGCGAGTGCCCAAGCAGCCAGTTCCATTCCTGCTCCGAGGTTCCGTTCTCAACGATATCGCCATTATGGCTAATAAATTTCGCAGTAGGCACGGTTGCGAGTGCCTTGGATATAGTTGAAGCGGATAAAATGGCTTCATCTTCTTCCTTGGCCTGTGTATCTGTTAAATTAATAAAGCTAAATGCTCCACCAATAGGAGCTGTCTCGAACGTTCCTGTATCGCTCCAAATATTCAAATCTTGATCACCGACACGGAAGTAATAGGAGGTATCAGCCTTCAAGCCTGTTGCCTCAGCTTTATGTACGCGTTCTTCCCGTGAATTGGAGGAAATAGATGAGCGTCCTGCAAATAGAGCTGCGTTTGTAAAGTCAGCGGTAGCGCCTGTCTTCTCCACGATCTGCAGGTCACTTCGGCTTGAAGCAAGCGGCGTATACCATGTGAAGCCTTTGGAGCTGGTCGTATCACCATAGAACGTTACCGTTACCTTGCTTACCTCAACGGCTGGAGCTTTCATAAGGGCCGTCAGCTTCATATCGAAATAGAGATCCGAGCTGCTGCTGCTTTGCTGATGCACCTCAATGGCAAGCTCATTATTGCCATCTCGAAGATGCGACTTTAGTGGAGCTGTGAGGTCCACATTCTCATACATAACAGGCAGGTCTTTGCCAGATACCGCATTGGTGGTATACGTAATATCACCATCAGGCATGCCTGCACGCATAATTTCGACACCGTTCACATAAATAACTGCGCCATCATCAATGGCGAACGTGCCAAGAAGTTGGCCATACTCGTCAATTTTGCTTTTGTCTACATTAAGGTTTGTACGGAAGTACGTGGTGGGATGTTTTTTCTTCTTATCCGCGCCATAGTCGACAGTAGTCTGCAAAGGGCCAAATAAAGTAGTGCTTACTCCAGCCCCGTTATCCTTATAACCGAATGGGGCACTGCTGGAGCTCCAAGAGGAATCATCATAAACAGATTGCCATACTGTGCCTTGATCGAAGCCTTTATCATAATATTTCCACTCTGAATTTCCTGACAGTAGCACGACTGGCCCATCGGATTCTGCCGATACGGGGACCGGGATGGCTGCTCCGAGCAAACCGAGCAATAATGCCAAGGATAATAAAAGTGATAACATTCGTTTGTAAACGTTGTTCATAACAATCTCCTTTGTAGATGAATTTGATAGATCCGTTCGTAGACTTCTCTATCATAGCAAGGAGATGTTATTGATTTATTTTCTCAGAATGAAGATCTTGTAAAGGAGAAAAATGACGAATCTACAGAGAGTAGCATTGACAATATAGTGTAAATATTTTATATTTACTCTAACTATTATGGTAATTACTATAATTATCATGATTCCTACAAGAGATCTGAAAGGCATTAGTTCAGAGGCATAGGCTTCTTTAATAATGCCTTTTTTGTACGTTTGACAAAAGAGAGAGAGAAAATAGTAACATTGTGATAGGAGGACAAATCATGACTGAACAGAAGCTGGATAAAAAAAATGTCGAAAACATCTTACCGTTAACTTCGCTGCAGGAAGGAATGCTCTATCATTATTTGGCAGAGCCGGATTCTCAGCAATATTTCGAGCAATTAAGTTTACGACTATCCGGCGTATTGGATGAGGCATTGTTCCGTAAAGCATGGTCCCATGTCATTGAGACCAATGAGATGCTGCGAACCGTATTCAGATGGGAACAGATTGATAAGCCTGTACAAATTATTTTGAAGAGCAAAGAGCTTTCATTGAAGGTTATTGACTTGACACAAGGCGATGCGAATGAGCATGAACATCGAGTCGAAGAGGTGCGGGCTAATGATCGTTCCAATTCGATAGATATTCGGCAGCAGCCTTTTGCTATTACATTATGTCTGTTAGATGTGAATCGGTATGAGATGATTATTAATAGTCATCATATTATTTATGACGGCTGGAGCAATGGCATTATATTGAAGGAATTTTTTCAAGCCTATCAAGAGCTTCATGAAGGAAAGGCTCCGAATCGGCAGGGGAAACGAAAATTCGGGGAATATTTGGCATGGTTAACCAAGCAAGATAAGCAGCAGCAAAAACAATATTGGGGATCCTATTTCGAGGGGTATGAGCCACAGTCCTTCACTTCCCATTTCCGGCAAGAGAAGGAAGCCCCAAGAGAAGTCGGCAACAAAGGCAGAACAGTTAGCAATTTGCGCATAGACTGTCCGATAGAGGTGCGGGATAGAGCCGCTCTATTCACAAGAACGCATGAGGTTACGCTGGCTTCATTGCTATATAGCGCTTGGGGATTAACGCTGCAGAAATATAACCGCACTAATGATGTCCTGTTCGGAACGACAGTTTCTGGCCGTACTTCCGAAGTATCGGGCATTCAGGACATGGTCGGTTTATTCATTAATACGATTCCTTTGCGGATTAATAATAGTACCAATGAACAGGTGTATGAGCTGGTAAAGCGGACGAATGAAGTTTTGCGTAACAGGGAGTCATTTGAGAGTACTTCTTTGGTGGATATTCAGGCACAGATTCAGCTTGATACGGAGCAGCAGTTATTCGATTCTTTAGTCGTCATTGAAAACTATCCATTGGATCAACAGCTGCTTCAGGACAAGGCCGCCCTGACAATGGAAGGCTATCATATGTTTGAAATGACAAATTATGATTTAACGTTGAATATTTTGAATTTTGATGGTTTGGTTTTTGATTTTTGCTACTGCACACAGACGTTCGATGAAGAGAAGATTCAACGGCTGTCTCAGCATCTGATTCAATTATTGACTCATATCGTTGAACAACCGACTTTAGCAATAAGTGAGCTCAATATGCTGAGTGATGACGAGAAGCATCAGCTCTTGTTTCAATTCAATCAGACGAAGCAAGCACATGATCTTAACCATTCCATACATGAGCAATTCGAGCAGCAAGCCAAGCAATATCCTGATCAGCCCGCAGTGCTGTTTCGCGACAAACAATTATCCTACCATGAATTGAATGAGCAAGCCAATCAAGTAGCGAGATTCCTGCGAGACAAAGGGATTGGGGAAGACAGTGTTGTAGGCGTAATGATGGAAAGATCGCTGGAGCTTGTGATAGGAATGCTGGGAATATTGAAGGCAGGCGCTGCTTACTTGCCAATTGACCTGGATAATCCGAAGGAACGTATCGGATATTTATTAAACCATTCGCAGACGAGCATCTTATTAACCCACCAAGAGCCGAAGCATGATTTCTCCTTGCCAAACACAGAGGTCCACAGGGTTGAGCATATCCTTCAGCAAGGCTATTCCTCACAAAATCTGGAGCTTGCCTACCATCCAGAGCGGTTAATGTATGTGCTCTATACATCGGGCTCAACAGGTAATCCCAAAGGGGTTATGGTAAAGTGCAATGCCTTCTTGAATCTATTGCATTGGTATACAACCGAAATGAATATTAATGCGGTTGAACGGATGCTGTTCATTGCACCTACCAGCTTCGATCTTGCTCAAAAAAATATTTTCAGCCCGCTTATTAAGGGAGCACGCCTCTACATTTATGAGCCGGGAATTTATGACTACAATGTCATGTCCGATATGATTCAGCAAGAACAAATCTCCATGGTCAATTGTGCCCCTAGCGCTTTTTATCCATTAATCGATTTCAATCAAAGCTCTTCTTTTGACAAATTGCGAAGCTTGACGCGCGTTGTACTTGGTGGAGAACCGATTCACCTGAACAAAGTATCGAGCTGGCTGTATTCCTCTGACTGTCATACCGAAATCATCAATACATACGGTCCGACGGAATGTACAGATATTGCGGCGTTCTATCGAATTGATTCGACGAACATCCAGCAGCTTGACTATGTGCCTACAGGGAACCCGGTTGATAATGTCAATATTTATATTCTGGATGATAATCAACAGCCTGTGCCAATCGGTGTACCTGGGGAATTATGCATTGGCGGGGTAGGTCTGGCTAGAGGCTACTTTAACGAGCCACGGTTGACCGAAGAGAAATTTATCGAAGTGAATCATTTACCATCTGACAAAATATATCGAACAAATGATTTGGCAAGATGGCGTGAAGGAGGAGTTATTGAATACCTGGGACGATTGGATTATCAAGTGAAGATACGCGGATTCCGTGTTGAATTGGGGGAAATTGAGAATCAGATTCTAAAATATCCAGCGGTACGTGAAATTTCTGTTATTGATCAAAAGGATGCGATGGGTCATGTCGCATTGTGTGCTTACGTCGTTAGCGACGAACCAATAAGCGTGGAGCAGCTGAAGCAATATGCATCCGATACGCTGCCTTCTTATATGAATCCGAGATATTACGTTCAGCTAGACCGTCTGCCGTTAACACCGAATGGAAAAGTGGACCGCAGAGCCTTGCATAGCCCAATAGAGATGCAGAATGAGCACGAAGCTAGGCAGAGCGCATTTGTTCAGCCGACCAATGAGATAGAGAAGAAGCTGGCGGAAATTTGGGTCAAAATTCTCGGCATCGAAAAAGCGGGCATAAACGATAATTTCTTCGACTTGGGTGGAAACTCTATTCTTCTTATTCAAATGCACAGCCAAATCGAGCGAGAATATCCTGGGACGGTCAAAATTACAGACTTCTTTACTTATCCGACGATTGCTAAGCTGGCTAATCGTATCCAGCCGGCGAAAAATGTCGAGAAAAGCCTGAAGTTAGAAGGAATCACTTTCCCGGAGCATTTCTTTGCGGAGCAATATGAGGCCTCGGGCCAAGCTGTATTCGAGTTCGAGATCAGGGACGAGCTGTTCACTCAGCTTACAAGCATGGCTAAGCATGAGAACGTGAACGTATATGAAATTGTGCTTTCTTTATATTCCTATTTACTCTCTGATACGAGTGAACAAAAGAAGATTACGATTCAAACGACGACAGCTGATGGCAAGCTGTTCCCATTGCAGCTTGATCTGGAGCAGCTATCCAATCTTCCTGCTCTATTCCAAGAGGTACATCTGCAAAGAGCGCAAGTGGAGCATCCGAATGCGTATGCACTTGAGGATGTAAGTCCATTAAATGCTCGAAGCAAAGAGACCCCAAGCATCGTCTTCTTATATGACCGTTCCGTATGGACGGGGGAAGACGCCATTCAGCGCTTTCATATGATCGTAGGCATTAGCGTAGAGGAGGATGGCATTCAATTTGATTTTGCCTGCTCCAAGAACAGTGCTTTCCATAAAGAGAAGCTTAAAGAGCTTATTCAGGAATACATCGAGCTGCTGGAATGGATAGCCGAGAAATATGAAGGTTCGACAGTTGTATAGGTTTAGGAAAGGATGATAGATTATGCTTGATTTCAAAGACATGAAGCGAGAGAAATCGAATCGAAAAAGCACAGTGAATATCGTCGATTATTCGGCTTCACATATTGCTGTTGTCGGTGTTTCATCTAGACTGGCTAATGCCAATCATACGAATGAGTTTTGGGATATTCTTCTAAAGGGCGAAGATTGCATTCGCCCTCTTCCAGCCCAGCGTAAAAATGACGTAATGCGTTGGTTGAATGCTATGGGGAAGAGCGGCAAGGATGTTCAGCTAGGCGAAGCCGCTTATTTGGACGAAATTGATAAATTTGATTATCAGTTTTTCCGTTTATCACCTAAGGAAGCAAGCCTGATGGATCCGAATCAAAGGCAATTCCTTCAAGTAGCATGGAATGCTTTGGAGGATGCGGGCTATGGCGGGGGCAGGCTGGTCGGCAGTCGCACAGGCGTATACGTGGGATGCGGAGCCGACTCCGACTATAAGCGAGCGATTGCTGATCTTGATCCCGATTCCCTGTCCATGTCTACAGCCGGCAATGTTCGCCCGATCATCGCCAGCCGATTATCTTATATTCTGGACTTTCATGGGCCTAGTCTGCTGGTAGACACGACTTGCTCCTCCTCACTTGCCTCGATTCATTTGGCTTGCCAAGCAATCAGGAATGGCGAGTGTGATCAAGCGATTGCTGGCGGCGTTCAGCTTCATTTATTTCCATTCAGAGAGACAAGCATTGGGGTAGAATCCTCGGATCATCGTGCCAAAACCTTTAGTGATGATTCAGATGGAACCGGCACAGGCGAAGGCGTTGCTGCCGTGCTGCTTAAGCCGTTGAATCAGGCTGTTGCAGATAATGATCATATCTACGCAGTGATCAAAGGAAGCGCATTGAATCATGATGGGAATTCCATCGGCTTAACTGCACCTAATGCAGCTGCACAAGAGGATGTTATGGTCGCTGCTTGGGAAGCGGCTGGCATAAATCCCGAAACGATAGGATACCTCGAAGCGCATGGAACTGGCACGAAGCTTGGTGATCCGATTGAGATTGACGGTATTCAACGAGCCTTCAGCAGGTACACCAACCGTAGAAACTTCTGTGCGATTGGGGCTGTCAAAACCAATATCGGACATTTGGATAATAGCGCAGGAATTGCGGGCTTTATCAAATGCATACTTGCTTTAAAACATAAAAAAATCCCCCCTACGCTGCATTTTAGTTCACCGAATCGTAAAATTGATTTCATTAATTCACCTATCTATATCAATGATAAGGCTGCCGATTGGGAGACCAGTCAACATCCGAGGAGATGCGGCATAAGTTCGTTCGGTATAAGCGGTACGAATTGCCACATTGTATTGGAAGAAGCGCCTGAGGTGAAGAAAACCTCTCAACTAGAAGAACCATCCACCCACATGCTAGCTTTGTCCGCAAAAACAAAAAATTCACTAAAACAGTTCATACAAGACTACGCTGCCTATGTACAATCCAATGAAAGCATTCATTTGGCTGATCTTTGTTATACAGCAAACACAGGGCGGGATCATCATCGTTATCGTGTCTGCCTTATATTTAATAATCAAGCGGAGCTGCTGCAAATTCTGCATCACTTGGCCGCATTCGACTGGGAGAAAATGCAAAAGGGGATTATTGCAGACGGCTATAGCATGGTGATAGATCCGGATGCCATATCTGATCAGGAACCATCAGCAGAGTCTATTGTTGATTTCACGCCGGAGACTCTGGCTCGTTCGTATGTACACGGATTCGAGATCGATTGGAAGCTTCGTTATCAAAGACAGCGGAGAAGAAAGCTAAGCCTGCCTTTATACCCCTTCGAGCAGACGAGATGCTGGCTGGAGCCAAAAACAAATGGGAACAAGAAAATAGTCAGAGAAGCGGGACTTAGTCCTTTGCTCGACCACCGCTTGACAGACTCGCTTGATTTACAAATCTATGAAACCAATCTTAGCGTGCAAGATTATTGGGTGTTAAGCGAGCACAAAATTATGGGCGATTGTGTGTTGGTTGGAACGACTTATTTGGAGATGGTCTTGCAGTCCTGCAAAAGCCAGTTTGGCGAGCAGGTGCATTTTCAGGACGTTTTGTTCCTCTACCCGCTGATCGTAGGTGAAGATGAGGTCAGAGAGGTTCAGCTTGTATTGAAGCAGGAACGGCAAAAGTATTCATTCTATGTCATTAGCCGCCTCAAATCTGATAGCGAAGCACCAGCAGAGTCTTGGGTGAAGCATGTGGAAGGCAAAATTGCTGGTTTCACAGGCGAAACGAAGGCAAAGCTGAGTATTGAACAGCTCAAGCGCAGCAATAACAAGCAATATATTGAGCCTAATATGGATGAGTATAACGAGACATCCGCTTTTGAATTCGGGCCGAGATGGAGAAACATCGAACAGATGTATATTGGTGACGATACCTTGATCACCTATCTTGAAATGCCGAAGGAATATCAGGCTGAGCTGCCTGACTATGTATTATATCCCGCTTTATTGGACAATGCGCTGGCAACGATGCCTCTGATTAGAAGTGCGCTGGGCGAAGAAGACAAATCGATATTCCTGCCATTCTCCTATCAAAGCATAAAAGTATACCGTCCTTTGCAGCATCAGATGTACAGCTATGTTCGAGTTAATGACCCGATTACTCCATTATCTGAAATTATTACTTATGATATTACGATCGTTGATACAGATGGAGCGGTGTTAATCGAGATTGAAAATTACGGCTTGAAAAAATCACAGCAAAGGCCGTTGCAATCGGTATCCAAAGGCCATGTGCTCCATACAACAGAATGGATTCCTCTTCCTGCGCTAGCAAGTCAGCAAGGAAGCAAGCAGGCAGCGGTTCTCGTATTTCATGATCACAGCGAGATTGCCACAAGGACCGTTGAGGAGCTGGCGAAGCAGCAAAATACAGTATGGCAGGTTCAATTCGGCGAGGCATTTGCTCAGGTAGGCTCTACTGCCTATACCGTTCAAGGAACGGAAGAGGATTATGAGAAATTATTACACGAGATCAGCCAGCAAGAAACGATAACCCATGTCCTTTATTTATCTTCGCCAATGAACGAAGCGTTAATTACAAGCTTGGAGCAGCTGGAATCCAGCCAAACTCGCGGCGTGAATAGTTTGTTTTATTTCATGAAGGCCTTCTTCAAGCTTAATCTCAAGGGCGCCTTGAACGTATTATGTGCTGCACCTTATGTGCATGAAGTAACCGGGAATGAGAGCTTTATTGTACCGGAAAGTGCGACGATGGTTGGCCTATCCAAAGTCGTGAATCAAGAGTATTCCACGGTAACTGCCAAATGTATGGATATTGACAATAAAGTGAGCAGCATGCATATATTGTCCGAGCTGTTTGCTGGGGAAGAGGATGTCGATTGTGTAGCTTATCGTGACGGGCAGCGCTTCGTTCAGCAGCTTGCTTTAATGGAAGAGCAGGATCAGCTTGCCGCAGAGCCTATCATTAAAGAGCAGGGTGTGTATGTGATTACAGGCGGCTTAGGCGGTATTGGGCTGGAAGTGGCCAAATATATCGCTTCGGAGAGAAAGGTATCTCTTGTCCTAATGGGCCGTTCTTCGTTCCCAGAGCGGGAGAAGTGGAGTTCCCTCTTGGCCAATTCCGACAATCGCAAATTAATCGAGCAATTGAAGTTGATTCAGGAGATCGAAGGCGGAGGCTCCTCTGTCCGGCATATACAAGCCGATGTAGCGAATGAACAGCAGCTGCGTGAAGCTTTGCAGTCGATTCGAGAACAATATGGCTCCATACAAGGCATTATTCATAGCGCGGGGCTGCCTGGTGATGGCTTTATTATTCGCAAGGATGCCCATGTGTTCCAGCAGGTTCTCTCACCAAAGGTGGCGGGGACATGGCTGCTTGATCATTACACGAGAGAAGATCAGCTCGATTTCATGATTCTATTCTCTTCTAATACGACACTGGTAGGCTTACCTGGACAGGGCGATTATACGGCGGCGAATTATTATTTGGATTCGTATTCTGCCTATAGAAATAAGCTTGGCAAAAAAACCATAACGATTAATTGGCCTGCATGGAAAGAAACGGGCATGGCCAAAGATTTTGGCGTGAATGTCGATACCGTGCTCAAGGCAATCAGTACCGCTCAGGCAATCGAAGCGTTCAAGCAAGTGCTTCAATTAAACGTCACGAACGTCAATATTGGTGAAATCAACTTCCATGGTTCGATGCAGGGCCATGCGATATGGGATGTTCCTATTCGATTCTCAGCTCCGATTATGAGCGAGATTGAGAAAGCCAAGCAGAAGGCGAAAGCGAAGCAAACTGTGAAGCCCAAAACGCAGGCAAGCGCATCATCTGGCCAAGCGAGCGATCCTGAGCAGGTGAAGAAAGGGATCGAAGCGATTTGGATGGAGGTTCTAGGCTTCGAGGAATTGAATGCTGATGATCAATTTTTTGATATAGGCGGCGATTCGATTCTCATTACAAGAGTTCATCATTTGATAGAAGCAGCCTATCCTGGAAAAGTAACGGTTGCTGATTTGTTCACTTACACGACTATTACGGAGATTGCAGGCTTTATCGTTTCGCAAGACGTACAGGAGGCTCCAGTATCGATTCCTATCGAGAAGAGCGTCTCAACTGCGAGCTTGGAGACGAATATCATCAGCCTCGTTGATGATCTCAAATATGGAAGAATATCCATTGAGGAAGCTGTAGCAAGCTATAAAAGCATGGGGGTACCGGTATGAAACAGACGACCCAACTGATCTTTGAACATATTTTATCAGGAAAAATAGATGAAGCTGTAGGGACAGAGCTGCTGAAGCAACTAAAGATGGAAGACCGCACTTCGCAAATGGAAGATATCGCGATTATCGGGATGAATCTCAAATTGCCAAGCGCCAATAACTTGGATCAGTTCTGGTCAAATTTGCGGGATGGTGTTGATTCTATTGCGCCATTCCCCGAATCTCGCAAAAAAGATGTGGAGCCCTTCCTGCCTTATACCTATATGAAAGATAAACAGGTTACTTTCAGCGAGGGAGGTTATTTGGACGAGATTGATAAGTTTGACTATAAATTTTTCAATATTTCGCCCAAAGAAGCGAGCTTAATGGACCCTAACCATCGGCTGTTTCTGCAAACCGCTTGGAATACGATTGAAGATGCCGGTTATGGCGGCGATCAGCTTGTAGGCAGCAGAACGGGCTTATTCCTAGGCTATAGCGGCTGGCCGATGTATGGGCAATTCGTTTCGCAGGTTGAGCCTGATTCCTTCGAAATTTCGGTATCCGGCAATATTTCAGCCATCATTGCCAAGCGATTGCATCAGCTGCTTGATCTAAGCGGTCCAAGCATGCTGATTGATACAGCTTGCAGCTCCTCATTAGTCGCTCTGCATCTAGCCTGTCAGTCAATTAAGAACGGGGATTGCGATCAGGCGCTTGTTGGCGGAATTCGTCTGCTCCTGCTTCCGGTCGAGGGCTTTATCAAATATGGAATTGAGTCGCAGCATAATCGGACCAAATCATTCGATGATAGCGCTGATGGGACGATATTAAGCGAAGGAATTGCTGCCATTCTGATCAAGCCGTTAAGCAAAGCGCTGCAAGACGGCGATCATATTGATGCCATTATTAAAGGCAGTGCGATTAATCAGGATGGGCGTTCCACGGGCATTACGACACCAAGCGCACGCGCGCAGGAAGATGTGATCACGAAGGCGTGGGAAGCTGCCAAGGTTGATCCGGAAACGATCTCGTATATTGAAGCGATGGGGTCTGGCACGCAGCTTGGCGATCCGATTGAAATTGACGGCATTCAAAAAGCGTTCAAGAAATATACGAACAAGCATCAGTTTTGTGCAATTGGCTCTGTCAAAACCAATATCGGCCATACCGACAGTACGGCAGGGCTTGCTGGAATTATAAAGTGCGTGCTTTCTTTGCAAAATCAAGAGCTGCCGCCAACGCTGCATTTTGAGCAGCCTAATCGGAATATTCGCTTCGAGCAATCACCCGTCTACGTCAATGATCAATTAAACACATGGAAGCCGAACGGCAAAGCAAGAAGATGCGGGATCAGCTCCTTCGGCTTTAGCGGTACAAACGGTCATGTCGTATTAGAGGAGACACCTAGTCAAGAAGAGGCCGAGCAAGATATAGCTGATACAAAGCAAGTCCATATCCTTCCTCTCTCGGCTAAAAGCGAAGACTCCTTGCAGGAGCTTGTCCGAAGCTATGATGCTTTTCTGGCGAATAAGGAACGTATAAATTTGCGTGATCTTTGTTATACCGCCGCATTCGGAAGAGGACATTACCCGTTCCGAATCGTTATTATATTCGATGATCTGCAAGACCTGAAGCAGAAAATAAGCCAGCTCGCAGCTCAAGGCATTAGGCAAGATGAAGCAAGCCAAATTTTCTACGGCTCACATGATCAGCGTTCCAATGAGCTGAAAAATAAGGCCGTTCAGCCTGCCCCGCTTGGGGATATGGATGCGGAGGCATTGCGTGAGCTATCCGAGCTATACGTGAAAGGCGCAACGATCCCTTGGGCTCAATTGTACGAGGGAGAGAGAAGGAAGCGGCTTCGGCTGCCTGTCTATGCGTTCGAAAGGTATCGCTGCTGGATGAAAATACCGGAAACTAAAAAGATGAAAAATATGCTTCAGGAAGAAGAAATGGATTTTGAATTTTAGGAGTGTGATTTGAGGATGGGAGAAGAAGAATACTGGCTTGGGCAATTAACAGGGCCGATGAATATAGAGAGCTTCCCTGTTGATTGTGAGAATCCACAAATACAAGGCTATCTGGGTGAAGCAGAGGATTTTGTATGCTCCGATGAGCTGTATGCAGCATTAGTCTCCATAAGCAAAGGATCAAACTATTCGTTATTCGTTATCCTTCTTGCAGCTACGCAATATATATTGGCCCGTTATACGAATGAGCAAGAGGTAACGGTCGGCATGCCGGTCTTTGACCAAGGGGAAGAGGGACAGCTGCTTAATGAAATGCTGCCGCTCAGATTGCAGCTGAAGCCTGGAGGGCATTTCAAATCGCTGCTTGGGGCAGTCAAAAAAGTCGTTACAGAAGCAAATGAGCATCAAAATTATTCAATTCCGAAATTGGCTGAGCGAATGGATATTGCGACAGGCCCTCATCTCTATCCTTTTCAAACGGTCGTTCTGTTGCATCCTATTCATAGCTTGCTGCCTGCAGGCGAAACGCGCTTTGATACGGTCTTCTCCTTCCAGAAAGAATCCAATCAATTAAAGCTAAGGCTCCACTATAATGCTAATCTCTATCAGAAGGATACGGTACGCGCGATATTCAAGCATATTCATTCCTTCTTAGAAATGGCGTTAAGCAATCCGGATGCCCCGCTGCATTCATTGGATATATTCCGAAGCGACGGCAAGCCTGTGCAGCAGGAGCAGATGAAAGGCTCTTTCATGACCATGCCGGTTCATGTCTCTATTGAGCAACAAGCTGCACAGACACCAGACAGCATCGCTGTTCAATTCGAGGAGCGGACACTTACCTATAAACAATTGAATGAGAAGGCGAATCAGCTCGCTCATTATTTGATATACAGATATGGAATCAAGCCAGGCGACCGAGTAGGCGCTGCTATGACTGATAATGAACAAGCGTTTATTGCTGCTCTAGGCATCCTGAAGGCAGGAGCATCTTATGTTCCGTTAGAGCCAGGCAGAAAGCATAACGATGAGATTCGGCCATCGCTGCAAGTTCTGCTGACACAGCGGCAGGAGGAAACGAGCTCTGGCGGCAGTGTCGTCTATTGGAATGAAGCCCAATCTGAGATTCAACTTCAGGATTGCACGAATCCTGCTTCTGCCACTAATCACGAAGATGTATCTTTAATTGCCTGTGTTATAAGGACGGATGGAGCGGAGTGGACAATGATCAGCCATGAGCAGATCAGCGGTTTATTTGAAAAAATAACCGGCAGCACAAGCGTTCAATCGGGTGAAGCCTATTTGTCTTTATCCCCTTATTACACGCAGGAAGTTCTTATAGAATGGCTGTGGCCATTAACACAAGGCATGAAGGTGGTCATCGCTGGAGCGGAAGCCCGTGATGGACGGCTGGACCAATATTTGAAGCCTTATCAGCCAACGGAGATGGACTTCGGCTTGTTTTTCTTCTCCAGCTATGATCATGGGAATAAAAATGACAAATATAAGCTCATTAGAGAAACAACGAAGATTGCCGACAGAGAGGGCTTCAATGCCGTCTGGCTTCCTGAAAGGCATTTTCATGAATTTGGCGGTTTATTCCCTAACCCAGCGGTGCTGTCCGCCGGGCTTGCGATGATTACCGATCAAATTCAACTTCGTTCGGGCAGTGTTGTATCTCCGCTGCATGACCCGCTGCGCGTGGCAGAGGAATGGTCTGTAGTCGATAACCTGTCGGGAGGCCGGATTGGCTTGTCATTCGCCTCGGGCTGGCATGCGAATGATTTCGTATTCCAACCACATGCCTATGAAGATAGAAAAAAGCTCATGTTCGAGCAAATTGATGAGATCAAGCGCTTATGGAAGGGCGAATCCGTCCTGCGTGACAATGGTCTGGGCAAGAAGATTGAAGTAAGCACCTTCCCAAGGCCTGTTCAAGACGAGCTGGCTATTTGGGTTACGGCCGCAGGCAGCGAGCAGACCTTCAGGGAAGCCGGGCAGATAGGCGCGAACCTATTAACCAATCTATTAGGCGGGCAAGACCTTGAGCGCTTAGCCGACAATATCCGGATTTATCGCCAAACTCTAGCTGAAAATAACTTCTCGCCTGACAAAGGAAAGGTCAGCGTCATGCTGCATACGTATATGGGCAATGATGTGGAGGCCGTTAAGCGAGAAGTTAAAGAGCCATTCTGCGAGTACTTGAAGTCAAGCATCGGATTATTCAAAAACTTAGCAGACAATATGAATTTGAATATGGACAGCATGACTGATGATGACACGAATCGTCTTCTAGAAATGGCGTTCGAGAAGTATTGGGGCACAGCGGCGTTGTTCGGAACGCCAGAGAGCTGCAAAGCAATTGTACGCAAACTATATGAGGCAGGCGTGAATGAAATTGGCTGTTTAATTGATTTTGGATTAAAAGATGAATTAATTATGGAGAGCCTGACTTATTTGGCGGAGTTCCAAAGACAATTCAAGCCTTTGGATAAGGCTGCAAACGATAAGCCAACTAATGACCAGCCGATTACGATGCTTCATAGTTCATCCTTAAGGCTTGCGAGCATGCTGCAGGACGAGCAGTCTGCTCAGTTGCTAGGCTCACTAAAAACGCTCCTCGTGAGCGGAGACAGCAGCAATAGACTATCACGGTTCCATGCTAATCAAGTGAGTGCAAGAAGCAGCGCCAAGCGGTTGAATCTGTACCGGACGTCAGACTTGATTGCAGAAGGGATCATCTATGAGTGGAGCCTGAATCACCCGCTAAGGCTGCCAGCGAGTACGAATGCTGTTGTTCTTGATTCTGAAAAAACGAGCGTGCCTGTCGGCGGCTTAGGTGAGCTGTATATGGGCAGGACGGATGCAGCCGAGCCGACGAGGGATCGCGGGCATGTGCGTTTTGACGGCACTATCCAATTGCTTGGAACAACGGACGACATGGTCAAAGCCGGAGGCTATCGTATTTTTCTCCATGAATTAAGAGAAGCATTGCTCGAGCAGCCTGCTATCCTGAACGCATTTCTTCGCTGGCGCCATGAACAAGGGCAGATTGTCGTGTATATCCTCTCGGATAAGCATGTAGACCCTTCGAAGATGAAAGAGCATGTGGATGAGCTTCTTCCCGCAAGCGGACTGTCCACGGCTGTCATTGTGTTGAAAGAAGTGCCAATGACGGCAAGCGGGCTGATAGATTGGTCAGTTATGCCTGAGCCCAAACAAGTAGAGCCTGAGCTGGGTGTAGGGGATGAAATTGAAACGACACTCAGACAGATCTGGTCGGATGTGCTTGGCATTGAAAATATAGGGCTGGATGATAATTTCTTCGACCTTGGAGGGCATTCCTTAACAGCAACGATATTGTTGACTAGAATACAGCAGGCGCTTCAGGTCCAGGTCCCGATTCGGGAAGCCTTCAACACCCCAACGATCAAGCAATTGGCTGATTATATTCGCGGGCAAGACAAGCAAGAGAACTGGCGCATAGAGCCTGTTGAGAAAAGAGAGTACTACCCGTTATCTTCGGCGCAAAAGAGAATTTCGCTCGTGCAGCTTACAGATGCAACAGGAATTAGCTATAACGAGCGGTTCGCAATCGAGATCCAAGGAGAGCTCAGCTTGGAGCGGGTCGAGAGAACGTTCCAGCTCCTTGTGAAGAGACATGAAATATTAAGAACTTCATTCCCTGTTGAGAATGGCTATTATGTACAGAAAGTTAATGAAGACATCGCTTTTGAATTGGATGTATTCGATTGTCCACGGGAAGAAATTGACGAAACGATTATTCGCTATATTCGTCCCTTCGATCTAAGCCAAGCTCCGTTATTCAGGGCAGCGTTAATGAGGACGAGCGTCTATAACCATATTCTTGTATTTGATATCCATCATATTATTTCGGACGGCACTTCGATTGCTATCTTTGTCCGTGATTTCATCCAGTTGTATGAGGGAGTAAGCTTGGAGCCGTTGAACATTCAGTATAAAGATTTTGCGGTCTGGCAGAATGATTTCCTGGAAAGCGATGCAGTGAAAGAGCAAGAGAATTATTGGTTAAGCGTACTTTCAGGAGAGCTTCCAGCCTTGACTATGCCAACTGATTATCCAAGGCCGGAGCGAAAAAGCTTTGAAGGGAAGAACGCATTATTTGAGCTCGAGCAGCCCATCTATGACGGCTTGCTAAGCTTAAGCCGGACAACAGGCGCAACGCTGTATATGGTAATGCTGGCTGCTTACAATATCTTATTGTCCAAGTACTCGGTTCAAGATGATATATTGGTCGGTTCACCGATTGCAGGCAGGCCGCATCCTGAGCTGAATCAAGTGCTGGGTATGTTCGTTAATACAATCGTGATGAGGAATCAACCGCTTGGCGAGCTAACCTTTGCTGAATTTTTAGGTGAAGTCAGGAAAAATGCATTGCAAGCTTATGACCATCAGGATTACCCTTTCGATCGGTTGGTTGAGCAATTAAACCTGCCAACCGATTTAAGCCGCAACCCTGTCATTGATACCTTCTTCACGCTGCAAAATATGGATACGCCTGCTTTTATTCTTCAGGATATTCAAATTACCCAGTATGAGCTGGAGATGAATGTATCCAAGTTCGATCTTGCTCTAGAAGCCGTGCAAGCTGATGATCATATCGCCTGCAAGCTGCATTATTGTACGAAGTTATTCCGTGATGCGATAGCCGAATGGCTAGTGAGAGATTATAAGCATATTTTGACGATGATTATTGATAATCAGGAGATTAGGCTGCAAGACATACAACTAGAGGGTGGTTACGCTACATTGGATAATGTGCTCGAGGAAGAAGTAGGCTTTAACTTTTAACGATGAGAAGGTGAAATGATGTGTAATGTCGGGGAGAACGTATATGTGTATATTCAGCAGCAGGCAGCCAGAACGCCGGATCGTATCGCGGTTGTTATTGATCATCATACGTTGACTTATCGTGAATTAAATGAAAAGTCGAACCGATTAGCCCACACGCTGCGACAAAAAGGTGTTCGTGCGAACAGCATTGTAGGCATATTAACCGATCGGTCATTAGAAATGATTGTTGCGGTAATCGCGGTTTTGAAGGCAGGCGGCGCTTATTTGCCGCTTGATCCTGCCTATCCGCAAGAGCGAATCCAGTATATGCTGGGGGACTCTCAAACCCATATTTTACTTGCCTCTGCTCAATTGCTCGGCAAAGTTCCTTTTGCGGGCGACCTTATTAATATTGAGGATGAAGCTAGCTATTCGGATCATATAGACAATCTGACACCGATCTCTACAGTAGAGGATTTGTCCTATATCATTTATACCTCTGGCTCAACAGGCAAGCCAAAAGGGGTCATGGTCGAAGGGAAGTCGCTGCTGAACTTATGCCAGTGGTATCAAGCAGAGTTCTCAATTAATGAGCAGTCCAACGTATTGCAGATGATTTCCTTCGGGTTCGATGCGTCTGTAAAAAACATTCTATGCCCATTAATGAGCGGGGCACAATTGGTATTGGCTTCTGCGGGCTATTACGATGCCAGAAAATTATTAAATACGATTCATGAACGGCGCATTACCTTGATTAACTGTGTTCCTCAAGCTTTATATACGGTCATCGATCTGGCTGCTGAGCAGGAGTATTCTCCGCTCAGCAGCTTGGAATATGTGCTGCTTGGCGGAGAGTCGATGAATATTCATCGGCTGGAGGCTTGGCTTGCAAGCCCGAATTGCAATTGTACAATAGGCAATCTATATGGGCCGACGGAATGTACAGATATTTCCTTATTTTATAAGCTGGGCAATCTTGCTTCCTATTCCTCAGGGAGAATCCCAATTGGGCAGCCGATCACGAATGCGACTGCATGGATCTTCAATGAACAGAATGAGGCTCAGCCTGCTTTAGTGCCGGGGGAATTATGTATCTCAGGAGCGGGTTTAGCCAGAGGATACTTCAATGATCCAGACAAAACCGCACAGAAATTTGTTCCGAACCCCTTGCTGCAAGGGGAGAGCATGTACCGTACCGGCGATTTGGCACAGCTTCTGCCGGATGGGAACATTGAATATTTAGGACGAATCGACTATCAGGTGAAAATTCGAGGATTCCGTATTGAACTTGAAGAAATCGAGCAGCAGCTGCTGCAAATTCCGTCTGTAAAAGAAGCTGTCGTGAAGGATCATGAGGATGCTTCTGGGCAAAAGGTTTTATGTGCCTATCTCGTTGCAAATCAAGAGATAGCTTGGACCCACTTGAAGGCAGAGCTAGGCGAGAAATTGCCTGATTATATGGTTCCAACCCATTGGATGCAGCTGGATGCCTTGCCGAAGACTGCACATGGCAAAGTTGATCGACAAGCGCTGCCACAGCTCGAGCAGATGGAATCGGCACTCCCTTCCTTCGTACCCGCTACGAATGAAGTCGAAGCGCAGCTAGTAGAGATTTGGCAAGACCTATTCGGGGACTCAAGCATTGGTATTGAGGATCACTTTTTTGAGCGTGGGGGAAACTCCCTAACCGTCAATTTGCTAGCAGCCAATATCGTTAAGAAATTTAACATTCACCTGACGCTCCAGCATATTTTCGATCATCCGACGATCAAGGAATTAGCGCTCATCGTCGAACAAGCTGAGCGTCAGGATATCCCTCCATTAACAAAGGCAGCAGCAAAAAGTGAATATCCAATGTCCCCGGAACAAAAAAGAATGTTCATTCTTCACCAAATCAACCCACAGGATTTGACGTGGAATATGCCAGGTGCCTTGTCCATCGAAGGAGAGCTGAATAAATCTCGGCTCCATCAAGCGATTGCAGCACTCGTTGCTAGGCATGAAAGCTTAAGAACGTCCTTTCATTTGCGCCCCAGCGGTGAGTTTGTCCAAGTGATTCATCCGAGTGCCAGCCTTGTAATTGAGGAAGAGGCAATCGAAGAAGCAGATATACTGGTAGTTCTTAAACAGCAGGTACTGCCATTTGATTTGACACAAGCTCCATTGCTGAGAATGAAGCTAATTAGCGTGGCAGAGAACAAGCATCTTTTATTTTTCGATGCGCATCATGCTATTTTTGATGGCATTTCTATCATTATTTTTGTAAAAGAGTTGAAAGAACTATATGAAGGAGGAAGCTTGCCTCCACTCTCGGTTCATTACAAAGACTTTACCCTATGGAAAAAACAATATTGGGATGCGCAATATGCGCAGCAAAATGAGCAATATTGGGTGGAGGTGTTCTCGGGAGCGATACCGGCCTTGGATTTGCCGACCGATTATTCACGCCCGCAGCAGGCAACACATGCCGGGGATAAGGTAATCTTTTCGCTGGAGCAGGATGTAGCTCAGGGAATACAGCAGCTTGCGAGTGACATGAACCTGACCTTATACATGATTCTAACAGGAGCATTCCATTTGTTGCTGTCCAAATATGCAGGCAAAGAAGATACGATAGTCGGTTCATTCGTTGCGGGCCGACCGCCGATTAATGACGTTCAGCATATGCTCGGAATGTTCGTGAACACCATTGCTATTCGCCATTATCCTGTACACACAAAAACAGTAACGACGTTTTTTGAAGAAGTGAAGCGTCATTCTATTGCAGCCTTCGACCATCAGGAATTCCCGTTTTATGATCTTATGGAGAGATTAAAGCAGGATGGAAAGGTCAACGGCCATTTGTATGAGGTGATGTTCACCTTGCAAAATATGGAGTCGCTTGAAATAGAGATGGATGGCTTGCAGCTTAACCGGTTCGACATTCCCATTGATTTGTGCGAATACGACATTGCTGTGGAAGCTGAAGAATACGAAGGTGAAATTCGATTCGTATGGTCTTATCGTACGGAATTGTTCAGACGGGCTACGATGGAGCAATTTACGAGGGACTATCAATTGATACTGAGACAGATCATTGCCAATCCGAATCAACAAATTCAGTCCATCGAGCTCGAGCATATGTTTGAGAAATTGGATGATGCCCTAACGGAGGAAATCGAATTTAATTTTTAGGCTGGCAAAATGCACTTGCGGAGGATGAAGATGAAGGATTACGCACAAAACATTACATTATCCAGTGGGAAATTAAAAGCAGAAGAAGCCTATTGGATAGAAAAGCTGGATGGCCATGTGGAAATGAGCGCTTTTCCCATCGATCTTATCAGTTGCGATCCAGCCTTGTTAACGGAAGATAAGGCAATCATATCTCGTGCATTCCCGGATGAGCTGTATACGAAGCTGTTAACGATGAGCAATAAATCAGATTTTGCGCTGTATATGCTGCTCTTGTCCGGTGTGAAGTACGTATTGAATCGTTATACGAACCAACAGGATATAACGGTGGGCATGCCGATCTTTAAGCAAAAGCAAGAGCAAGACCAAGCTCAGCTATTGAATCGAGTGGTGGCTCTACGCACACAAGTGGAGCTGGGCGAACAGTTCAAAGCGTTTATGCAGCGGATCAAAACGACGGTAACGGAGGCCAATCAGAATCAGAACTTCCCGATTGAAAAGCTTGCGGAGCGGCTGGAATGGCCGTTAGGTGAACAGGGTCAGCCTGTCATTCCAACCATGGTTATGCTGGAGCCGATTCATAATCCTCAGTATGTCGATTCCTTTTCTACTGATATTCTATTTATCTTCTCCCATCAGAATGGGCTGCAGCTTAACGTTAAGTATCGTCCTGATGCGTACAAAGAGGATACGATACAGGCGATTATGACACATTTGATTCGTTATTTTTCCCATATTACTGCTAACCCAGCACTTTCGCTAATGGAGATTGAGATCGTTTCAGAGGAAGAAAAGCAGCAGATTATCGTTGATTATAACGATACCATAGCAGATTATCCGAACAATAAAACGATCCAGCACATGTTCGAAGAACAAGTGGCGAAAAGTCCAAATGCGGTTGCGGTACTATTCGAAGAGCAGTCTTTGACGTATGCGGAGCTGAATCAGCGGGCGAATCAGCTTGCAAGCCTGTTAAGAACGAAGGGCGTACAGCCGAACGCCTTGGTCGGGATTATGGTTGAGCGATCCATCGAGATGATGGTAGGTATACTCGGAATTATAAAGGCGGGCGGCGGGTACGTGCCGATTGATCCGGACTATCCGCTGGACCGGATTCAATTCATGCTGGAGGACACCGAGACCAAATGGCTGTTGACTCAAAGCCATTTGGAGAACGAGGTCGCCTTTACTCATGAGATTATTTATTTGGATGATGCGAGTCTCTATCAAGCGGAGCCAGTTGAGCTGAATGCGATTAATACGCCGCAGGATGTGGCGTATGTGATCTATACATCAGGGACGACAGGCAGGCCAAAAGGGGTCATGATTGAGCATGCTTCGGTCATCAATCGACTCAACTGGATGCAAAAGCAGTATTCCATTGATGAGAAGGATACGATTTTGCAAAAAACGCCATTCAGCTTTGATGTATCGGTCTGGGAATTGTTCTGGGGACTGCTCATCGGTGCCAAAGTGTACTTCTTGAAGCCAAAGGGCGAGAAGGAGCCGCAGGCAATCGTCGAGGCCATCCAGAAGCATAAAATTACGACGATGCATTTCGTACCGTCGATGTTGAACATCTTCTTGGAATATATGGAGTCCTATGGCGAGTCAGGGACAGTCAGCAGCTTGCGCCAAGTGTTCGCCAGCGGTGAAGCGCTGCATGTGTATCAGATGAACAAATTCAATGAATGGCTGTATCAGCGCAATGGGACGCAATTGATTAATCTATACGGTCCTACAGAAGCAACAGTGGATGTCTCGTATTATAATTGCTCCGTTGGTGAGACCAACTTGGCTAGCGTGCCTATTGGCAAGCCTATCGACAATACCCAGCTGTATATTTTGAATAGCCATGCCAATATACAGCCCGTCGGAGTGGCAGGAGAGCTGTATATCGGCGGAGATGGCGTAGCCCGCGGGTATTGGAATCGCGAACAATTGACGAATGAAAAATTCGTAGATAACCCTTACCAGCCAGGAAGCAAGATGTACCGTACAGGTGATTTGGTTCGCTGGCTGCCGGATGGCAACATTGAATATTTGGGGCGCATCGACCATCAAGTGAAAATTAGAGGGCATCGCATTGAGCTTGGTGAGATTGAAGCCATTGTGCTCACGCATGAACAGATTCGTGAAACAGCGGTAATCGCTTATCAAGAAGAGGATCAATCCGGCTCCTACTTATGTGCATATGTGGTGTCGGACCATGACCTCAATATTCAGCAGCTGCGGGCCTTTATAGGTGATAAGCTGCCAAGCTACATGATTCCTGCCTACTTTGTAGTGCTGGATGCGATGCCGCTGACACCTAACGGAAAGCTCAACCGAAGGGGTTTGCCGAAGCCGGATGGTCAAGCGACGGGCGTAGAATATGCAGCGCCAAGAAACGAAGTGGAAGAGAAATTGGTTGCGATATGGCAGGATGTACTCGGGTCATCACAGATCGGGATTCGCAACAGCTTCTTTGAAAGCGGCGGCGACTCGATTAAGGCGATTCAAGTGTCCTCAAGAATGTATCAGTCCGGCTATCATTTGGATATTAAGGATTTATTCCAACAAGCGACGATTGCAGAGCTGGCTCCATATATAAGAACAGCTCAGGAGAGAGCGGATCAGAAGGAAGTCACGGGTGAAGTTCGCTTCACACCTGTGCAGCAGCGGTTTTTTGAGCAGCCAAGACAAGAGCAGCAGCATTTCAACCAGGCGGTGATGCTGTATCGTGAGAATAGGTGGGACGCAGCGACGCTCAAGCAGGTGCTGCAACGGCTCGTTGAGCATCATGATGCTCTCCGCATAGTCTATCGGGAAACCGAAGGAGCAGTTTCTGCTTACAATCGCGGCATAGGCGAGGGAGAGCTTTGTACGCTTCAGGTATACGATATGAAGCTGGAGGACAAGCCCGAAGCGCAAATAGCAGCAGCTGTGAATCAACTGCAGGGCAGTCTTGATTTAAGCCAGGGGCCTCTGGTGAAATGCGGCTTGTTCCAGACTGCGGATGGCGATCATTTGCTTATTGTGATACATCATCTGGTTGTAGATGGGGTGTCCTGGCGAATCCTATTCGAGGATTTGGGAACAGCCTATGGACAGCTTAGCCAAGGGCAAGAAATTAAGCTTCCGAAGAAAAGCCATTCCTTCCAGGCTTGGAGTGAGGCTCTTGAGGCATATGCGCAAAGCCCGAAGGTGCTGAGCCAACTGGATTACTGGAAAGAGGGGGAAGCAGCCGAGGTTGCCAAGCTTCCTCGTGATCATTATGCAGAACAATCGTTATGGGAAGATATAGAGCTGCAGGAGATGACATTAAGCAAAGAAGCGACGGAGCAATTATTAAAAGAAGTGAATCGTGCTTATAACACGGATACGACGGATGTTCTCATCACCGCACTTGGGCTTGCCGTGAAGGAAAGCTTCAATGTGGACACGCTGGCGTTGAATTTGGAGCGGCATGGCAGAGAAGGGGATCTTCTTCAGCTGGATATAAGCCGAACCATCGGCTGGTTCACGGCGCAGTATCCCGTCATTATGCAGCTGGGACAATATGAGACGCTGAAGGATCAGATTAAAGCAGCGAAAGAGACGCTGCACCAGGTTCCACAAAAGGGGATTGGTTATGGCCTTCTTCGCTACTTAACTTCTGAGGAACATAAGAATGGCATCGTCTTCGAGAGTGAGCCGGAGATTAGCTTCAACTATATGGGGCAGTTCGATCAGGATCTTAGCAAGGGAAGCGGAATTCAATATTCCCCTTTCTCCACAGGGCATTTAATCAGCCCTAAGGAAAAGCTGTCCTATGCGCTAGAAATCAATGGCGCCATTATGGGCGGGCAATTAAAGATATTGATCAGCTACAGCCGGAAAGAATTCGAGAACAGCACGATCGAGGCCTTTTTAAGCCGTTATGAGGAAAAGGTAAAGCAGATCATCGAGCATTGCGTGCAGCAGTCTGCAACAGAGCGTACCCCGAGTGACTACAGCTATTCTAAACTGTCGCTGGCATCGCTTGGCAAGCTGCAAACGGATATGCGTGAGGTTGGCGAGATCGACGATATTTACGCCCTAACTCCGATGCAGCAGGGCATGATGTTCCATAGTCTAGCAGATCTGGATTCTCATGCTTATCATCAACAATTCGCTTTTGACGTCAAAGGCAAATGGGATACGCAGTTGTTTGAGCAAAGCTGGAATCTGCTGTTCGCTAGACATGAGGCTCTACGAACGGTATTCGTACGCTACGAAGCAGAGCAATGGCTGCAAATCGTGTTGAAGGAAAGAAAAATGCAGGTCGAGGTAAAGGATCTGAGTGTTGAAAAGGAAGAGCAGCAGCAACAGATTATTGCCCAATATAAGATCGAGGACAAAGATAGAGGGTTTGATCTCGACAGCCTGGAGCCGTTAGTACGAGTTGCGGTATTCCAAAGATCGGGAACTGCGAATCATGTGGTGTGGAGCATTCATCATGTCGTTATGGACGGTTGGAGCTTCCCTATCATTGTGAAAGAGCTATTCCAAATCTATGAGAGCCTGCAAACAGCGAAGCAGCCCGAATTAACGCCAGTATCCTCGTATTATAACTATGTGGAGTGGTTAGGTGCGCAGGAGCCGGCAGAAGCAGAAGCCTATTGGAGGCAACATCTGGCAGGCTATGAAGAGCAAGCCCAGCTGCCAAGAAGAAAGCATACCCTTAGCAGCACCTATAATCAATTGGCAGCTACAATCGTGCTTGGCGAGCCGTTAACGAAGAAAATGAAAAAAATGGCGCAAGAAGTCCAAGTCACGATGAACACGGTTCTTCAAACGCTGTGGGGCATGCTGCTGCAGCAGTACAATGGGACATCAGATGTTGTATTCGGCTCCGTCGTATCGGGCAGACCGTCTGAGGTACCCGGCATTGAACAAATGGTCGGCATGTTTATTAATACCATTCCCGTGCGTGTGCAGAGCGAAGACGGGGACAGCTTCGCAGACCTGCTGAAGAAGAATCAGCAGAAGTCGCTGCAGTCTGGGCGCTATGATTACACTCCGCTCTATACGATTCAAGCGCAAAGTGCGCTGAAGCAAGGGCTGCTGGATCATATTATGATCTTCGAGAATTATCCAATGGAGCAACAAATGGAACAAAGAGGCGCCTCTACGGGCTTAAGCGTCGAGAATGTGGAAATATTTGAACAAACCAATTATGACCTTAACATCATTGTTATCCCCGGCGAAGAGCTGATCATTAAATTAAGCTATAACGAGAATGTCTATGACCGGGAAAGTATCGAGAGACTGCAAGGCCATTTCTTGCATCTAACCGAAGAGGCTGTGAATGATCCGAACGGACTGGTGCAGGCTGCTAGCCTGCTGACAGAAGAGGAAGAGCAGCAGCTCCTTGCCTTCAATGATACGGTGCTCGACTATCCAAGTGAAAAAACAATTCATCTATTGTTTGAAGAGCAAGCGGCGAGAACCCCAGATGCCGTGGCGGTCGTCTGGCAGCAGCAAAGCTTAACGTATGCGGAGCTGAACGAGAAGGCGAATCAGGTGGCTCGCTTGTTAAGAGACAAGGGAGTTAAGCCAAATACGCTAGTCGGCATCATGGTCGAGCGTTCGCTTGAGATGATGATCGGAATGGTAGCGATCTTGAAGGCTGGCGGCGCGTATGTGCCAATCGATCCTGATTTCCCGGCGGATCGTACCCAGTACATGCTAGAGAGCTCGGAAGCCAAGTGGCTGCTGACGCAGCGGTCTTTGCAGGGCAAGATCGATACGCTTGCAGAGACGATCTGCTTGGATGATGTGAGCTTATATGAAGGCGATGGAACGAATCTGGAGGGAAGCAATAGCGCGAAGGATTTGGCATATGTCATCTTTACGTCTGGCTCGACAGGCAAGCCAAAGGGCGTTATGATCGAGCATCGTTCAGCGCATAACTTCATCTGCGGCGTAGCGAGCACGATTGCTATCCAGAACAAAACGATTCTATCAGTCACTACGCTGTCCTTCGATATCTCTATATTGGAGACGGTTCTCGCGCTAACCCAAGGCCTCAAGGTGGTCATTGCGTCCAAAGAAGCGCAGCAGGACCCGGAAAAGCTAGGCCGATTAATCAAGGACGAGCAGATTGAGATCGTCCAAATGACGCCATCGCATCTGCGGATGCTGTTATCTGAGCATGGCGCTTCCTTAATAGAGGTGCATGCGATTCTAGTAGGCGGTGAGGCGTTCCCGAATGCTTTGCTCAAGGAGCTTAAACAGACGACACGTGCGCGAATTTATAACATGTATGGACCGACAGAGACGACCATTTGGTCGGCGATTAAAGAGTTAACTGAGGCAGAAGAGGTGGATCTGGGACGCCCGATTGCCAATACGCAGCTGTACATTATGAATAATGAGCTGCGCATGCAGCCGATAGGGGTTGCCGGAGAGCTCTGCATAGGCGGAGACGGCTTAGCCCGCGGCTATTGGCAGCGGGAGGATTTAACGCAAGAGAAGTTTGTGGTTAATCCTTATGCTCCAGCAACGAACCTCTATCGGACTGGGGATCTGGCTCGTCGCTTGCCTGATGGCAGCTTGGAATATTTGGGACGCATGGATCATCAGGTGAAAATTAGAGGCCATCGCATTGAATTGGGCGAGATTGAGGCCAGCCTGCTGGCACATTCTGATATCACAGAAGCAGCCGTCATTGCCAGACAAGAGGAGGACAATGAAGCAGCAGCTTACCTATGTGCTTACGTGGTAACGGAGAAGCAGGTGAATGTACATGACCTTCGGACCTTCCTTGGAGAGCGATTGCCGAAATATATGCTTCCTTCTTTCTTTACAGAGCTGGAAGCACTGCCGCTGACACCTAACGGGAAGCTGGATCGAAAAGCGCTGCCGAAGCCGGATGGGCAAATGGCAACGGGTGTGGACTATATCGCGGCAAGTAATGATGTGGAGGAAAAGCTGATTCTCATCTGGAAAAATGTGCTCGAATTAGAGGATATCAGTGTGCAGGATGACTTTTTTGAGCTCGGAGGCCATTCCATTCTCATTACCAAGGTACTGGATATGATTAAGAAGCAGCTGTCAGAGAAAGTGATGATGAGAGATATCTTTGATTATCCAACCATTGAACAAATGGCGAACTATATTAGAAGCGAGCTGCTCGTTACGGTATAAAAGGTATTCCTATCATGATGTATCCATCCTCGAACAAATAACCGCTAATCCGTATTAATGAATTCAATTGTTGGATCAGTGTACACCTTTGAGAAGCTTGATTATGCAGTGCAGTGGCGGATGCAATTAAATGAAGTATCTTAATTGTTTAATAAGTAGTTTGTGGAGGATGATCGAGTGAAAGATTATGCACAAAATATTACGCTGTCCAGTGGCAAGCTAAAAGCAGAAGAAGCATATTGGCTGGACAAGCTTGAAGGCCATACGGGCATGAGCGCTTTTCCAGTTGATCATTGGAGCGGCGACGATGCCGTATTGACTGATGACAAAGAAGTGATATCTCGTATATTCCCGGCAGAGTTGTATACAAAGCTGCTGTTGATGAGCAACAAGTCGGATTTTGCCCTCTATATGCTGCTGCTGTCCGGTGTGAAATACGTATTGCATCGCTATGCCAACCAACAAGATATAACGGTTGGCATGCCGATCTTTAAGCAAAAGCAAGAACCGGCCCAGTTATTGAATCGGGTGGTAGCTCTGCGGACACAAGTGGAGACAAGCGAGAGCTTCCGAGCATTTATGCAGCGTATAAAAACGACTGTAACGGAGGCCAACCAGAATCAAAACTTCCCAATCGAAAAGCTTGCGGAACGGTTGTACTGGCCATTAGACGAACAGGCCCAGCCGGTTATTCCAACGATGGTAATGCTGGAGCCGATTCATAATCCGCAGTATGTCGATTCCTTCTCTACGGACATGCTGTTTGTTTTCTCGCATGAGGCAGGACTGCATCTTAATGTGAAATATCGTTCCGATGCGTATAAAGCAGAGACGATCCAACGCATTATGACGCATTTGATTCGTTATTTCTCTCATATTGTTGACTATCCGGGCAGCTCGCTGCTGGAGATTGAGCTTGTGTCAGACGAAGAGAAGAAACAGCTCGTATTCGATTATAATGCTACAGCAGCAGACTATCCGAAGCATACGACGATTCAGCAAACGTTCGAGGAACAAGTGCTAAGAAGTCCGGATGCGACTGCTATCGTATTTGAAGGTCAGTCTTTGACGTATGCGGAATTGAATAAGCGTGCGAATCAGCTTGCCAGCTTGTTAAGAACGAAGGGGGTACAGCCCAATACGTTGGTAGGCATTATGGTCGAACGCTCGATTGAGATGATGGTGGGAATTCTCGCAATTATTAAAGCGGGCGGTGCTTATGTGCCGATTGATCCGGACTATCCGATCGAACGAATTCAATTCATGCTTGAGGATACGGAAACGAAATGGCTGCTAACCCAAAGCTATTTGCAGCGTGATGTCGAGTTTGTCCATGAGCGGATCTATTTGGACGATGCCAGCCTTTATCAAGCTGGGCAAGATCAACTGGACATAATCAATGAAGCGACAGATTTGGCGTATGTGATCTATACATCGGGTACGACAGGCAGGCCAAAAGGAGTCATGATCGAGCACGCCTCTGTGATCAACCGATTGAACTGGATGCAAAAACAGTATGCGATTGATGAGAAGGATACGATTTTGCAAAAAACGCCATTCAGCTTTGATGTATCGGTATGGGAATTGTTCTGGGGATTGTTCGTTGGAGCTAAGGTATGCTTCTTGAAGCCAAAAGGAGAAAGAGAGCCCGAGGCCATCGTAGAAGCTATCCGCAGCAATCAGGTTACGACGATGCATTTTGTGCCTTCGATGCTGAGCATTTTCTTAGAATATATGGGCACGCAGGGTGATTTGGCTGCGGTCAGCAGCTTGCGCCAGGTTTTTGCCAGCGGGGAAGCGCTGCAGGTCTATCAAATGAACCAATTCAATCAAGGGCTGCAGCAGCAAAATGGAACACAATTGATCAACCTGTATGGTCCAACAGAAGCGACAGTAGACGTTTCTTACTTCAATTGCTCAGGTGGGAGCGAGCTTTCAAGTGTACCTATTGGCAAGCCGATAGACAATACGCAGCTATATATTTTGAATAGCGATACAAGCGTACAGCCGCTCGGCGTTGCTGGGGAGCTATACATTGGAGGCGACGGTCTTGCTCGCGGGTATTGGAAGCGGGAGGAATTGACACAGGAGAAATTCGTGGACAATCCTTTTCAGCCGGGGAGCAAAATGTACCGAACGGGCGATTTGGTCCGCTGGCTGCCGGACGGCAATATTGAATATTTGGGCCGAATTGACCACCAAGTGAAAATTCGAGGCCATCGCATTGAGCTCGGCGAAATCGAAGCGGTCTTGCTCGGGCATGAGCAGATTCGTGAAGCAGCGGTCATCGCCTATCAAGAGGAAGCCCATTCAGCTTCATACCTATGCGCCTATGTGGTCTCGGAGCAAGAGCTTACTACACAGGAGCTGAGAGGCTTCGCTGGGGATAAGCTGCCAAGCTATATGGTTCCTTCTTATTTTGTTGCCCTTGCTGCGATGCCGCTTACGCCTAACGGCAAGCTGGATCGGAAGGGCTTGCCCAAGCCGGATGGCAAGTTGACTGGTACTGCCTACACAGCACCACGGAATGAAGTGGAGGAGCAATTGGCTGCGATTTGGCAGGAAGTATTGAAGGTAGAACGGGTCGGGGTACAGGACAACCTGTTCGAGCTTGGAGGACATTCTCTAAAAGCAATAACGTTGGCATCGAAGATTACGCAAGCATTGAACGTTGAACTAACGATCCAGGATATATTCCGACTGCCGACGGTTGAAGAGCTTGCTGCTTATTTGCAAGGGATGGAAGGCAACTCCTTCGAACTTATTCCGGTCGTTGAAGAACGCGCGTATTATCCGGTATCCTCTGCACAAAAACGGCTGCTGCTGCTTCAACAAATTGAAGGTGCAGGCATCACTTATAATATTCCGGGAATATTGCGCATTAAGGGGAGCTTGGATGAAGCACGTCTGAGACAAGCCTTTGATCAATTAATTGAGCGCCATGAGGCTTTGCGTACTTCGTTCGGCTTCGAGCAGGGCGAACCGATTCAGCGAATTCATGCAACTGTTCCGTTTGCAATTGAACGGTTGATTACGGGCTCGACGGATGAGTTTATACGTCCATTTGATTTGGAGCAAGCGCCACTGCTGCGTGTAGGACTGGCTAAGGAAGCTGAGGAGCAGCATCTTCTCTTGTTTGATCTGCATCACATTATTTCCGATGGCGTATCCATGGGAATTATGGTCCGTGAGTTCATGGATTTGTATGCAGGAAAAGAGCTGCCGCCACTTCGGATTCAATATAAGGATGTATCCGTATGGCAGGAGCAGCAGCGCCAAAGTGAGCAACAAAGCAAACAGAAAGCGTATTGGCTCAATCAATTTGCCGATGAAATTCCTGTCCTGTCCTTGCCGCATGATTATCCTCGTCCGCATGTGCAGAACTATGAAGGTAAATTGAAAACCTTTGAATTGGATAAAGCTACGACGGCAGGCTTGCACAAGCTGGCGAAGGAAACAGGAACGACGTTGTATATGATTCTGCTGGCAGCCTATAATGTGCTGCTGTCCAAATACAGCGGGCAAGAGGATATCGTAATAGGAAGCCCGATCGCCGGCAGGACGCGAGCTGAGATGGCGAGCGTATTCGGGGTGTTCATTAATACACTGGTTATGCGGAATCGTCCCACTGGGCAGAAAAGCTTCCGTGAGTTTTTGGCGGAGGTGCAAGCGGGAAGCCTAGAGGCCTATGAACATCAAGACTATCCTTTTGAGGAGCTGGTCGTAGAGCTGAATGTCCCAAGAGATTTGAGTCGGAATCCTTTGTTTGATGTGATGCTGGTGCTGCAAAATACAGAATCGACCGACATGCAGATAGAAGGACTTCAAATGGAGACCTTGCCGTTTAAATATGGGGTATCGAAGTTTGATTTGACGCTTGAGGCTATAGAGGAGAATGAGCAGCTCCAATGCACATGGGAGTATAGGACGAGCCTGTTCAAGACAGCGACGATACAGCGGATGACCGAGCATTTTATTCGAATCGTACAAGAGATTACAGGGCAACCAGACCTGCTGCTGCAGGATATGGAGTGGCTCAGTAAAGAAGAGAAGCAGCAGCTGCAAGCTGACTTCAACGATACGAGGGCGGATTATCCGAAGGATAAAACGATTCAGCAAATGTTCGAAGAGCAGGCGGCGAAGAGTCCAGAGGCAGTTGCAGTCTTATTCGAGGGACAGTCACTAACCTATGCGGAATTGAATCAGCGGGCGAATCAGCTTGCCAGCTTGCTAAGGGCGAAGGGCGTACAGCCGAACACGTTGGTAGGCATTATGGTCGAACGCTCAATTGAGATGATGGTGGGGATTCTCGCAATTATTAAAGCCGGCGGCGCGTACGTGCCGATTGATCCTGATTATCCGATGGACCGGATTCAATTCATGCTGGAGGATACCGAGACTAGATGGCTGTTGACCCAAAGCCATTTGCAGAAAGAAGTCGTTTTTAACGACGAAATTATATATTTGGATGATGCGAGCCTCTATCAAGCAGAGTCAGTTGAGCTGAACTTGATTAATAAGCCGCAGGATTTGGCCTATGTCATCTATACCTCCGGGACAACAGGCAGGCCTAAAGGGGTTATGATTGAGCACGCTTCGGTCATCAACCGATTAAATTGGATGCAAAAGCAGTATGCGATTGATGAGAAGGATACGATTCTTCAAAAGACACCATTCAGCTTTGATGTATCGGTGTGGGAATTGTTCTGGGGGTTGTTCGTCGGAGCGAAGGTATGCTTCTTGAAGCCAAAGGGCGAGAAAGAACCGCAGGCGATCGTCGAGGCCATCCAGAAGCATAAGATTACGACGCTGCATTTTGTGCCGTCGATGCTGAGCATTTTCCTAGAGCATATGGGAACTGACGGCGATCGGCATGCAGTCAGCAGCCTGCGCCAAGTGTTCGCCAGCGGTGAAGCGCTCCATGTCTATCAGATGAATCTATTCAATCAAAGGCTGTATCAGCGGAATGGGACACATTTAATTAATTTGTATGGTCCTACAGAAGCGACGGTGGACGTTTCGTATTTCAATTGCTCAGGCGAGAGCAACTTGGCAAGCGTGCCTATAGGCAAGCCTATCGACAATACCCAGCTGTATATTTTGAATAGCCATGCCCATATCCAACCTATTGGTGTTGCGGGAGAGCTCTACATCGGGGGCGACGGGGTAGCACGAGGGTACTGGAATCGTGAGGAACTGACGAATGAGAAGTTCGTGGATAATCCCTTCCAGCCAGGAAGCAAGCTGTACCGCACGGGTGATTTGGTCCGCTGGCTGCCGGATGGCAACATTGAATATTTGGGACGTATTGATCATCAGGTGAAGATTAGAGGACATCGGATTGAGCTAGGTGAAATCGAATCGACTCTATTGAAGCATACAAGCATAAGCGAAGCAGCTGTTATTGCTTGGGAGGATGAAGGCAAAGCCGGCGCTTACTTATGCGCTTATGTAGTAACTGAGCAAGAGGTGAACATCCAACAGCTGCGCAGCTACTTGGGAGAAGAGCTTCCAAGCTATATGATTCCAGCTTATTTTGTTGAATTGCCCGCCATGCCGCTTACACCTAACGGGAAGCTCGATCGCAAGGGGCTGCCGAAGCCAGATGGTCAAATGATGGCAACCGGGATCGATTACGAAGCGCCAAGAAATGAAGTAGAGAAGCTTCTAGCAGCCATTTGGCAGGATGTACTCGGAGAAAAACAAATTGGCATACGCAACAACTTCTTTGCTAGCGGCGGCGATTCGATCAAAGCGATTCAAGTGTCCTCAAGAATGTATCAGTCCGGCTATCATCTGGAGATGAAGGATTTGTTCCAGCATGCGACGATTGCGGAGCTCGCTCCATACATTAGAACGGCACAGGCGCGAGTGGATCAGAAGGAAGTCACAGGCGAGGTGCGTTTTACGCCAATTCAGCAATGGTTTTTGGAGCAGCCGAGAAAAGCGCACCAGCACTTCAATCAAGCGGTTATGCTGTACCGTGAGAATAGGTGGGATGTGGCGAGGCTTGAGCAGGTGCTGCAAAGGCTAGTGGAGCATCATGATGCTTTGCGCACAGTATATCGGCGAACCGAAGATGGAGTTTCTGCTTATAATCGCGGTATAGGCGAGGGAGAGCTCTATACGCTTCAGGTATACGATATGAAGCTGGAGGACGAGCCCGAAACGAAAATAGAAGCGGCTGTCAATCAACTGCACAGCAGCTTTGATCTAAGCCAAGGACCTCTGGTGAAATGCGGCCTGTTCCAGACTTCGGATGGCGATCATTTGCTCATAGTGATTCATCATCTGGTCGTAGATGGCGTGTCCTGGCGGATTTTGTTCGAGGATTTGGGAACAGCCTATGAACAGCTCAGCCAAGGGAAAGAGATCGAGCTGCCGAAGAAAAGCCATTCCTTCCAGGCTTGGAGCGAAGCTCTTGAGGCATATGCGAACAGTCCGAAGGTACTCAAGCAGTTGGACTATTGGACGGATGCAGAAGCAGCTCAGATCGGCAAACTTCCTTTTGATCATCAGGCGGAAGGCTCGTTACTGAAAGATACAGAGCTGCAAGAGATGACGCTAGGCAAAGAGGAAACGAAGCAATTATTGCAGCAGGTGAACAGTGCCTACAACACGGATACGACGGATGTGCTTATCGCAGCGTTAGGGCTTGCCGTGAGAGAAAGCTTTGGCATAGACAGCATGGCGCTGAATCTGGAGAGGCATGGACGAGAGGGAGATACTCTGCAGCTTGATGTGAGCCGAACGGTCGGCTGGTTCACGGTGCAATATCCTCTTGTATTGCAGTTAGATCAGCATGAGACGCTCAAGGATCAGATTAAAGCAACGAAGGAAATGCTGCATCAGGTGCCACAGAAGGGGATCGGCTACGGCCTGCTCCGTTATTTGACCTCTGATTCTGAAGAACAGAAGAATAGCATCGTGCTTAGGCGTGAGCCAGAAATCAGCTTCAACTATTTGGGGCAATTCGATCAGGATCTTGGCAAGGAGAGCGGCATTCAGTTCTCGCGGTACTCTACGGGCCAATCTCTAAGTCCAGATGAAAAGCTATTGTATGCCTTAGATATTAATGGAGCCATTACGGGCGGCCAATTACAGCTGACGGTTCGCTACAGTACGCAGCAATTCGAGAGTCATACCATTGAAGCTTTCCTAAGCCGTTATGAGGATAAGCTAAGACAAATTATTGCTTACTGTGCAGAGCAAACGACGACTGAACGGACTCCGAGCGATTATAGCTATTCCAACCTATCACTAGCAGCCTTGGAGAGCCTCAACAAAGACATCCAAACGATTGGGGAAATCGAAGATATTTACGAGCTGACCCCAATGCAGCAAGGCATGCTGTTCCATAGCTTGGCTGATCAGCAATCCTATGCTTATTATCAGCAGTTCTCCTTTGACGTCAAAGGGGAGTGGGATACGCATTTATTCGAGACGAGCTGGAACCTGCTATTTACGAGACATGAATCGTTGCGCACGATATTCGCACGTACCGGAATAGATCAGTGGCTGCAAGTTGTGTTGAAGAAAAGAGAGATTCAGCTTGATGTGAAGGATCTGAGCGGCTGCGGGGCTGATCAGCGGCAGCAGATCATTGACCAATATAAGCAGGAAGACAAGGACAGAGGGTTCGACCTCAATAGTCTGGATGCATTAGTAAGAGTCGCCGTATTCCAAGCTGAAGGAAACGCGAACCATGTGGTGTGGAGCATTCATCATATTGTTATGGATGGATGGAGCTTCCCTATCATTGTGAAAGAGCTATTCGAAATTTATGAGGGATTGTATGCTAATCAGCAGCCTGAATTAACCCCGGTATCCTCGTATTACAATTATGTGGAGTGGCTAGGTGCGCAGGAGCCGGCAGAAGCAGAAGCTTATTGGAAACTGTATTTAGCAGGATACGAAGAGCAGGCGCAGCTGCCACAGACAAGAAAGCCGTTACCAGATAAGAGCTATAGCTTGGCGGTAAGCACAATCGTACTCGGAGAATCGTTAACGGGCAAAATCAAAAAAATGGCACAGGATACCCAAGTCACGATGAACATCGTTCTTCAAACGCTGTGGGGCATGTTGCTGCAGCAGTACAATGGGACATCGGATGTCGTATTTGGCTCGGTTGTATCGGGCAGACCGTCTGAGGTGCCTGGCATTGAACAAATGGTCGGCATGTTTATTAATACCATTCCCGTGCGTGTGCAGAGCGAGGACGGGGACAGCTTCGCAGACCTGCTGAAGAAGAATCAGCAGAAGTCACTGCAGTCTGCTCGTTATGATTACAGCCCTTTGTATGCGATTCAATCGCAGAGCGTTCTAAAGCAAGCATTAGTGGATCATATCATGATCTTTGAGAACTATCCGATGGAGCAGGAAATGGAGCAAAGGGGGACAGTGACGAGCCTAAGCGTTGAGAATGTAGAAGTATTCGAGCAAACCAACTATGACTTCAACGTCATTGTCATCCCTGGGGATGAAATAGCCGTTAAATTTAGTTATAACGAGAATGTCTATGATCAGGATAGCATCGAGAGACTGCAAGGCCAGTTCCTGCACCTCACCGAAGAGGCTGTGAATGATCCGAAGGGACTGGTGCAGGCTGCCAGCCTTTTGACAGAAGAGGAAGAGCAGCAGCTCCTTGCCTTCAATGATACGGTACTCGATTATGCTAGCGAGAAAACGATCTATCAATTATTCGAAGAGCAGGTATCGAGAACTCCAGATGCCGTTGCGGTCGTCTGGCAGCAGCAAAGCTTAACGTATGCGGAATTGAACGAGAAGGCGAATCAGGTGGCTCGCTTGTTAAGAGATAAGGGAGTCAAGCCTAATACGCTGGTCGGCATTATGGTCGAGCGTTCGCTTGAGATGATGATCGGAATGGTGGCGATTTTGAAGGCAGGCGGAGCATACGTGCCAATCGATCCTGATTTCCCGGCGGACCGTACTCAGTATATGCTAGAGAGCTCGGAAGCCAAATGGCTGTTGACGCAGCGGTCTTTGCAGGGCAAGATCGATACCCTTGCAGAGAAGATTTGCTTGGATGATGCGAGCCTGTATGAAGGCAACGGAACGAATCTGGAGGGAAGCAACAGCGAGAAGGATTTGGCGTATGTCATCTTTACGTCTGGCTCGACAGGCAAGCCAAAGGGCGTTATGATCGAGCATCGTTCAGCGCATAACTTCATCTGCGGCGTAGCGAGCACGATTGCTATCCAGAACAAAACGATTCTATCGGTCACTACGCTGTCCTTCGATATCTCTATATTGGAGACGGTTCTCGCGCTAACCCAAGGCCTCAAGGTGGTCATTGCGTCCAAAGAAGCGCAGCAGGACCCGCAAAAGTTAGGCCGTTTAATTGAAGAAGAGCAGATTGAGATCGTCCAAATGACGCCTTCACACCTGCGGATGCTGTTGTCTGAGCATGGGGCCTCCTTAAGAGAGGTGAATGCGATTCTAGTGGGCGGCGAGGCGTTCCCGAATGCCTTGCTCAAGGACCTTAAGCAGACGACCCGTGCGCGAATTTATAACATGTATGGACCAACAGAGACGACGATTTGGTCGGCAATTAAAGAGTTAACCGAGGCAGAAGAGGTGGATCTGGGACGCCCGATTGCGAATACGCAGCTGTATATTATGAATAATGAGCTGCGTATGCAGCCGATAGGGGTTGCCGGAGAGCTCTGCATAGGCGGAGACGGCTTAGCCCGCGGCTATTGGCAGCGGGAGGATTTAACACAAGAGAAGTTTGTCGTTAATCCGTATGCTCCAACAACGAACATTTACCGGACCGGGGATTTGGCTCGTCGCTTGCCTGATGGCAGCTTGGAATATTTGGGGCGCATGGATCATCAGGTGAAAATTAGAGGCCATCGCATTGAATTGGGCGAGATTGAGGCCATCCTGCTGGAGCATGCTGATATTGCAGAAGCAGCCGTTGTTGCCAGACAGGAAGAGGATAGTGAAGCGGTCTACCTCTGTGCTTACGTCGTAACGGAAGCTCTGCTGAATGTACATGCTCTTCGGACCTTCCTAGGGGAGAGATTGCCGAATTATATGGTTCCCTCTTTCTTTGTAGAGCTGGAAGCTTTGCCGCTGACACCTAACGGGAAGCTGGATCGAAAAGCGCTGCCGAAGCCGGACGGACAAATGGCAACGGGTGTGGACTACATCTCAGCTCGGAACGAAGTGGAGGAGACGCTGGTTGTTATCTGGAAGGACGTGCTCGGATTAGAGAAGGTTGGCGTGCAGGAAGACTTTTTTGAGCTTGGAGGGCATTCCATTCTTATCACAAAAGTATTTAATCGAATTAAACAGGAATTAACAGATAAAATTACGATGGCAGATGTATTTGACTATGCCACCATTGAAAAAATGGCCAAACGAATAAATGATCTCCTTGCTGCAACGAATGAAGAAGTGACTAGACCATAAAAGGTGAAAAGGGAGTTATTCTATTGAAGCTAATGGCAGAGCATGATACGGATTATGACCAGAAGAAGGCGTATTACTTTATAGCTAGATGCCTGGCTGCTGCAATGTGCACGAAAAACAGCAATTGGGATGATGAGGACTATAAGAAAGGCGTCATTGAGCCTTATAAAAAAGTGCAGGAGCGCTTCTATCAGCTTGAAGCAGCCAATCAATTGCCGACAGTGGAGCAATTAAAAGAAGCGTTTGAAATGGTTCATATGGTGTTCCGCTCAAAGGGAGTCGATCAAGAAGAACAAACACAACGAATAGAGAGGCTTTTGAACGAAACTGGAATGAGGCTATTATTGTCTAGTAAGGGAGATGAAATATGCTAGTTGATATAAAACCAGTCAGAGGTAAAAGCACAGATTGCCTGCAAAGCTTAATTCTTACGGTTCTTACTGGATGGGGGCGTCATTATGAACTAGCTTTTTCAGAATCCATGCTGTTTGATTATCAGCCCGAGAGTGAACATAGTCCACTAATTGGGAAATATATTACTGCCCACCGCTATACCTCTTACGATTTGTTATACGATTATCATGGCTTGGGAATAAAACCGCATAGCTATGACTCGTCAACAGAAGCCTTGAACAGGATTGCGGTTGAATTGGCTGAGAATAAGCCTGTCGTGATCTATTTGAGCTCCTACTGGAATCCATGGGGAGTTGCCTCTTCTTATCAACGTATAGATGCGGCGCATTATTGTTTGGTTATTGGGATTGATGAGGACAATTCACAGCTAGTCTGTGTCGACCCTGTATTTACCCAAAATATTGAGTACCTGCCGTTGGACCATTTCTTAGAAGGAAACAATGGCAGCATAGGATATTTTGAGAATGTAGAGCCCAAGGCGATTGACTGTGAATTATTGCTGCAGCGTATCGCCAAAAAAACGGTAGAGGAAAATAATTATTCCTTATTATTTCAGCTAGCGCAGGATATTGAAGACAGGCTTAATATAGACGAAGAGTTGAAAGGGCATCATGATTTTTGGCAAACTGAAATATTCCAAAAATTAGACATTCTTCGCTACAGCCGATATTATTTTTCGAGGGCGATACACTTCTTATTTGGAGAATGCGTGGAGACTCAACAAAAAATAAAATTGAAAAAGATCTATCATTTATCGGCTAAAATATATGACAAGTGGAAGGCCGTACAGTACTCCATTCAAAAAATTCACGTCGTTCATACCGAAAAGGATGGATCGGAGCTCACTTTGCATATTGCTAACAAGCTGCGACAGGCTGCTGAATTAGAAGGGGTTCTGATGGCATATCTTCAAGAGTCCGTTATTGATGATGCAACGGAGAGCGTTGCTCTTTAATAATAATTAACACTAGTATAGCGAAATGAAGGACACCCTGATTGGGTGTCCTTCATTATTGAGTCAAGGGTTAATTGTCAGAAGAAAATAAAGTATGAGACTGAAAAATAAAGTATTAGACTAGGAAAATAAAGCAATAGACTGGAAACTGGTGCCCGTTGGTTAAGCTAACGGCAGGATAAGGAATTTTTAAAAGGTTATTGATACAATAGAAAGGCGGGAAATTTTTGATAGAAACAAAACGTCTTATAATTAGAGAAATGGTGCAGTCCGATTATGATGCATTGTGCGGAATATTATGTGATGAGGAAGTAATGCGTGCTTCTTATGAAAGTGCATTCAATTTAGAAGAAGCACAAAATTGGCTTAACAGACATCTTAAAAGATATGAAGAATATGGTTTTGGACTTTGGGCTGTTGTATTAAAAGAAACAAACGAAATAATTGTTCAATGTGGCTTGACAATGCAAGGCTGGAGAGAAAAAGAAATTTTGGAAATAGGATTTTTGTTTCAAAAAGCGTATTGGCACAAAGGTTACGCAACAGAAGCGGCAATTGCTTGCAAGGAATATGCTTTCTCAGTTCTTAATGCAAATAGAGTGTATTCTATTATTAGGGACACAAATATAGCCTCTCAAAAAGTTGCTGTTCGAAACGGTATGAATATTATTGATAAAGATACTAAGAATTTTAGGAATATAGATATGGAATTTTTTCTGTATTCTGTAGAGCGAACAAAATGAGCAGGTGAAATTGAAAAAGGTTTCCATGATGAACCCATTCTGTTGGAAATTAAGCTAACGGGAACGTTAGTTCAACAAAGCGGCGGCAGTCTAATACTTTATTTTCTTTGGTATTAATCATGACATTGCTACTGAGCAATTCGCCCAATCAGACCGTACTAGATCCAAGTATCACTGGCTGCTGTTAATTCGGATTCAGTACCGCCAGTGCTTACAATACTTTTAGGCTCTACCAGCATGATGTGGCATTCTTTTTGGGCGGAAGGCTTCATCTCTAGTCCTCTTGGGACAATAAACATCTCACCCTTGGCAATTTTCACTTGGCCATCACGAAAATCAAGAATCATCTCTCCTTCAAGTACGATAAATACCTTATCGGTATCTTCATGAACGTGCCACACATAATCCCCAACAATCTTAAAAAGCTTAAAGTGAGAGTCATTCATTTCACCAATGACTTTCAGAGACCAATAGTCGTTGAATTTAGCGAGCTTCTCATTTAGATTAATAGCTTGGTAATGGATATTAATCCCTCCTTTTTTTATATAAGGCACTTGTTATATTGTGCAGGGCGTATTCGATCGCTAATGGGCCACCTGTAATAGCGTGGGATTAGCAAGCCTTTCATCTTTTGCATAGGAAAGTCCTCCAACATATGTTTTCTTTGATTTGACAATAGTATAGAAAATTAATGTATAGAATAGAATGGACCCTTGCTGAAATCAGCATGGATTATTGATGAACCTCTCTCGATATTCAGTTGGAGAAACACCACATTGTTTCTTGAACACTCTACTAAAATAAAAGGGATCAGCCATTCCAACAGCTTGCGCAATTTGTTGTACGGGTGCATCACTTGTTAATAGCATTTTTTCGGCTATGTTTATACGATGTTTTAATAAATATTGTGCTGGTCCCATGCCTGCATGTGTTCTAAACACGTAAGAAAGCCGATTTCGATTAACGTTATTTTGTTCTGCTAGCGATGCTAATGTAAGGCTTTGATAATAGTATTCTTGAATATAATGAGATACTCTTTCGAATAATGTATAGGATTCACAACTAGCTTGCCTGTTATCAACACATAATAGAGCTTCATTCAGTACATCGCGAAACAGCATTTCGGTCTGAAACATCGAAATGCCTCCCTGCTGATTATAAACATGCCAAAGACGCATAATTAATTCAGTAAGACGAGGGGATTGTCCTGTTAACAATTCAAAATGCTGATGCGAAAGGCATGACTCTTCTAGTTCAGAGTTACATATGCGATATAAAACTAGTATATACTCCCAGTTATTCTCACCAAACCGTTGTTGGGTTAGTTTCATTTTTGGACCTCCATGTACAACTTTTCCGGGTGAAAAGATATAAGGAGTACCATTAAATTGAAATTGTATTTTGCCTGTAAGTGGAAACACGAATCCCGGAAAAGAATCTGTGTAGTCAGCGTTAGGCACACCTGGGTTTCTAGCATAACGATATACTCCTTGTACTTGGAAAGGAGTGTGTGCCAGATGCTCTGCTAATTGATTGACCTCAACCTTCATATTGTCTACCTCATTTCAATCGTTATATTGACCGTTAATCTGATATCGCTCGTTCTCGTTGCATAGATGAATGGAAGGCACTTTAAGTGGAAACTCATCTTTATTTGTCTGTGTAAACTCGGAATTAATCAAAAATCTGTCGTTGGAATACAGAATGGTGAGTATGAGAACTCTCGTCTAGTTCTACATTATTGATAACGATTATCATTGTCAACATTTGCGGGGAGTGAAATTTATTTGGGTCGATTATAAAGTATTCGTCATTCTTTTCCCTGTACTTGCACTTCTAGGCCGCTGCCCACATAGAATGTAGAACTGATCTTCTGGTTCACTGGAGGCGAGAGTAAAAGCCTGCGGTAATACAGCATGGGGGTGTCTGGTTCATGGGAATATTTACGGCAATCGCGCTTTTCATAAAGCAGCTTACACTGCTTGTATCGTATGTGAAGAACAACGCATTTCCTCAGCCGCTTCGTGAAGAAGAGGAGTCAAAGCATCTGTTATTGATGGCGGAGGGGAATGCGCATTCACGCAATTTGTTAATTGAGCATAATCTTAGGTTGGTCGCCCATATCGTCAAGAAATTCGACAATACCGGTGAGGATCTGGAGGATTTGATCTCCATCGGTACTATTGGCCTGATCAAAGCGATCGAGAGCTTCCAGACGGGAAAAGGCACGAAGCTCGCGACCTTCGCAGCACGTTGTATTGAGAATGAAATACTTATGCATTTGCGATCTTTGAAAAAGACGCGGAAGGATGTTTCCTTGCATGACCCGATAGGTACTGACAAGGAGGGCAATGAAATTACCTTGATCGATATCCTCGGTACGGAAGCAGACGATGTAGCGGACAGGGTGCAGCTTAAGATCGAGAAGAGCAAAATTTATAAGAACCTGGACATTCTCGATGAACGCGAGAAGGAGGTTGTCATTGGGCGCTTCGGCCTTATTCATGGCGGCGATGAGCGGACACAGCGGGAGATCGCGAAGGAACTGGGCATCAGCCGCAGCTATGTGTCGCGGATTGAGAAGCGGGCGCTGATGAAGCTGTATCATGAGTTTTATAAGGCGAAGCGGTAATAAATTGCAGTATGACGCGTAGCGACCATTTTCCTTTTTAAAGGAAACGGTCGCTTTTTTTATTTAATAAATATCGAGCAGTAATAGCAGTATCTATTGATCGCTAGTTGTTAATACACCGCGACCTTTGTCCAAACGAACGTCGTTGTTTTAGTGAGGCTTGTTTCATGATTTTTCAATATGACAGCGACTTTGACTACATAAATATATTGAGATATCATAATATCTCTAAATAATCCAAATTTAGATAATAAAATCTTATATGTTAACTATTAAATAATCATGATCAGTAGGTGATCTAAAATCAGAAAATAAGGCAATCAAGCTGTTTTTTAGTTTTCGCTGTTCACAATTTTTCTTCGCCGTACAGTAGAAGATTAATAGGAAAGAAATCACTTCAGATTTGATAATCATTATCATTTGAATTACCATATAAATATAGTATGGATTGAAGGAGTGAAGGTAGATGTCGGAGGATATGAATTCCACTAGCCAATTTACAAAAGAAATGATTGATGTAGCAGTTCGGCTATGGGCACGCTCATCCATTTCATTAATAGATGTTCGTTACAAGTTGATTTATCCGGACAAGCCGATCGAAAGTTACAGGATGCCGACTAGTATGCTGGTGTATACCTGTGGTGGAACAGCTAACGTAAAACTGGATCACACACTATATCAATCAGATCGTTTTGGCATTTTTCATGGAGGGAAAGGGACGGAATTATCGATTCATTCTACAAGCGGAAGTCTCGAGACTTACATGGTGCTGTATAGAGCAGAAACTCCGCCATTTTACAAAAGAGAAATTTATCGCTTGTTAGAACATATAAATCCGTTTATACAAGTGTATGGCTTCTCACCAAGGAATCCTATTTTTTTTATGGAGAAGTTTTTGATTATGAAAGACCGTTGGAATCGTGAATCCGTGTTGAATCAATTTTATTCAAAGACCGTTCTGTATCAGATTGTCTATGAGATTTACAATGAGCTGGAAAAGGGAGATATTCTCTGCTTCCAGCCTGATTATGTTATTTTGGTCAAGCAATATTTGGAACAACACTATAGCGAACCTGTGTCTATTCAACAACTTATTGAAATGCTCCCCATTAGCAGAAGCCAGTTAGTTAGGCTTTTTAAAAAATGCGAGGATAAAAGTATTCAGGAGTATTTGAATGAGATAAGGTTGAATTCGGCTAAGCGGCATTTGCAATACACAAATGCTACTATTCAAGAAATTGCTGTTGGGTGCGGTTTTGTGGATGGATTAAATTTAATTCGAATGTTTAAAAAATACAATCATATGACACCGAATGAGTATCGGACAAAAATGATAACGAATATGGACTATAATGATATTGATAATGATAACCAATATCATTATAGTGAGAGAAGACGAGATAGATTAGTCGAATCTAGCAGAAATGGGGACTTATTGATGTTTGGAAAGACAAGAAACAAGGAAATGATATTGGCGGCAGCCATGAGCTTGATGTTGTTGTTATCGGCGTGTACATCAAATGCGCCTGTAAATAATGGAGCAACGGCGAGCCCGGCAGAGACGCAAACACGGACAATATTGAATGCTGAAGCAAAAGGGACCGAGGTTGTGACACCGCAAACGAGAATTGTGAACACCTTAAAAGGAGATGTAGAAGTGCCTGTTAACCCGCAGCGGGTCGCTGTCCTGTATTTGATGGGAGATCTGCTTGCTTTAGGAATAAAACCTGTTGGTATCTCTACTCTGGTGGGAGGAGATGATGCTGCAATCGCTAGCGAATTGGATGGCATCACCACTTTGGGGGATGGCCAACCGAGCCCAGAAGCGGTGATTGCCCTTGACCCGGATCTCATTATTGTTACAACGGATGAAATTTACAACAATCTTCATAAAATTGCCCCCACTATCTATATACCATATGACTTGCCCGTGGAAGAACGTTTGGAAATTCTCGGAGAAGTATTTGGTAAAGAAGATCAGGCCAAAGGGCTTTTGGACAACTTTTATGAGAAGGTTGAGTTAAGCAAGCAGAAGCTGCAGCAAGCTGGTATCTTGGATAAAACAGTCACAATTATGGAAAGCAACAAAGGTTCTATGGCCGTAATGGTGGGGATGGGTTATGGACGGGGGTCGCAGATCATTTATCAATATTTGGGGATGAAAGCACCTGAGATCGTGCAACAGGAAATAGACAACTCCAAGAATGATGCAACTAGCATGGATGTCTCCTATGAAGTATTGCCTCAGTATGCTGGTGATTATGTGTTCCGCTCTGCCTTTGAAGGAATGGCGGATTTATCAGATAACCCAATTTGGAATAACATTCCGGCAGTGAAGGAAGGCCGGCTTATCGATATGAGCTTTGGCTTGTTTTTCTACAATGATATCTTTTCGCTAGAAAAGCAGCTTGACTTTGTCGTGGATAGCTTGCTGGGCATTGGGGAATGAAAGAAACTACAATGAGCGAAACATTGTAGAAGGTTTATACGCTGGGAGGACATCTTTGCATCATGAAGAGAAGTTGTATTTGATTGTAGGTGTCTTCCAGGGTAAAACTAGATCAAGTATTACATTTCGCCTGAAGCTAGGACTATTTTTGGCAATGTGGCCGACTATGGCGATAGAGCGTAGCGATCCCGCTAAGGTTCACTGAAACTTGTTAGGAATCTCTTCTTGCTCGCTGTTGGTCAGAAAAGACTAATAGTTGAGATGTATTGGTGGAATGAGTAAAGAGGGGCAAGTAGCCCCTCTTTTTCTTTTACCCGACAACCTATAGTTCCCGTTAGTTGAATAATTTGTGGTTAGATTAATCCGTAATTCACTTACTGAACGCCAAACTGCAACTCAACCATTCTGTACATGAGGAATAAGATCATCAGAGTCATTTCTTGTCTATTTAAATGAGATTACCATGGTTTTATTTCCCTCTTATTTCCCTCTGATAAAATTCAAATAATTGATCAATTGAAGAACTTGATAAGATATGGCTAGCTCGTTCAATCTTGTCGCGTTCCCAATCGAACCAACGCATTTCCTGTAACATTTCGATTTCTTTGTCCGTGAAGCGTTTTTTTATCTCTTTAGCAGGATTGCCGCCTACTACCGTATACGGTGGGACATCTTTTACAACAACCGAACCTGCTGCAACAACGGCACCTTCACCTATTTTCACACCGGGCATAATCATTGCATTCATGCCAATCCAGGAATCACTTTCGATGATTGTATCCCCTTTTGGTTCGTAAGAGGTTTCAATCTGCTCCACAAACGGATACACGGTAATCCATTCCGTATGATGATTGTGATTTCCACCCATTAAAATAATTACTCCACTTGCAATGCATACGTAATTTCCAATAATTAATTTATCTAGAATCCAACCATAATCTTCGGTGGGATTGAATAGCTTTCTTGATTTTTCATCTCCCCAAAGGTATCTAACGCAACCATCTTCAAAATCATGATTATCGTAATAACCAGAATAGTAGGAGTATTCTCCTACTTCAATCATTGGGTTGGTGACAATATCTTTTAGATACTTGATTTCCGACCAGTGGTCAAACCGATGTTGTTTCATTTTTACCCCTCGCTTCTAAGTAATATCAATCATTTTTTACTTAGAAGCTTAATACAGTAGCAACATTCTTAAACCGTTTCAAACGACGAACCATCGTCCTCATCCTTTTCCTGTTTAATGGGGACATTGTAACAGATTTGTTGGTCAAATCATATCTTACTGTCCGAATTATTTGGAATCCAATGTGTACATAACTCTTTTTTTACTAGCTTATTATTGACATTTATCCAAATAAAACGTTTTGTTTTTTTTCATTGTTTCCCCTTTTCGCACAAGCTATAATAATGCAGGTAATGATAATCATTTTCAATTAAATGAGAGAAGGAAAGGGGCAACAAGTATGAAGAGACATCATGGAAAGCAAATTATACTATGGGGGGGAGCTTTGCTCTTGTTGTTGATAGTATCGGCATGCAGCAAATCTGGAGGCAACGTGCCTGAGGTGCAGATAGAGGAAAGTGAGACAACAATTCAATATACAACGATTAAAGGTGAACAGATTGAAATACCTGCAAATCCAAAACGAGTCGTTTATTTAGGTCCGACGCTTGGCGATTTCTTGGTGATGGATATTCCGGTTATTGGTAATAACCTTGTCCATGCTTCTGATAGGTTCTATGAAGGTAAAACGGCAGGAATAGTTGATGTTGGAAATCCTGGTGACTTAGAGTTGATTCTGACGTTAGAGCCCGATCTGATTATTAATAGTTACCATCAGGATGCAGACCGTAATGAGGCATTGTCGAAAATTGCTCCTATTGTTCCTTTCAATTCAGCGCTTCCTTATAAAGAACGTGTAACTGAGATTGGAAATATTTTTGGCAAGCAGGAAGAGGCAGCTCAATGGATTGCTAAATTTGAAGTACAGTCGCAAGAAATGTGGGATAAGCTTCAATTGGCAGAAGGGGAGACAGCAACGGTCTTCTTACAGTTAGGTAAAACATTATATGTTATGGGCAATCGTTCACTTGGCGCTATTATTTATCAAGAGCAAGGCTTTACAATCCCACCCGCTGTTAAGAAGAATATTATTGATGAAGGGCTCACTTTCGCTACGGTTTCAGAAGAGCTGCTTCCAGAGTATGCTGGTGATCATTTGTTTGTCCTTATACTCGATAATGATGAAAGTCAAACAGAAGCTGATCGAATATTGCAAAGCCCGCTATGGGGGACTTTGCCTGCAGTTCAAGAGGGAAATGTTTACACTGCATCAGCCGAATGGAATACAGATGGCTTGTTAGCTTTGGAGCAATTGCTTGAAGAGCTGCCAAAATGGGTGCAACGGCCATAAGAAATTGTATCTGCTCATTTTAAACCGTTAGTTTTCCAAAAAAATTTGCCTGCTCGAACTATTAAAGCTGAGCTATATTTATTAGCATGTCATTATATGTTATAGTAATGATAATGATAATCATTTTTATTAGTTGGAGAGTTGCTTATGAATCTAGCATCCCTGTATATTAGGCTACAACACTATCATAGGTTTCAATTTGACCAGATGACGCCAGCGATCAGTGATAATGAAGGAATAAACAACAAGGATACAAATTTATGCACATTATTGATAGCACTCAGTCATGGCATACGGCTGCATATAGACCATGTTGCAATTGATCTGCGACAAGGGAGCTGCATTCTAGTGTTACCTGTACAACGCTACACTGTGGGATCACTCGACGGGGAGGTACAGCTTGCGCGCTTTACCTTTGAAACCTTTGAAGTAGAAGGAAAGATCTTGAATCCGGTTGCTCATCCACCCTTGCTTTGTGGCTGTCCTTATAATCTGTTATTTTCTCAAGTCAAGCAAATACTAGGGAATGAAGCATGGAAAAGGAATCGGATTTGCTCCTCACGATCTACATATGACTTGGCTATGATGCAAGGTAGATTACAGGTTATTCTAGGTATGATGACCCGGTTAGATGAGCAAGCTTACCATTTGCAGAAAGAAGAAAAGATAAAACTGGTGCAACATACTGTACATTATGTGGAACAGCATTATGATGAGGATTTGACAGTAGAACAGCTAGCTAATATGGCTGGAATGGTCAGATGGCAATATAGCCAACAGTTTAAAATATTAACTGGAAAAAAACCAACTGATTATTTAGCCCATCTACGTATAAGCCATGCCAAGAAGCTCCTGTGTAATTCCACCGAGCCCTTGAGCAAAATATCTCGACAAATTGGATTTAAGGATGAATACTATTTCAGCAGGTGCTTTCGTAAATTAACTGGAAACACTCCGCGTGAATATTCCAATATCCATCTTCATAGTAAGCAAAGAACAGTTATTGATTCACTTGGCAGAAAGATTCATGTTCCAAAAGATGTAACACGTGTTGTGACTGCTGGAACAGACACACTTGGAGAATTACTTGTTCTAGGCATATCCCCTATAGGAGCGGCTATCTCTATCATGAAAGAGCAAGTGATTTATCACAGTAAGCTGCGAAATATTCATAATATCGGGTACTGGGCAGAACCGGATAAAATAGATCAGCTGCAGCCTGATTTATTATTGCTAAGCAATTATCAAGCACAAGATTTACAAGTACTGGATGCGATCGCTCCCACTGTTATACTGAACAAAAGGTTTAGATTAATTGAGCGATTACGATATATCGCTCAATTATTTGAACGTGGTAAAGCGGCGGAGAAATGGATCACTAGATATGAGGAAAAAGTAAGATTGGTGCGTAGGCAATTAGAACATGTTTATGTTAATGGGGAGACGGCTGCTGTTTATCTCAAGCTAGGTACAAAGCTATATATTATGGGCCAGAACGGGTTGGCTGCCACCTTGTATGAATCACTTGGCTTTCGTCCCTCTGCCAAAGTGATGCACCTAATTGAGCAAGGGCATGCATGGATAGAAATTCAGCAGCATCAATTGAATCACTTTGCTGGAGATCGTAATTTCATCTTGGCTTCTCCCCAAGAATTGCAAACTGTTGCTCACTGTCCACAGATCGCGGCTATAGCCGAGTTAACTCCCGGTAAGATTCATTTTATGGATGCTACGTGGAATTATGAAGATCCCATCACACGTGGAAGGTTGTTAGAGGTGCTACCATATATTTTTAAGAAGAACACTAATAGCTCCTATGTGCTTTAACATAAAGGGGCTATTAGTTATGCAGTGATGCAGAGAAAACAATCCTTTAGAAGTAAGCTAGCATGGCAAATTCATATTTCTATCCTGGTTATTGACATTTATCCAAATAAATCATTGCGTTTTTTTCATTGTTCCCCCTTTTTGCACAAGCTACAATAATACAGGTAATGATAATCATTTTCAATTAAAAAGAGACAGGAAGGGGCAACAAGTGTGAAGAAATATCGTGGAAAGCAAATAATGCTATGTGGAGGGATTTTACTCCTGATATTGATAGTATCAGCTTGCAGCAATTCTGGAGGCAATGTGCCTAAGGCGCAGGTAGAGAAAAGTGAGAAAACAACTCAAACTGATGTGCAGGCAGAGGAAACTAAGACAACAATTCAATATACAACGATTAAAGGTGAACAGGTTGAAATACCTGCAGATCCAAAGCGAGTGGTTTATATTGCTCAGACGATTGGTGATTTTTTGGCGATGGGCATTCCCATTGTTGGCAATAACCTTCCTAAGGATCCCTCTAGTTATTATGAAGATAAATTAGCAGGGATAGTCGATGTTGGAAACCCTAGTAATTTAGAGTTGATTCTCTATTTAGAACCTGATCTGATTATTAATGGTTATCACAATGCAGATGCAGAACAGAATGAGGCTTTATCGAAAATTGCTCCTACTATTCCTTTCAACCCAGCTCTTCCTTATAAAGAACGTGTAACTGAGATTGGGAAAATTTTTGGCAAACAGGAAGAAGCTGCGCAACTGATTGCTAAATTTGAAGCACAGTCGCAAAAAATGTGGGATAAGCTTCAATTGGCAGAAGGGGAAACAGCAACTGTTTTCTACCAGTTAGGTAAAACGCTTTATGTTATGGGTGATCGTAGCCTTGGAGCCACCATTTATGGAGAGAACGGCTTTGCTGTTCCACCAGCTGTACAGAAAAATATTATTGATGTAAAAGGAGTGTCTTTCGTTACCATTTCAGAAGAGTTGCTTCCAGATTATGCTGGCGATCATTTGTTTGTCATTGCACAAGATACTGATGAAAGTAGAACAGAAGCTGATCGATTGCTACAAAGCCCAATATGGAAGACTCTTCCTGCTGTCCAAAAGGGGAATGTTTACTTTGTTTCGGATGAATGGAATACAGATAATTTGTTAGCTTTGGAGAAATTGTATGAAGAGCTGCCAAAATGGATGAAACGGTCGTAATAAATTGTATCTGACTCGTGATACACCATTAGTTTTTCAAAATAGTGTCTACTCCAACTATTAAAGCTGAGCTATATTTGAGAGCATGTCATTATATGTTATAGTAATGATAATGATAATCATTTTTATTAGTTGGAGAGTTGCTTATGAATCTAGCATCCCTGTATATTAGGCTGCAGCACTATGATTGGTTTCAGGTTGACCAGATGATGCGGGCGAATAGTCATAAAGAGGGAATAAATAACGATGCAACAAATTTATGTACATTATTAATAGCACTCAGTCGTGGCATACGGCTGTATATAGACCAAATCGCAATCGATCTGCGACAAGGGAGTTGCATTCTGGTATTACCTGTACAACGCTACAGTGTGGAATCAAGCGACGGGGAAGTACAGTTTGCGCGCTTTACCTTTGAAACCTTTGAAGTAGAAGGAATGTCCATGAAACCAGTTGCTCATCCACCTTTGCTTTGTGGTTATCCCTATAGTCTTTTATTTTCTCGAGTCAAGCAAATATTAGGAAATGAAGGATGTATGAGGTCACTATCCACATTAGAACTGGCTATGATGCAAGGTAGACTTCAGCTTATTCTAGGCATGATGGCTCAGTTAGATGAGCAAGCTTCCCAGTTGAAGAACGAAGAAAAGATAAACATGACGCAACATACTGTACATTATATGGAACAGCATTATGATGAGGACTTGACAGTAGAACAGCTAGCTAATATGGCCGGAATGGTCAGATGGCAGTATAGCCAACAGTTTAAGACACTGACTGGTAAAAAGCCAACAGATTATTTGGCCCACTTACGTATAAACCATGCCAAGAAACTCTTGTGTAATTCCACCGAGCCATTGAGCAAAATATCTCGACAAATTGGGTTTAAGGATGAATATTATTTCAGCAGATGCTTTCGTAAATTAACTGGAAACACGCCGCGTGAATATGCCAATATCCATATTCATACTCAGCAAAGAACAGTCATTGATTCCTTGGGAAGAAAGGTTCATGTTCCTAAAGATGCAACACGTATTGTGACTGATGGCAAATACACACTTGGAGAATTACTCGTTTTAGGCATATCCCCTGTAGGAGCGGCCATCTCTATGAAGGATAATGTGATTTATCACAATAGGCTGCGAAATATTCATAATATCGGGCACTGGGCAGATCCCGATAAAATAGCACAGCTGCAGCCTGAGTTAGTCTTGCTTAGCTATCATCATCATGCACAAGATTTACAACTACTAGATAGAATCGCTCCTACTGTTGTGTTGGACAATAAGTTTAGGCTATTTGAGCGATTACGATATATCGCTCTATTATTTGAACGTAGCAAAGCGGCGGAGAAGTGGATTACTACATATGAGGACAAAGTAAGACTCGTGCGTAGGCAATTAGAACAGGCTTATGTTGCTGGGGAGACGGCAACTGTTTATCTCAAGTTAGGCGCCAAACTTTATATTATGGGGCACAGCGGGTTTGCAGCCTCCTTATACGAATCACTTGGCTTTTGTCCCTCTGCCAAAGTCATGCACCTAATCGAGCAAGGGCAAGCATGGATAGAAATTCAGCAGCATCAAATGAAACACTATGTTGGAGATCGTAATTTCATCTTGGCTTCTCCCCAAGAATTGCAAACAGTTGCTCAATGTCCACAGATCGCGGCTATAGCAGAGTTAACTCCCAGTAAAATTCATTATTTGGATTTTACATGGAATTATGAAGATCCCATCACACGTGGACGGTTGTTAGAGGTGCTGCCGTATATTTTTGAAAAGAAAATGATGTGATTAAGTTAAGCATCTGGTTAACGGTATTCACATCTGTTCTATAAGTTCTGGCTGAAGAGATATAAAGCATGAAACCAAACGGTGATATTCCGTTTGGTTTTTTTAGGTATATGTTTATAAAAAGCTGAGATATTAGTGTAATAATGACTCGACAAAACAATTCTACTGCAGTAGAATGTAAATATATAATTCTACTGCAGTAGAACGATAACGAAATGAGGTGCTTTCATCTGGTTATGAAGCTTTTCGACAGCGAGCTTAATATTATGGAAATCTTGTGGAGAGATGGCGATACCCCGGCAAAGAGGATTGCAGAAATTACAAAAGAAAAAGTAGGCTGGAGCAAGACAACGACCTATACGATCATTAAGAGGTGCCTTGATAAAGGGGCGATTGAACGTCAAGAGCCAAATTTCGTTTGCCGTGCGCTTGTTACACGGGAGCAGGCGCAAGAGCACGAAACAACAGAGCTTATCAATAAGATGTATGATGGTGCCCCCGACAGGCTGATTGCTTCTCTTTTGGGACAGAAACGGCTGTCGACGGAGGAAATCAATCAATTAAAACGTCTTATTGAGAGCTTGGAATAAGGTGGAGATGTCGTTGCTTGAAATAAGTTTATCGGCTAGCCTCTTTATTCTTGCGGTTATTTTCTTTCGTTTCCTGCTCATTCACAGGCTGCCCAAAATGACCTTTATGTTTCTTTGGGGTGTTGCATTATGCCAACTGCTTGTACCTGTTTCTGTTCCTTCGCCATTCAGTTTTTTTACGGCAGTTAACTATTTAGAAAAGATGTTTATAGTACAAGAGGTAATTCCTGTAGCGGAAAACTCATCCTCTTTAAATGGTGGTACGGTTATCATGCCACCAATAACAGAAAATTTGACCATACCAACCGTTCCAACCCACACGCCTTCACTAATATCGCCTATTGTATTGGTATGGCTGATTGGTTTTACATTGTGCGCTTTGTATTTCATCATCCCACATATCAGATGTCGCAATAACTATAAAATGTCGTTACCTATTAAAAATGATTTCATTAGTAATTGGCAGAAGTCGAATCTTTTATGGCGAAAGGTACAAATTCGGCAATCGGATAAAATTTCAACTCCGCTTACCTATGGTATTTTTCAGCCCGTTGTACTCTTGCCCAAAAATATAGATTATACCGATGAAAGCCAACTTGAGTTTATCCTTACTCACGAATTTACTCACATCAAACGATTTGACACACTAAAGAAGTGGCTGCTTGCCGCCGCCATGTGTATCCATTGGTTTAACCCTGTCGTGTGGGTAATGTACATTCTTGCTAACCGTGATATTGAGCTATCCTGTGATGAAAAGGTTATTTGGACAGTTGGGGAAAGCATGAAACCCGCTTACGCTCTAGCACTTGTCCATTTGGAAGAAAAGAGGAGTGGATTGTCTCCATTTACCAGTAATTTTTCCAAAAACCCAATTGAAGAAAGGATTATATCTATTATGAAGACTAAGAAAACCTCTATCACGACGATGTTGCTCGCTATTGTGATTGTGGCTGGGACTGTTACGGTCTTTGCGACTTCTGCACTGGATAGTTCGGGAGCGCCTTCAGGTATGGACAGCCCAATAGCCGAACCTATGGCAGAAAGTACGCTTGCCTTATACCATAGCGAGGGAGAATCCATGATAGCCTCAATGCCGATCGATTTAACATTTACCAAATTGGATGTGCCGAAGTTGATCGATAATTTAATCGCTTCAAATTATAGGGCAGTATATGTGGACAACGAGATGTATTTGCGTGTAACGAATGATAACTCCATAATGATAAGCAAGGACAATGGGGCAGTTTGGAAAAAATATGATACTACAGGTGTTGACGCAACAGATTTTGCTAAATGGCTTTTAGTAAATGATCCGAATCCGGGCTATTCCATAAATGAAATGCAGAGTCGCTTGGCAAACGGGGCAGAAGTACAGCATTTAGTATTTGAAAACGAAAAGGAAATGTATTTTATAATAGACAAGCACGGCGTACAGATTGAGCTTATTCAGCCTAACAAAATAGCTTCTGTCCTGATTGACGGTCAAAGAATGATGATTACTTCTAAGAAGCTTCCCATACTTATATCAGCACAGATGTTGGAATCATTTTATGATTTGTTAGTTTCCAATAATATACTAACAAAACCTCAAGCAGAACAAGATTATTCGGAAAGAATCAAGTATCTTAAAGAACATTTCTTGGTAACGAAATAAAAGAGAATTACTAATTTTTTAAATTTAGCTAGGCTAGACTCATATAAAACTTGGCCAGCTAGTATAGCTGGCTTTTTTAGCTAGATTTATCTTCGTTCTATAGAGTAGGCAAGAGCTTGATTAATGATTTTTGAGAACTATGGATAATTGGAATATGTGATGTAATATCCAGACGTAAAGAATGAATAAAGTGCATTTTAATTATATGTTTTTATATGTATAATTGTAATATATATTAAATTTAAAAATATATTCAATTTTGAAGGGTGGTTATATCATGGAATTTTATTTCAAAAATGTCGCTGGAAAACTGCACCTTTATCGTGAGAGTGGTTTCTTTGATGATGATTTAGGCGAGCTAAGTGAGACTTTTACTGGGAAATTAAAAACTAGTAAAACTTTTGGAGAGAATTTTGAACTTGAAGATATTTCAGGAGTATTTTCAAAAGGACAGCGTTATTCCATTAAGAGTACAAAGGGATTAAGCGGCGTTTTAGTAAAAAAAACGTTTGGCGATCGATATATCTTGAATTAGTGTGCTGTGCGTGTGGGCGCAGATTGAACTGAAAGAACATTCACAAAGTACCACAGTCTGTGTGTATATTGAACTGATACTGATGTATACAAATCTTTTCATCATTTATATACAAACATGCCTGGGTTTATTTAACTGCACCTTATTCATTTACTAAAAAAGAATGAATGGGGTGTTTTTGTTTTGTCTGAAAACAATCAAAAATTAATAACGCACATTGTGTGGCATTGACCCTTGAACAAAAAATCGGGATAATTAAAACTAAAAACGGCAGGAAGTAACCCACTCATCATGTCGTGTGTATTGAGCGAAGCGAAAGGAAGGGATATAAGCGTGAAAGAACCATCTGAACAGCTTATCGAAATGCTTGGTCAGCCGTATAGTCCCAAGAATGTTCAAGCTTTGCTGCAAGCATTCGGTGTCAAGCGAATGCCACCCCCAAGCAGCTATTTTAACGACGATATCATCTGGTCTGTGAAATCATCAATACGTATCGATATTTATCGTGCACCCAAAATAAATGATCTGACCGGACTCACTTATACAAGTGAAGATGGATGGATTATTGGGGCCATACATTTTCTAGCTCCCGGAGCGGATGATAGAATTAAAGCACCATTTCCCGGAAAGCTTCCTCAGGGAATCACGATGAGCTCAACTCCGGATGATTCGATAAAGGCATATGGCCAACCTGAACTGGATGAAGAGTTTGAGAGGCTTAGATCTTCTGGACGAGTATTGGCATGGCGCAAGCCGGGCATAAATATCGTAACGGAGTATGAGGACAATGAGACTGATAGAGTGATGATCAGTTACATGGCGTGTTTAATTGGCTGCATAGGCGCCTGGCGAAACGATAATCCAGAGGTCTTTGCTCCTTGATGCTCGGATAGACGTGAATTCATAAAGCAATAGTACATCATGAAGTGTATTTCAAGGAGGTTTCATTGTGGTAAATGAAAACAGGAAATTATCATCAGAACAAAGTGAAGAGTTGCTCAGAGCAGTAAAAGCCCGTTTTGAGAAAAATATGAACCGTCATAATGGTTTGGAATGGGCCAAAGTACAAGCAAAATTGGAAGCTAATGCTGACAAGCTGTGGTCACTCCACGAAATGGAAAAAACCGACGGTGAGCCGGATGTTATTGGTTATGATGAAGAGACGGGTGAATACATTTTTATTGACTGTGCAGCGGAAAGTCCTAAAGGCCGCAGAAGTGTGTGTTATGACGATGAAGCTTTGAAGTCAAGGAAAGCAAATAAACCGGAAAATAGCGCTATTAATATGGCGGCTGATATGGGAATTGAGATTTTAACGGAAGAACAATATCGAGAGCTGCAGGAGCTTGGAAATTTCGATACGAAAACATCGAGCTGGGTGAAAACGCCTTCTGAGATTAGAAAACTCGGCGGTGCTATCTTCGCTGATTTCCGCTATGGCAAAGTCTTTGTGTATCATAACGGAGCAGAATCTTATTATGGCGCCAGAGGGTTCCGCGGCTCACTCAGGGTCTAGATTTTTTTGTACAAGCAGTAAAATGTATTCAGCTATAATAGGCACTCCACAGATGTGGAGTGTCTATTAGGAATGGATCGTAATGGATAAATGAGATGCGACACTGTCCTTTAACTGCATTGCCATTCAAGTGGCATTTTTTACTCCTCCTGCAATTGCCCTGAATCCCTGCGTCGCGAGCTCATGACAACCAGAGACAATGCAATTACTGTGAGGATAATCCCAAGTATTCGAAACCCCTCGAAATTGAATTTGCCTCCCATCACGACACCTATCACCAAGGAAGAGAGAATAGTTCCCAGATATCTCGATGTATTGAATAATCCTGATGCTACACCAATGATTTCTTTGGGAGAGCTCTTGAACAAAGCGGCTTGCATGCCTACATTGTTCAAGCCGTTGCTAATGCCGAACGCTGCCAAAGCGAAGCACACGCTTATAACCGGTGAAGCTTGATTCAATGTTACCAGCCATACCGATCCTAATGCCATCAGGATTGCGGACACGAGCAATGCCGGCCTTGGCCCTGATCTATCTATCCATCGCCCTGCTATTGGAGAAGTAACTAATGAGCTTATCCCCAAGCTTAGCATGAGAATCCCTGTGTGGAAATCACTGACATGACGTACCATTTGCAAGTAAGAGGGAAGCCCGAAAAAGAGGGAGTAATAAAGTAAGTTTACAAGCATGAATTCAATATTAACCCAAATCATCGCAGGATATTTGGCGAACGTACGAAAAGGAATAAAAGGTGATGCAGCTTTTAACTCATGCCGTACGAATGCATATAGCGTTACCAGGCCTATCAGCAAGGCAATTCCAGTACTCAATGACAGATGCCCAGAGGATTTGGCTGAGAGTAACCCAAGGAGCAGGGCAATCAGTCCCACGGTGAAGAGCAGAATCCCGGATACATCAATCCAATCCAGCCATTTACGAAGGGGCATCTTCAGTGCAATGGATGCTGTCGGTTCGTCCTTAGGAATGGTCCTCCATGATAATAAGAAGCTCGCCAGCACGAATGGAATATTGACAAAAAAGATAGCAGGCCAGCCCCACCAGTGAAGGATGACCCCGCCAATAAAGGGTCCAATTGCGGCCGCTCCGGATAGGAATATAGATAAAACAGACAGCGCAGTCGCTTGTTTCTCCGTAATATGAATCCTTACAATCGCCATTCCAACGGCAACCATCATGCTTGTTCCAATGGCTTGTACAATGCGGAATAGGATGAGATACCCAAAGCTTGGTGATAGTGGAGCAAATAATGATGCAATGAAGGCTATGATAAGCCCGATAAGAAATATCTTCCTGCGGCCGAATAAATCGCTGGCCTTCCCCATGATAGGCTGAGCAATGCTGCTTGCCATATAAAATGAAAAAATGATCCAGGAAACACGTGTGAAATCAAGCTGAAACACATTTTGCAGGCTTGGTATAGCTACAGAAACCATTGATGAATTCAAAGGGTTCAATAGTATCCCAAGTCCCACGGATATCATTAACCATCTGCTGCGAGCATTCATTTTTGTTCCCCCCAAAGTATAGTAATGCCATCGTACTGGAAACCGTTTATTTATTCCAACGCATTTCATGTTATGATTTCATTGACTGGAAGGAATATATGGAGGATGCGACAATGGAACTTCTTCAACTGCAATATTTTCTCACGGTAGCTCGTTTGGAGCATGTGACCGACGCTGCACGAAGCCTGCATGTTACTCAATCGTCGCTTAGCAAAACGATTCAACGCTTGGAAGAGGATCTAGGGGTCCCTCTATTCGATCGAAAAGGAAGGAAGCTTCGATTGAATGAGTTCGGCAGCAGATTTCTTCTCCGTGCAGAGCGGGCTTTGTTTGAATTGGAGCAGGGGAAGCAGGAGCTTAGGGAGTTGTCCAATACGGAACAGGGCACGCTTGAATTGGCAGTTAGCACTGCAAGCACGTTGCCCCATATTCTTCGAGAATTTCGTAAAAAGCGGCCTGATATCCAATTTCATGTGCAAATGTTAACGATGAAGGAAATGGTTACGCTTCTTCATAGAGGAGAAGTCGATTATTGCTTGTCCTCACCTCCGATACAAGGGGATGATATTGAATGTCAGATCGTGTTCGTTGACCCGATCCTTGTAGCTGTTCCACAGGGGCATCGGCTGGCAGAACGAAGCAGCGTATCCTTGGCTGAATTACGAGATGAATGGTTTGTCGGAGTAAAGAGGGGCTATGGTACACGCGATCTAGTGGACTCGATTTGCAAGTCAGCTGGATTTGTACCCAAATATGTGTATGAGGGAGATGAGCCTGCGAGGCTGAGCTCTTTGGTTGAAGCAGGGCTTGGCATAGCCTTCATACCGAGTACAGCAAGATTCTCCCGAGAGCATATCACCTATCTCCAAGTAGAGAATCACGAATTGGTACGCGAGATAGCTTTATTATGGCATAAGGGTAGATACATCTCGCAGGCTGCTCTGGAATTCCGGGAGGTCGTTGTACACTATTTTGAAGAAATGTCCACAGAGACCATCTAAATCGTTGTTTGGAGCTGGTGTGAGCCGGAATGACATTGGGGGTATCCATTGAAAAAGCATAAAGAAGGCTGTCGAGATTTCTCGACAGCCTAAGCAAGTTATTTTACCATACCGCTAGCTGATTGTTGCTCTCTCCAGATCATTGTAATGAGAAGACCAATAAACATAATGACAGCAGCAAAGAGGTACGGATAGTTGATGTTTACATCGAATAATATGCCGCCTAATGCGGGTCCGACGATGTTGCCTAAGCTTGTATAGGTGGAGTTCATCCCAGCGATAAAGCCTTGTTCTTTTTCGGCAGATTTTGATAAGTAGGTCGTTAATGCTGGCCGCAGCAAGTCAAATGCAAGGAAGATGAAGCAGGTTACTAGCAAAATGGCTATAAAGCCCGAGATCATAGTGGATACTACCGCTAATAGTACGCCAGTAATTAAGCATATTTGAATGAGCTTCTTTTCACCGAGCTTATCCACCATTTTACCGAACATAAAGACCTGAACGACAACCCCGAATACGGCGCTTATCGTAATAACGGCGGCAATATCTTGTGGAGTGAAGCCGAATTTATGATCCGAATACAGACTAAATACCGTTTCATAGGCGGATAAGCCAAACGCCAGCACAAACACAATAATAAAGGCGATAATGTATAGGGGCTGGAGTGACCGTTTGATATCACCTACAAAGGTGGTATCCTTTTTGAGCTGAGAAATTTCTGACATCTGCTGCTTGCTTAGCGGTTCTTTTAAAATAATAAGGGAAGTAATACAGGTTAACAATGCGAAGCCGGCAGCAAAGTAGAACGGGGCACGCACGCCCAGCTCAGCAATAAACCCTCCGATACCAGGTCCAATAATAAAACCGATACTAATGGCAGCTGAAATATAGCCCATCGCTTTGGGTCTTTCCTCTACAGAGGTAATATCTGCAACAAAGGCAGTTACGGCAGGCATAATAAATGCAGCGCTAATGCCTCCTAAAATTCTGGAAAAATAAAGCACGGATATATGTGTACCTAAACCAAAGATCAGCTCGGATATACCGAAGAGGAATAAACCAATAATGATCATTTTTTTTCGGCCATAAATGTCAATCCATCGCCCTGCGAGGGGAGAAATGAGTAATTGCGCGAACGAGAAGGCGGCTATAAGATAACCCATCGTTTGGCCTGATAAATGCATGATATTCATAAAGGAGGGCATAACCGGAATGATCAGCCCGACTCCTAGAAAAACAATGAATATATTACTTAAAAGAATGAATAAGACTGCTTTTTGTTCTTTCAATGGTTTCTTCATAAAGAAATACCTCTCTCTGTAAAATCATAGCTGTGAAATGCCTCGCCAAAATACGGTCCATGAGGCATCTAGTTTGTCGTATAAACGTTTTTCATTATTCCCATAAGCGAGCTCTAGTATGATGGAATCAACTATGCCTAAGAAGGCAAGCGTAGGGATAGAGGCCTTACTCTCCATGATGGCTTTGGCATCGATCCAATCCTGAAATTTGCTTTCAAGCATAGTTTGAAGCTTCTGCTCCGTATCGCGTACTTCCTCATTAATGGCTGCTGCGAGATGAAGAGGAGGAAAAAAAGACATACGCAGCCAAAACTTTAACTGCTCACTTTGTTGGAATAAATCAATGACCAAATGGAGATATCCTAATAAATCTGCTTTAGGGTTTTGGGTACCTACTTTACTCAAATAATGAAGTATAGATGTGATTTCGGTCTCTTTGGCATCGTGCAGAACCTGTAGGAATAGATCATCTTTCCCTTTGAAATGAGCATAGAGCGACTGCTTTCTCATACCGACATGCTCAGCAATTTGAGATAGCGAGGCTCCTTCATACCCATGAATGGTAAAAAATTTTAATGCGACATCTTTAATCTCCACACTTTTCAATAAAATCACCTCTATAACTAACGAACGTTCGTCAGTCATTTTATCAAATTTATTTTTTGTGTGCAATCTAAATTGTTTTCTGTGTCAAAAATCGAGAGAAAGAGATGTAAAGTTACTTGTAGTAGTAGGATCATTGCGCTGGTTTATTGTATGATGGATAGAACGATTGCATAAATAAGCATTCATGATATAGATCATAGGAGGATTGTATGGCCTGGAGCAAATTGAAGCAGAATCTGGAGAGCTTTCTCTGTCCTGCGTTACAGGGAAGGGTAGAATATCGCGCCACCGGCTACCGATATTTACCTGATAAAGCGGGGCTTTGTTATATTGCAGTAGATAAGAAGAATGTGTTCAATATGAATGATGCGACTACTTTAATCAGATGGTATCAGACGGAGCTCGAAATTAAGAATGATGCCTATATCCAAATTCCTATCAGCAATGAAGAAATTGAAGCGGTCAGAAACGATACAAAGGGCGTAGTTCCTGAGGATCGGCTAAAAGTAATGGCGAGAAGCAGGAAAATAACGGAATATGCTAAGCAGCTCATATCCGCACAATCCTCATTGAGCAAATCCAATTTTGACGTTGTAGCTACCAAGTTTTTAGCTGCTCCCATAGAAGAAAGTATCGAGAGCAATGATATCTTATTGAATATTCTAGCTCTGGTGGACAGGCGAGTTGGGAAAAAGCGAATCTTGAACATGTCGGGCAAGATGAAGCTAAAGCATCCCATTGTGCAGTATTTTTATGAGCTGCGGCTTCGCACAATATAAAAAAAAAGGAAAACAAGACTAAAATAAGCTCCCCTCCTATAGGAGAGAAGCTTATTTTTATTTTCAGACATTATCCTTGATGTGATACCTGTAGAACAGTGACCTTAATTTTTCTTTACTGCTATTAATCATCTTTTGTCCTAAGTTGACCTCTGTAAGAGTAATGTCCCACATCACGGCATTTGTAGTCGGATCGGGGTCTTCATTCCTTAGTTGAATGGTAAGTTTATTTGCTCCGTTTAAAGGGATTTGAAAAGAGGTAAGCTGATTCTCTCCGCGTCTAGCGGACAAACCCAGTGAATAAATTTCTGTGCCATCTGCGATAAAAATAATGTTGCTTATCCCTTTGCTTGCAGTGTGGATTACATCATCTGGTATCGCGACATAACCATCCATTTTTGTGTATTTGCCATTTAAATGATACGTAAATTCGTTAGTTCTTGTATTTTTTCTACTGTACATATTGATTTGAGGAGCAACCTTTTGCCGGTCTGCTGTAAAGCTTAAGAGCGTTTTATCCCATATTGCAGAACCCTCTTCTAATGCAAGCTCGTTCAGGGCTGAGACTTTGCCGCCTCCCTCGTCCAAATAACGATTGATGCCGCCAACAATGGCAATGACTCCAATGGAAAGTACAATGGCTGTTAAGAGGATTCGAGAGATTCCTCTCCATTTATCTCGATCACGGTGTACGAGCCGCTGCGCCCAAAATCCTACCGCGGCCCCTAACGTATTTATAATGATATCGTCAATATCAAAGGAGCCTAAACGAGAAAGCATTTGCACAATTTCAAGAATCGTAATAGACAGAATAAATATGGCTATAAACCGAATGAAACCACAACGAAACAGAAGTGGGATAGCAATGCCAAAAGGAATAAATGCTGCAAAGTTGCCAAGCTCAAAAAACCAAACTTGAAAGTTCCTTCCCATTGGAAAGTGTAAAGGAATCCCTTCAGGTATTAGACTATATCGCATAGTAGAATCTTGAAGAAAAGCAGCTCTGTTAAAACCTACATACAAAAAATAGAGGGTCAAAAGGGTATATAATGCTAACAATAGTAAGGTGAGCTTTCGTAAGTTTCCTTGATACATAATGACATCCTTTCTTTTTTGCAAAGCGGCTGCCACATGTACAACTGCTTTGGACACCTCATCTTAGCAAATAAAGATAATCTATTTGATAAGAATTCCTTAATTTCCTCTAAAGAATATTAAACTAAGGAGCGCACCTCATAAAAAACTTAAGTTTTGACTTCTTGAATAATTCTGTTAAAGTTCTTAGCAATCGTTGTTGTTTATTGAAGGTTCTCAATACTACAAACATTACAATTAAATTGAAATAGGGTGTAAACATGGATAAAGGATTTAATTTAGCCAGCCAGTTGATGACGCTGCTTGATTCGGAACAAAGATGGTTTACCTTAGCCGAGGTTGAAAAGAGCTTAGGCATTTCAGATAAAACAATACGCAAGATGGTGGAGGAAATCAGCAAGCAATTACCATCTAATGTAACTATTGAAGTCTCTAGAGGAAAGGGAATCGTGCTTCGACGTGATGGGAGAAGTGAGACGATCAGTGAAGTGATTTCTTCTATGTTCCGACAAACGATCTTTTATCGGCTGATGAATATCTTGTTTATGAATGTTGACCGGCTGTCTGTGGAGGAGCTGGCTGGGGCCATGTTTATGAGTACCTCATCTTTGAAGAAGCTGATTGTGCAATTAAATAATAATGATCTCCAAGCGTACAAGCTGCGCATCACGCATTCTACCCCTATGATCAAAGGAAATGAAATGAATATTCGTTATTTTTATTGGAAATTATATGGTGATGCGTATGAGCTGACAGGATGGCCTTTTGAGAATGTCGACTTTGCTTATATTAATCAATTAATTACAACGATAGAGAATGAGAAGAACATCGTTTATTTTATCAATTCCAAGAGGAAATTATCCTTTTTGTTGGCCATTGTTATAGAAAGAGCTGCCAAAGGGGAATATGTGAAAATCGACGAGAATAGCTACCCCTGGGATAAGGGGATGTTTTATTTGCCAGTGAAGGCTCTTGTGGAAAGCCTTGAAGAAAAGCTGTCCATTGCATTTCCCGAAAGTGAACTATTCTTTATACAGTCCCTGGTTAGTCTCAGCCAATATCATTATTATGAAGGCTCAGAAATAACACCGATTAAAGAAGTCGAATTACACAAAGATAAAGAAGAATATCAAATGGGTAATCTGCTGCTAACCTTATTGGCACAGGAATACCCTAACTTGGATACGGAAGAACGACTTATATTGGAGATATACGGGTTCTTCGATAAATTATTAATCGATAATGCCATCCCTGAATGGATGATGATTTCAAAAAGTAATTTAACGGCATATGTTCAACAAGAATGCCAGCAGATTTATCAACAATTGCAAGCCTGCATGCAAACTTGGAGCAAAGCTTACCCTTCTGTCTTGTATAATGATTTCCATTTAACAAAGCTAACCTTAATGGTTCGTTCAAGCTTACGTTATAAAAGGAAGCGGGCTTTCTTAGTAATTGGGGAAGAATTTTCAATCCGCCATTATATAGCAGACCTGATAAAGAAGGAAATTGGCGATCAATTGATTCTCAATACATCCATAATGAAAGGGCTGACCGATGAAATCATACAGCAGCATCAAATTGATTTTGTCATAAGCAATATCCCGGTTGCATTAAAGACCGTACCTGTTGTCATTATCTCTACGATCCCATCCAAAAGAGACCTGGAAAACATCCGTAAAGAACTGCTTTTATAATTTGACCAATTATTTTCCGTTCCCTACGTAAGATTTTGGTCTAGTTTGCTAGGATAAAAAACCTTATGCTCAAGATAGTTTCGGGACTGATAGTGCTAGCGATTTCGGTTGGCCTGCGTTTAACAAGAAAGGTTGGAGGAAGAAATATGAGTAGGCATTTAGGCGCAAAAAAAGGAGAGATAGCGGATCGTGTTTTGCTACCAGGAGATCCTTTACGTGCAAAATTTGTAGCAGAACACTTTTTAGATAACGCCATTTGTTATAACGAAGTAAGAGGCATGTACGGATATACGGGATTATACAAGGGCATGCCAGTGTCGGTTCAGGGGTCTGGTATGGGGAATCCATCTATGAGTATTTATGCCAGGGAATTGATCGTTGATTACGAAGTTAAAAAATTGATTCGTATCGGTACATGCGGCGCAATGCAAGAAGAAATTAATATTCGCGATATTATTTTAGCCCAAGCCGTGTCTTCAGATAGCAACATGACGGAGAAGATCTTCCATGGCTGTAATTATGCACCTACAGCAGATTTTTCGTTGTTAATGAAAGCGTATCAACTAGCGCAAGACGGGAATGCGCAGGTCTTTGTTGGCAATATTTATAATTCTGATGAGTTCTACCGCGAGACGTTAGATCGACTTCACAAGTTTATGGATTTTGGTGTATTAGCAGTAGAGATGGAAAGCACAGCTTTATATACGTTAGCCGCTAAATATGGCGTGAAAGCATTAACAATCTTAACCGTCGGCAGTCAATTGTTAAGAGATGAACATTTAACTCATCAAGAAAGTGAACAATCTTTTTATGAAATGGTCGAAGTAGCTCTTAACACAGTCATTGAAGGCTAATTTATTGTTAAGAGTACTGGTGTAAGAAAGAAGAGTGGAAAAGAAATGAAGGTAATACTGTCCGGATTGCAGTGGATGATTTTTATGATCGCAGGTGCAATTGCTACACCAATTGCTATCGCAGATTTATATAACTTAACACCCATTGAGACTTCTGGACTCATCCAGAGCACAATGATTGCGTTAGGGATAGCTGGATTGTTACAAGGCCTGATTGGTCATAAATTCCCTATTCATGAAGGTCCGGCAGGGTTATGGTGGAGCATATTCACCATCTATGCGAGTTTAGTGGGCGTGTTGTATTCTTCTAACAGTGCTGCCCTGCAAGCTTTAAGTGGAGGAATGATCATTAGCGGCGTTTTATTTATCCTTATTTCAGCATTTAAGCTAATGGATAAAATCGCCCGTTTATTTACACCAACGATCACCTTTATCTATTTGCTCTTATTGATCTTTCAATTAAGCGGTACCTTTATGAAAGGGATGATGGGGATCACCTCAAGCCACACTTTGTTAGATGTTAAAGTGTTCTTGCTTAGCGTGATTGTGATCTGCATGACCTTTTGGTTAGGGAACAGTCGCTTTGTTTTGCTGCGCCAATTTTCAGTCATTATTAGTATAGGGATCGGTTATTTATTATTTTTTATTTTCGGCAGTATGCCAGTGATTTCACAAGCGAATACTTTATTTAAGCTGCCGGAACTATTCCCTTTTGGAACGCCAAGCTTTGACGGCGGGACGATCACTACTGCTTTTTTACTAACATTGTTATTAATAACGAATGCGCTTGCATCCATTCGGTTGATGGAGACCGTTATGAAACCTAAGCAAACGGATAATCGCCGTTATTTGCGTGCTGGATTTATTTCTGGGCTTACGCATGTTATTAGTGGCAGTTTAGGGGCGATCGGCTCAGTGCCTATATCAGGAGCGGCGGGATATGTGGAACAGACAGGGATGAGGGAACGCCTATCGTTCATAATTGGATGCAGCTTAGTGATCTCAATTTCCTTGTTTCCACCAATGATGAACGTAATATCAGGTATTCCAGCTCCTATAGGCTATGCCGTTACCTTCGTCATTTTTGTAAAGATGGTGGGATTATCCCTGAGGGAATTGAAGAAGGTTATTCATGAAGAGCGAACTTATATCGTCAGTGGGGTTTCCCTTTTAGTTGGTGTGGGCCTGATGTTTGTCCCTCCATCATCCACGATAAATTTATCTCCCATCGTGATAGCCATCTTAAATAATGGATTAATTTGCGGAAGCCTGTTGGCTATTATTTTGGAGCAAGGATTAATGTGGAAAGAACGATATAAGGCTTCTAAGAAAATGAACCGTAATTTGGAGGGATAAAGATGCATTATTTAATTTCTGTTGTTGGTCTGATTGTTGTTCTATTGCTTGCATGGTTGGCGAGTAACAATAAGAAGAAGATCAAATATCGTCCAATTCTTATCATGATTGCTATTCAGGTTGTATTAGGCTTGCTGATATTAAAGACGAGCATAGGCGAATTCTTAATTAAAGGCTTTGCTGATGGCTTCTCGAAATTGCTTGGCTATGCGAATGAAGGCACTAACTTTGTTTTTGGCGGGATTGCAAATGAAGGAGCACACACCTTTTTCCTATTTGTTTTGATGCCAATCGTGTTTATGTCAGCATTAATAGGGATTTTGCAGCATTACAAAATATTGCCGTTCATTATCAAATATATTGGCTGGGTATTAAGTAAAGTAAACGGCATGGGGAAATTGGAATCTTATAATGCAGTTGCAGCGGCAATTGTAGGGCAAAACGAAGTATTTATTTCTGTGAAAAACCAGATTGGATTATTGCCTAAGCATCGCCTGTTCACATTATGTGCATCTGCCATGTCGACAGTATCCATGTCCATTGTTGGCTCTTATATGACGATGCTGGAGCCTAGGTATGTAGTGGCTGCATTAATATTAAACCTATTTGGCGGCTTTATTATTGCCTCCATCATTAATCCGTATGAGGTTACAGCGGAAGAGGATATCGTTGAGGTTCAGGAAGGCGAAAAACAAACGTTTTTTGAAATGCTGGGCGAATATATTATGGATGGCTTTAAAGTAGCCATAATAGTCGGCGTAATGTTAGTCGGGTTTGTTGGAATCATTGCTTTAATTAACGGAGTTTTCAGCGGTATATTCGGTATCTCGTTCCAAGGAATTCTAGGGTATGTCTTTGCACCAATTGCCTTTCTTATCGGTGTGCCATGGAATGAAGCGGTTACTGCGGGCAGTATTATGGCGACAAAGCTTGTTGCTAATGAATTTGTTGCTATGCTTGACTTTGTTAAGATTCAAGAAGGCTTAAGCGGTCGTACTGCAGCTATTGTCTCCGTTTTCCTAATCTCATTTGCTAACTTTGGATCCATTGGCACAATCGTGGGTGCAGTGAAGGGCTTGAATGAAAAACAAGGGAACATTGTTGCTCGATTTGGTTTAAAACTGTTGTTTGGCGCTACGCTTGTAAGCGTTTTATCAGCGATCATTATCGGTATCATCTTTTAGTAGAACCACTAATACCACTTAACTGAAATGGAGCTGTCCCAAAGCTTTAGCAGCTTGCGGGACGGCTCATGTTAAATTAAGGAGCCTTGAGCATGAAACAAAAACCTCGGTTTAAGCGAATTTTCGTCATCGTTATGGATTCTGTTGGCATTGGTGAAGCTCCAGATGCGCAAAAGTTTGGTGATGTAGGATCACATACATTACGGCATATTGCGGAAAGAATGAACGGGCTGAATGTTCCTGTTTTATCTAAGTTAGGGCTAAGCCATATCGATCTAATACCCGGGGTGCCTAGAGTAGAGCAGCCTTTAGCTTATTTCACCAAAATGGAAGAGGCTTCGAATGGGAAGGATACGATGACCGGTCACTGGGAGATTATGGGCCTGCGAATTGATGTTCCTTTCAAAGTATTCCCAGATGGATTTCCCGATGAATTAATCCATGAATTGGAGCAAAGAACTAGGCGAAAGATAATTGGGAATAAGCCAGCCAGCGGCACAGAAATTCTGGATGAGCTTGGACAAGAGCATATGAACACGGGGGCACTCATTGTCTATACTTCGGCTGATTCCGTTATTCAAATTGCGGCTCATGAAGAGGTTATTCCTTTGGCAGAGCTATATCAAATCTGTGAGATTGCAAGAGAGATTACGCTGCGTGAAGAATATATGCTCGGCAGAGTGATCGCTAGGCCATTCCTCGGACAGCCTGGAGATTTCAAGAGAACATCGAATCGTCATGATTATGCCTTGAAGCCTTATGGAAGAACGGTAATGAATGAGCTTAAAGATGCTGGGCTCGATGTACTAGCCATCGGCAAGATCTCAGATATCTATGATGGCGAAGGCGTTACTAGGTCCTTGCGCACCGTATCTAACATGGACGGCATGGATAAACTCATGGAGACGATTCGTACTGATTTTACGGGAATGAGTTTCTTGAATCTTGTTGATTTTGATGCACTCTATGGGCATCGCAGAGATCCGATCGGGTACGGAAAAGCACTAGAGGAATTTGATGAGCGGTTAAATGAAGTTCTTGCGGAGCTGACTGAAGATGATCTTCTCATGATTACGGCAGATCATGGCAATGATCCGGTTCATGCTGGTACAGATCATACACGTGAATATGTTCCTTTACTCCTATACAGCAAGAGCTTAACTGGACCAAGTGAACTGCCGGTAAGCAAGACCTTTTCGGATATTGGAGCAACGGTTGCAGATAACTTTGCTGTAGCCATGCCGCAATTTGGACAGAGTCTCCTTCAGGAGCTTAAATAACCTTCTTGCGAAAAGCAACGGGCTGTTCCAAAAGTAGCTTTGCTCACTTGAAGAGACAGCTCGATGAATAGAAATTTGGTGAAAATTTAAGGAATGGCGCTGCTAGGGAGGGTATCCCCGCAGCGCCATTTTTTACTGTTTGGACTATTGCTGTCTTCTGTACCATTCGCCGCCCTGAAAAAGAAAGGACTGGTCCAAAAGGCAGGCTCTCAAGCTAGAGAAGGAATGTCATGTACAATTTAATGAATACCTTTGCTCTATTTCTTAGCTTAGACAGGCAAAAAGGAGCAACAGTGAAGCTATGTTCATTAGTGGAGCAGGTCGGTTTCTGACTACTGAATAGAGCTGACGTTATCTCCGATTTGCCCTCAGATTATGCCTATTATTACGAAAAACGCTTCCTAAAATAGCGTAAGCTCCTCCTTTACAACATCTGTAGCGTAAGAGATGGGGCTCCTAGTGGGTTGGAGGTCTAAGCCCCTTTACTATTATACTTCTTGATCATTTCATTCAAATAATCTCGAAATTGTTCAAAATAGGCTTTGGGCTCTATTATTTCTAGATTTGTGCCGAAGCCTGCTAGAAATTGAAATCCAATACTATTGTGAGGGATATGGATGGTTGCTAAGAAATAGTCAGAACTATAAGGTTCGATACTTTATTAACAATCACGGAGTATTTTTAAACCTTTAAGCTAGCTGCAGAAAGGACCGTGAGCCTTATGTCAAACACCGCCGGTTTTCAATCTCTACATCCCATCCAGTATAATAAGGAAGACCATATTTCTTTATATTCTAGTAAACTTGATTATACGCTTGGGGAGGCAGACCATGAACAAAGAATTAATCGCGCAACTGGCGCAGTGGCATGAAGATGGTGATCACCAGAGTATTGTAGACACCCTAATGGAGATCCCTTCAGAGGATAGAGATTATGAGGCGGTCAGCAGTTTGGGAAGAGCGTATAACAATCTGGGACGTTATGAAGAAGCTCTTGAACAGTTTGGGTTGATTAAGGAACAGGGGCAAAATGACCCTTTGTGGTATTTTCGTGTGGGATATTCCTACTATTATTTGAATCAATATGAAGAAGCAGTGAGAGTGCTGGGTATTGCCCATGACCTGGATCCTGACGACGAGAATACGGCCATGTTACTGAGCTTTAGCCAGCGCAAGCTACGCAAAGAACAAAATGCCGCAGTTAGGCGGGCAATCAGAGCGCAGCATAATGATTCGGGGACGGCTGCAGCTCCTTTTGAAGGAATGGATCTCTCCGAATTTTGGGACGATAGCGATTATGCACTTAAAGAATATGTTTCCGCCCCGCCTACGGATGAGCTAATTGCTTCTGTAGAAGAACAGCTCGGCTACAAGCTTCCTGCTTCTTATATCAGTCTGATGAAGCAGCACAATGGGGGGATTCCTTATCATACTTGTTTCCCGACGGAGGACGCGACCTCATGGGCCGAGGATCATATTGCGGTTACGGGCATCATGGGCATTGGACGGGAGAAAAGCTATTCACTCTGCGGCGATCTCGGCAGCCCATTCATGATTGAGGAATGGGGGTATCCTGATATTGGCGTGGTAATTTGTGACTGCCCTTCGGCAGGCCATGATGTCGTGATGCTGGATTATCGGAACTGCGGGAGAGACGGCGAACCCGAAGTGATTCATGTGGATCAGGAAGATGATTATGAGATTACGTTTTTGGCGAAAGATTTCGAGACGTTTATACGCGGCTTGGTAAGTGAGGAGGAGTATGATACCTCTCAAGAAGATAAAGAGGAGGATCTGCGCAAAGTAGCCGTAGGCGAATTCTCGCCTTTGCTCGCCAAGCTGTGCAGCCATGTGCCTGAGGTAGACCAGCTTGAACAGAAGATTCGTAAAGTCTGTACCCGAATCGTTGATGAGAAGGGACACTTTTCGTTTCATGCGGATGAGCTATCAACTCTGATGTATGATGTGCAGTTCTGGCTCTACACCAGTTCTTATCCGAATACGAGCCGCCAACAATATTTGGATGTCTATGAGAAAATGATCGCTTTTGGCGGCGAGTTCGGTCAAGGCGGTTATGCTCCCGGCTGGATCAGCGACTGGCTGGATGGGCGGATACGGGAAGGGTTAATCGTTCAGGAAAACGGAATTCTTGGCTTTACGGACCAAGCCCGCTCAAAGGTCATTGCACGGTTGGAAGCCGCGGCGGTTTGAGATGCAGTTGAAGCAGCTCGATGAGAATGAGACGGTTATTCGCAATCTATACTCTCGGGCGGAGTTCGATTGATCACAACAGTATTCGTATGAAAAGTTAGGAAATCATAAAAAGTAATAACAGCTAGGAGAGATACGGATGGGAAATACGGATAAGTTTGAAATGATCGCTAGTAGTTATGATACCCCTGAAAGAATCTACATTGCAAAGGTAGCATCCGATGCCATTCGTGAATATGTAGTTGACGCTAAGAATAAGCATGCTATTGATTTTGGATGTGGAACGGGCCTTGTCGGAATGAACTTGTTAAACGATTTTCATTCTATGCTTTTTCTGGATACTTCACCAAATATGATTAATCAAATCCAGCAAAAAATTTCTGAGTGCAATATTCAGAATGCAGATACATTATGCTTTGATTTTGAAAAGGAGGGTCTAACAGATTTACAGGCGGACTATATTGTTATGACGCAGGTTCTCCTGCATATTCCTGATGTGGAACCCGTATTATCAAGATTATTCGATGTTTTGAATGAAGGGGGACATTTACTAATCGTAGACTTTGATAACAATGAAAATGTAGTTTCAGACATGGTTCATAATGGATTTAATCAAGCAGAGCTGGCTGATAGGATGACTAAACTAGGCTATAGAAATATTCAATCCAAAACCTTTTATCATGGAAGCAAACTATTTATGGGCCAGGATGCTTCCATGTTTGTTCTTGATGCTCAAAAATAATTACAGGTAAACGGTATATGATAAAGTTCTTGCGGAGCTGCGCGAAGATGATTTTCTCATGATTACGGCAGATTCATAGCAATGATTCGGTTCATACCGCTATTTGAACAGAGTCTCCTGCAGGAGTTTAAATAACCTTCATTTGAATAGAAACAGGATCCCTCACTTGGTGAGAGGAGTCCTGTTTTTTTATTTGCTATCTTGCTTCCGATGTTTTACAAAGACCGCCTAATTTCCTCTATAATAGTAGTGATTAACCTGAAATTGGTATAGCTCATTATCATTCAAGTATGTAGAGGGAGGATTTATGTACCGGATTCTCATTGTAGAAGATGATCAGCGAATTGCCGAACTTCTATCGAATCATTTAGATAAATACGGCTATCAGCCTATTGTGACTCAACAGTTTGATGCCATAGATCAAGCCTTTGAACAAATCATGCCTCATCTTGTGTTGCTGGATGTGAATCTGCCTAAATTTGATGGATACTATTGGTGCAAACAAATACGAAAAATTTCATCTTGTCCTATTATTTTTATTTCTGCCCGAACAGGAGAATTGGATCAGGTGATGGCAATTGAATATGGCGGAGATGACTTTGTAACCAAGCCTTTTTATTATGATGTCATCGTTGCCAAAGTGAAAAGTCAAATTCGCCGTTCGTATGGGGAGTTATCAATAGGTGCTGCTGAGACGGAACGAAAAGTTTTTTTTCATGGAGTGACTTTTTTTCCAGAACGTCCAGAACTACATTACGGACAGCAGAGAATATCGCTTATGAAAAAAGAAGGTGATCTTCTTGACCTTCTTATTAACAAGTATCCACGTACGGTAAAGCGGGAGAAAATATTTGAACGAATGTGGGACGAAAAAGAATTTATCAATGAGAATACGTTGAATGTTAATGTAGCTCGGTTACGCAAGAAGTTCACAGAGCTTGGAATAGACAATGCTATCGAAACCGTCAAGGGGTTAGGCTATCGCCTTAACGTATCTTGGAACGAGGTGGCCGAAGAATGAAATTATTTATCAAAGAAAATACGCCCTATATTGTACTTCATGTTCTGCAATTTGTTTTTTTATATTCGACTTTTCGCTGGCTGGATGTAAATATGGTTGAAGGCAATATTGTTTATCTTTTTTTAGTAAGTCTTTTTATGCTGATTATTTATCTTATATTTCGTTATGTGACTGAACACAGTGGCTATAAATGGCTAAGCAATCTTTCCAATTGGAAAGATGCGAAGGTTTTCTTACAAATGGACGTTACAACACCGCTGCTTCATACTTTCAAGAGAGGGCTTGCCAGACAATATCAGTTATTGCAGAGTGAAAAAGAAAAATCCATACAGGAAAAACAGGAGCAGATTGATTTTATGAATCGTTTTGTCCATTTGCTCAAAACACCGCTTTCCGCGTTGCATCTGATTGTCCAGGATTGTGAGGACTTGGATGGGTCAGAGGAAATGCGAGTTGAAATTGTCCGTATGGAGTACCAGTTGAATATGATTCTGACATTGTCAAGAATGTCTTCTTTTCGACAGGACTTCTATATTCAAACGGTATCAATAAAGCTGCTAGTGTTTGAAGTTATTAACGATTTAAAGAGCCACTTTATTCACCATCACCTATTCCCCTCAGCCGATATACACGAGGATGCCGTCGTACTTTCAGATCGCAAATGGTTGAAGTTTATACTGACGCAGTTGGTTACTAATGCCATTCGTTATTCTGATGGTGGAAACCGACAGATAAGAATATCTGCGATTCGACAGGTGGAGTTCATGACATTGACCGTGAAGGATGATGGCGTGGGCATCTCGCCTCAAGACCTTCCTAGAGTATTTGATTTGTATTTTACGGGTACCAATGGACGCCAATTCGGTGAATCCACAGGCATCGGCTTATATCTCGTTCGGAAAATTTGTAATGAGCTGGGCCACAAGGTTGCGATCCAATCCGCTTTAGGAGTAGGAACGGAGGTCAAGATTGATTTTTCATTATCCTCTTCTGGAACGACAAGGTGACGAATCTGTAATGTTGATGTTAGCTAGAACGATAGCGGCATCCCTTCCTTTCTTATAACCTTGGAGTAAGAAAAGAAAGGAGTGAACTAACGCATGAATATGTTGGAAATCAATAAGGTATCCAAAATATATGATGGGAAAGTGTCTTATCAGGCTTTGAGTTATATGGATTTTGTCGTACCGAAAGGTCAATTTGTTGGGGTTATGGGTCCATCGGGGAGTGGCAAGACAACTCTGTTGAATGTCATCTCGACCATTGATCATCCGACCACCGGAGAGGTTATCATCAATGGAAAAGAACCGCATCAGTTGCCAACGGAGCAATTGGCTGTGTTTCGACGCCGCGAGCTAGGTTTTGTGTTTCAGGACTTCAATTTATTGCCTACGTTGACAGTACAGGAAAATATTTTTCTGCCTTTAGCTCTGGACGGAGTCTCTATAAGCAAAATGAATGGACGGTTAAACGCCATTGCTCCTATTCTAGGGATTACTGACATTCTCGACAAGCGAACCTATGAAATATCTGGAGGTCAGGCCCAACGTGCTGCCATTGCAAGAGCCATAATACATGAACCGGCATTACTGCTTGCGGACGAACCAACTGGAAATTTGGACACCAAGTTATCTCGGGATGTAATGGAGCTGTTGCGCAATATTAATTGTCAAATTGGAGCAACGATGCTAATGGTTACTCATGATCCAACAGCTGCAAGCTATTGCGACCGAATTATTTTCATTCGAGATGGCTCTATATATAACGAGATTTATCGTGGGGAACATCAGGACGACTTCTACGGCAACATTATGGAAGTATTGTCTTTTATGGGAGGCGATTCTCGTGACTTTTCGGCAATTCGCACTTAAAAACGTACAACGAAATTATAAAGCCTACTTGGCCTATTTTCTTAGCAGCACCTTTTCCATATTGGTCTTTTTTCTATTTGCTGTGAATCTATTTCATCCTATGATCGGAGAAAGCTTCACTTCTGGACCCGTTCATTCTGTTCTGTCTACAGGAGAAATTGCAATATCCATATTTTCTTTACTGTTTATCCTTTATTCAGTGGGAACTTTTTTGAAGATGCGATCAGGAGAATTTGGTTTGTTGATAATGTTAGGTGCTACACGTAAGCAATTGAATCGACTGATTTCATTGGAGAATATCATCATTGGACTTGCCTCAATGGTGATGGGAATTATCACTGGGCTTTTTTTATCTAAATATTTTTTAATGTTTGCTTCAATGATTCTGGAAGTTCCAGAGCTCGAATTTTACATGCCAGTGAAAGCTATTATTTTTACATTAACCTGCTTTCTAATCATATTCCTCTTGATCTCTAAGCTCGCTCCGTTTGCAGTGAGGTCTAAGGAGATCATTGAGCTCCTTAAAGGGAATCGGAAGCCTAAAGAACCACCTAAAGCATCAATATGGCTCTCAATAGCAGGATTATTAATGATTGCCTCAGGTTATCTTATTGTAATATTAGAAATGGCGATCCCTTATGACTTGGGTGTAATCGCGATACTGGTTTCAGCAGGAACCTACCTATTCTATTCTCAACTCAGTGTATTTACTTTAATGCGATTAGCAGCCCTTCCAACATTCTTTTTTCGAAAAACGAACTTGCTTTGGGTGTCAGACTTGGTCTATCGTATGAAGGATAATGCTCGATTATTGTTTGTTGTTACGATTACCTGCACGGTATCATTCACGACAATGGCAGCTTTTTTTGCCATTTATCAGTCTGTAGACGAGGAATATGCGAAGAGTTATCCGATTCCGTTCAATTATTCCTCCTTTTCCTCAGACGTTCAGCGTGAACATAATCTTTCTATTATTTCTTCAAGATTAGATGAGGAAGGGCTGTCGTATACGACAGTCTCAGTACCGTTTCTAGTATTCGACAGCGATTCAAGTCAGAAGTCCGGAGCAATATCCACGGAAGGCTATAATCGTCTTGCGGAACTCTTGAACCGAGACCGATTGCATTTAGAACAGGGAGAAGCTATTGAAGTCTCCAACTGGACGAAGAAAGTCAATTCCCTTATATCAATCGAGAAGAATGAAGCTTTATACTTAGGAAGTCATACACTTCGGCTTATCGGTGCCGTCCAAGAAAACATATTCCCAGAGGGATCATTTAGAAATTTGTATGTATTGAATGATTCGGATTTCGAGAAACAGGATTCTGTATTAAACGAAGGGATATATTATGGATATTTAGTTCCGAATTGGACGGAGGCATCCGCAGCAGCTGAAAAAATCAGCATTCAAATTGGGAATGATTGGGACGCGTTTAAATATCGCTCATCACCGGATTGGTATCAGACGGATCAATTAACTTACAAATTAATTCTCTTTGTGGGGGCGTTTATCAGCATCGTGTTTTTTATAGCAGCTGGAAGCTTCATTTACTTCCGCTTTTATACCGATGTTCAGGAGGAAAAAGGGAAGTTTCGAAATCTGCGAAAAATTGGCATGACGATCCGTGAGGTGAAGCAGATTATTACGGTTCAGCTGGCAATCCTTTTCTTTATCCCGATCTTCCTGGCAGCATTACATTCTGTATTTGCATTGCAAATGCTGCAAACACGAGTGGCTACTTCTATTGGAGGTTATGCATCTAGTATTTTGATTTTCTTTTTAGTAGCATGGTCCATATACTTCTTATTTCTTCGTTCTCGCTTTTTGAGAAGCTTATTGGAAGAGACTTAATCTCGGTATATGATTGGAACCGCAATAATCATTAGGAGAATGAACATAATGAAACAATTGATATGGCTGACGGGTCTTTCTGGATCAGGAAAGACGTCGATTGCTAATGGGCTGAAGCCGCTAATTGCAAATTGCTATATTCTTGATGGCGATGTTCTTCGTAAAGGAATTAATCAGGATCTACAATTCAGTGAGGAGGATCGGATTGAGGTTGGCAGAAGAACGGGTGAAATTGCCAAGATTCTACTGGATGCCAATCTTAATGTAATCGTTGCTTCCATTTCTCCACACCGCGCAGCTCGTGATAAAGTTCGTTCTCTCGTGGGAGCTTCTTTCATTGAGGTATTTGTTCAATGCCCATTAGAAGTTTGCGAGCAAAGGGACCCGAAGGGCTTATATCGCAAAGCGAGAGCTGGTGAAATCAAAAATTTTACAGGGATCGATTCGCCGTATGAAGCGCCTATTAATCCGGATGTAATTGTAGAAACCGATAGGCTTTCTTTAGAGGAATGTGTGACTAAGATTATGGAATTTACTGCTTCAAAAACGAATGGATGATCCATTGCAGCAATGTTCATACATTTGTATGAAGTTTGGAATTATTGGTTGAAAATAACAAGCTTAGCATGATAAAATGGAACAATCTAAAGGAACGGAGGGTTATGTGTGATAAATTATTCCCGGTTGAGGAAGCAATGCAAATAATTGCAACTGCTATTTGTGCTCTGTTCTTTGCAGAGTAATCGGGATTAGTTTGCCTATTTACACATATCTCCGCGTATTCGATTAGACGCTCTCCGTATGAGAGTGCTTCTTTGCATACCCTATTGGGTTGTACTTTTGCGGACACTCAGGCATTCTAATTTTTGATTACGCTGCACAGACATCAGATGTCTGTGTTTTTTTATTTTGCAGCCCAAAAGGAGAATGCCGTATGATGACAAAAAATAATAATCAGCCTATAAAAGATGAGTTCTTAAGTCTAGCTAAGCTAAATGGACTGAGATTGAATCCCGAGTACCTCGATATTAATGAGTCGGGGATGGATTTTCTCGTTGCTTTTGCAGCGGATGAGGAAGGAACATCTTGGATCCTTCGCAAGCCTAGGCGCTCCGACGTATTGGAGAGAGCGAAGAATGAGCAAAAGGTGCTGAAAGTTGTGGGCAAAAGCCTGCCTGTCGACGTCCCGGATTGGCGAATCTTTACGCCCGAGCTTATTGCTTATCCTCTGCTGGCTGGACAGCCGATTGCGACTGTAGACCCTGCGGGAGGAGGTTATGTCTGGCAGTTCGAACAGTCTACGCTGACGGATGTATTCTTCGAGTCTCTTGCCCATACACTTGCCGCTCTACACAATGTCAATCATGCAGAGGCTGTACAGGCGGGAGTAAGGATCAAGACTCCTCAGGAAGCTCGAGAGGGTTTTGCCGCAACGATAGAAGAAATTAAACAAAGCTTCACCATTCCTGCCAAGCTGTATGAACGATGGACAGCATGGCTGTCTAACGATAGCTACTGGCCAGAGCACTCCGTGCTGTATCATGGTGACCTCCATCCCCCTCATATCATCGTTGATAGCATGCAGCGTGTAACGGGTCTGATTGACTGGACAGAAGCGGAGATTGGCGATCCTGGGAAGGATTTTGTCATCCTGTATGCTCTTTTTGGAGATGAGGGGCTGCGGGAATTGTTAAAACGCTATGAAGGAGCTGGGGGTAGAACATGGCCTCGTATGCAGGAGCATATCGCTGAGCAGTGGGCAGCGTACCCAGCCATAGTCGCCAAGTTTGCGCTGATTACTGGACAAGAAAGTTACAGGGAAATGGCAATTGGGATGATGGAGAGTTGGAACGTCAATTAATGGTCTAGATAAAGCCTATTCGCTGCCGGCTTCTTAATTTTTTATTATCATTTGTTTTTTATGTCTTAGCCGATGGAAATACAGGGAACTATAAAATAAGCGGAGATACTTGTATAATAAGAAGGTTGTAAAAACATAAGCCGCTTAAAGGAACGTGAATGGGCTTCATCTTGTTGAGTTAGAGAGGAAAGAAAGCATGGACAACCAGAATAAGCAGAAGAAACAAGAAACACAACAATTAGTGCGCGGGCTGAAGGCTCGCCATCTTACAATGATTTCGTTAGGCGGCTCCATTGGAACGGGACTGTTCTTGGCAAGCGGCGGCGCGATTCATACGGCTGGGCCTGGAGGGGCGCTGCTCGCCTATGCGGCGATTGGGCTTATGGTTTATTTTCTAATGACCAGCCTTGGAGAAATGGCAGCCTATATGCCCGTGTCCGGCTCATTCAGTACGTACGCAGGAAGATTCGTCGATCCAGCGCTTGGGTTCGCGCTCGGCTGGAATTATTGGTTTAATTGGGCGATAACGATTGCCGCTGAAATTTCGGCTGCGAGTCTTATCGTGAAATATTGGCTGCCTGAATCCTCCACAATGCTGTGGAGCGCTTTGTTCCTCGGCATTATTGTGTTCATCAATTATTTATCAGTCAAGGCATTCGGCGAGTCGGAATATTGGTTCTCAATTATTAAGGTTGCGACTGTCATCTTGTTTATAGGCATCGGGATCTTGATGATTGTCGGCATTCTCGGGGATAATGAGGCGGGCTTCCGAAATTTGACGGTAGGTGATGCACCGTTTCATGGCGGATTCATGGCGCTGTTAGGGGTATTCATGACGGCAGGCTTCTCGTTTCAAGGAACGGAGCTGATTGGCATTACTGCAGGGGAGAGCGAAGATCCCGCGAAAAATGTGCCGAAGGCGATCAAGCAAATTTTTTGGCGCATATTGCTGTTCTATATTCTCTCCATCTTTGTCATTGGAACGTTGATCTCGTATCAGGACCCGATGCTGCTTAATGCAGATATTACGAATATCGCGGTTAGCCCGTTTACGATTGTTTTTGAGAGAGCAGGCTTCGCCTTCGCAGCTTCGGTAATGAATGCGATTATTCTGACCTCTGTTCTATCCGCCGGCAGTTCCGGCCTTTATGCTTCCACTCGAATGTTATGGGTGCTTGCTAAGGAGGGCAAGGCGCCGGGTTGGCTGAAGCGTCTTAATAAGCGCGGTATTCCGATTGCTTCTCTAGCTGTCACCGCTGCGATCGGCATGCTGGCTTTCTTCGCTTCTTTGTTCGGGGATGGCGTCGTCTATATGTGGCTGCTTAATGCTTCAGGCATGTGCGGCTTTATTACTTGGTTAGGTATAGCAATTAGCCATTACCGTTTCCGTAAAGCCTTCGTGGCGCAGGGGCACAGCTTGGATGAGCTTCCTTACCGGGCGAGATGGTTTCCGTTCGGCCCGATCGTTGCGCTAGTCGTTTGTGCAATTGTCATTATTGGCCAAGGCTATTCCATGTTTCAAGAGGGCAACGTCAATGTATACGGATTGATTGCCACGTATATTGGATTGCCGCTGTTTATCTTCGTATTTGTCGGATATAAAATCAAGAATCGTACGCGGATCGTTCCGCTTGCAGATTGCCAGTTCAAGGATTAAGGAATTTGGAGAACAGCCTCTATCATATTCGAATTGTGATCCACAAGAAGACCTTCTTGTGGGTCATTTTTTATTCAAGCATACGATAGAGGAACTCCTTCTCCTTTTGTATTTCACATAAATTCATGTCAAGCCAACGTCTGCTATGCATAAGTAGAAAGCTCGACTCACCGTCATGGCGCAGAATCCTGTCCTTTACAGGAAAAATGATGTCTGATAGAATAGCTACATTCTATTGTTAACCAATATTATTTATTATTAGTTAACAATAGAGCGCGGATATTGAAAGGTGGTAATAGCTTGTGACCCTGTCTTATGAACGACTGTCAGCTCTAAATAAAGAAAAGGTATGGCATCCTTTTACTCAAATGAAAGACTACAATAACTCCGATCCTCTCATCATCGAGCGCGGCGAGGGCATTAAATTATATGACGTGAACGGGCGTGCCTATTATGATGGCTTCTCTTCGGTATGGCTCAATGTCCATGGGCATAACATACCTGAGCTCAACCAAGCGATCATTGATCAGCTGGGGCGTGTTGCCCACTCTACCCTCCTTGGCATGGCTAATGTGCCTGCCATTGAGCTTGCAGAAAGATTGGCAGCGATCTCTCCAAAAGGATTAAATAAAGTGTTTTACTCTGATTCTGGGGCAACAGGTGTGGAAATTGCGCTCAAAATGGCGTTTCAATATTGGAAGAACAAGGGGGCAGAGAGGAAGACCAAGTTTATCACGATGAATGAAGCCTATCATGGAGATACGATAGGAGCAGTTAGTGTCGGGGCAATTCCGTTATACCATGAGGTGTTTCGCCCCATGCTGTTTCCTGCCTACAGCATTCCATATCCCAAAGCAAATCGTTCAGCTGGCGGCGAAGAGCTAGCAAAGGAAGCGGTGTTAGCAGCATTACGTCATTTACTTGAAACTAGCGCGGATGAAATCGCAGCTCTCATCGTAGAGCCGATTGTACAAGGGGCTAGCGGCATCATGATTATGCCAGAGGGCTGTTTGCGTGAGTTGGCAGCGCTGTGCCGCAGCTATGATGTACTATTTATTGCCGATGAGGTGGCCACTGGCTTTGGCCGAACAGGCGCAATGTTTGCTTGTGACCTCGAAGAGGTATCGCCTGATTTGATGGTAATCGGGAAAGGCCTTACAGGCGGCTATTTGCCGGTGGCAGCAACGCTTGCGACAGATGAGATTTATGATGCCTTTTATGCCGATTACGAGGACCAGAAAACGTTCTTCCATGGCCATTCCTTCACTGGCAATCCTCTCGGCTGTGCGGTTGCTATAGCCAGCCTGAAGCTTATTGAAGAGCGCAACATTATTGCAGGAGTACGGTCAAAGGCAGCATTCGTAGAGCGCAAGCTCGCCGTTCTGCACAATGCCCCGCATGTCGGTGATATCAGGCAGAAGGGACTGATGATTGGAATTGAGCTTGTACGAAGCAAGGCGGAGCATGAGGAATATGATTGGTCAGAACGAATGGGTGTTCGCGTGACCCAGAGGGCAAGGGAGCTTGGCATGCTTACGAGACCGCTAGGCAATGTTGTCGTCTTCATGCCGCCGCTTGCCAGCACAGAGGACGAATTAGATGCGATGACAGATATTTTAATTGAAGCTATCCTCAGTGTTACGGAAGGACAGCCTCTTCTATGATGCGCGGGTTATTTATTGTCGGAACGGACACTGGCGTAGGAAAAACAATTATAACGGCTGCGCTTGCCGCAGCTCTTCGCGCCAATGCTATGAATGTCGGCATTTGGAAGCCCGTACAGTCCGGTGAGCGATTAGGAAGCGGGGCTACAGACGCAGAGCGCCTTCTGCAATATTCAGGATTGCAGGAGCATCCGGATAGGGTAGCGACCTTCACCTTCGAAGCTCCGCTTACGCCGCTGCTTGCAGCCAAGCAAGCGGGTGCAGCTCTGACTATGCAGGGGCTGGCTGCTGCTGGTGAAGCTTTGATGCAGCGTTATGATTCGCTTCTCGTCGAAGGGGCTGGGGGTTCCGCCGTTCCATTAACGGATGATGCTCTTATTGCAGATTTGATTGCGAAACTTCAGATTCCTGCTTTGATCGTAGCTCGAAGCGGTCTTGGCACGATTAACCATACGCTTCTTACGATATTTTATTTGCGGCAGCAGGGGATTCCAATGATAGGCTTTATTCTGAATGACGGACAAGCAAGCGGCGACGAGGCAGACCCTAGCGTTGCAACTAATGCAGCGTTGATTGAACGCTACAGCGGCATCCAATCACTCGGGCATTTCCCTTGCTTGAGGGAAGAAATTGACACACTATCGCTGATTCATGCAGTTCGTGAACGGATTCAATTGGAAACGATCAGAGAAGCAATAATTGCTCAGAGGAATGGAATTAAGCCTTAGAATCTATGGCTATAGGGTGGTATCAAGATCATGAATTGGATGGAAAAAGAACTTGAGCAATTACATAACGCATCGCTGGAGCGTCTCTTGCATGACAGTGCTCCAGATCCCCGGCGCCCTGCTTATATGTTAAGAGGAGAACGGTCATTGCTTAATTTAGCCTCCAATGACTATCTGGGGTTAGCTCAACATCCTGCCGTTATTCACACAATGCGCGAAGCGCTGCTTACCGAGGGGGGCGGAGCAGGAGCGTCACGTCTTGTAACTGGCAACCGCCTGCCATACGGAGCTCTTGAAGAAGAACTGTCTCGATGGCAGGGGAATGAAGCGTCGCTTGTTTTTGCGAATGGATATATGGCGAATACAGGAGTGATTAGTGCGCTTGCGGGAAGGGGTGATGTGGTGTTCAGCGACCAATTGAACCATGCGAGCATAGTGGATGGCATTGTGCAGAGCCGGGCAGAGCATGCCCGGTATCGACATAACGATATAGAGCATTTGGAGGCTTTGCTCAAGAAGCATCTTCCTAAAAGGCGCAAGCTGATTGTGACGGATGCGGTTTTCTCTATGGATGGGGATCTAGCACCATTAAGCAAGCTGGCTGCGCTCAAACGCAAGTATGGAGCGATGCTTATGGTAGACGAGGCGCATAGCGGAGGGATCTATGGTGAACGAGGCCAGGGACTTTGTGTTAGTCTTGGCCTCCAGCATGAGGTGGATATTCATATGGGCACCTTCAGTAAAGCATTTGGCTTATACGGGGCGTACATCTCTGGCAGCCATACATTGGTTCGCTGGCTAATTAACAAGGCTAGGCCGCTGATTTATTCGACTGCCTTGCCGCCTTCTTTAGTAGCTGGGATTTCGACTTCATTAGCCTTAATTAAGGCGGAACATTGGCGCCGCGAACGATTATTTTCATTAACCTCCTTGTTTCGAGCTTCACTTCGCGAGGCAGGCTTTGCGATTGATACGGGAGCTTCTCCTATTGTACCGCTTATTGTCGGTGATAATGAAGTGGCCCTATGCTTCAGCAAAGCTCTGGAACGGGAAGGAATTGAAGCGGTGGCGATTCGACCGCCAACGGTTCCAACGGGGACAGCTCGAATTCGCTTCACGATATCAGCCGCGCATACGGAAAAGCAGCTGCTTCATGCGGCCTTGGTAATTGCGACAATTGGCAATCAGTTAGGGGTGACGCGTGCATGAATACAGCCACAAACGTTGCAGGATGGGAACAGGATAGATCATCTAGTGGCATGATCTTGTGGCTAACAGGATGGAGCTTGCCGGCTGCTGTTTTTGATCGGCTTCGTGAGCTGCTGCCCGAATACGAGCATATTACTATCGAGTACAATGCTGCGGACTCTCCTGATAGCATGCTGGAAATGACAGAAGCAGCAGTAAGAAAAGTCTGGTATGTCGAACAAGCAGATGGCAGCATCCGGCGCTTCCACGGCTCGATCCTAATCGCAGGCTGGTCGCTTGGTAGTTTGCTGGCGTTGCGATTAGCTTCTAAGGGCTACGCTGATGGACTGGTGCTGCTGGGTGCAACGGCTCGCTTCATTCGCTCAAGAGAAGACAGCGTTCCAGGCTGGGCAGATGCGATTATTCGGCAAATGATTAGAGGGATCTCGAAAGATCGATTAGCTGTGGAGAACAATTTCAGACAGTTGATGTTTAGCGAGGCAGAAGGGGAGAGGGGGCTTGCTGCAAGCAGCCTTCCTCCAATCGGCAGTTGGACAATGCCAGCACTGCTTGCAGGCCTTGAGCTTTTACGAAGCGAGGAATGCTTGTCCCAATTGCCGCATATAGAATGTCCAGTCCTGCTTATTCATGGAATGGAGGATGCGATTTGTACTTATCCTGCTGTTCTAGAGCTTGCGAATCAGTTGCCTCAGGCCAAGCTAATTGCCATACCTGAGTGCGGGCATATGCCTTTTTGGGGAAGAGAAGTATATGCAGTTGAAGAGCTGAGGAGATGGCGTCATGAGCAGCAACAGAATTAATGCCATTCAACGCCAATTTAATCGGAGCTCGATTTCTTATGATGCTCATGCCAAAATTCAGCGAATGATGGCTGATCGGCTTGTGGAACTCATTAGAGCATTTAATAATGAAGGATTCAAACAGGAGCTGAGTATCCTTGAGATCGGATGCGGTACCGGGGCTTTAACTCAAATCCTATTGGAAGAAGGGCATAAAGCCAAAATTATTGCACTTGATATTGCTCCCGAGATGATTAAAGCAGCAAAGAAACGTATCCGATCAGCGGAACCTGTACAGTTCATTCATGCGGATATTGAAACGTGGGCGGCTGAAGCGCAAATGGACTCGTTTGATATTATTATTTCCAATGCCTGCTTTCAATGGTTGAGTGATCCCCAAGGTACGCTAGTGCATCTTAAGCGGGTGCTCCGTTCTGAAGGGCTGCTGTTATTTGCTACATTCGGGCCCGATACATTTTGCGAGATGCACCAGTCTTTCAACGAAGTTTATCGGGCCTTGGGAAGGGAGCCTCAGCGCCACGGACTGTCATTTCATTCATCGGAGGAATGGGAATCCATGCTTGAGCAATCCGGGTACTCAGGCTTCCGTTGCACACGTTCTATTCATGTTGAACAATATGGATCGCCAAGTGATTTCCTTCATTCGGTCAAAGCAATGGGAGCCAGTACTTCCGAAGCAGCTGCGATAGCCGGATACAGTACGAGACGCTTGTTCACGGATATGTATAAGGAATACGAGGAGAGATTCAGTATGCCGGGAGGCGTTGCCGCCACCTATGATCTCCTCTTCATTCAAGCAAATACCGCTGGTCGTTAACTAGAGATCATAGCTATGGCACATATTTAAGTGCACCGCAGGATGCCTGCGGTGCTTTTTATTTTATTGATATAAAGGGGCAGATTGATTACGTCATTACGTGGATAAAAGATAACTGCAGTGTATTGACATTAAATTGCAATAAATCTTATAATGTTAAGAATTTACAGAGAAAAGGATGAGCATAATGGCAGCAATTGAGGCAACAGGACTATCCAAAACATTCCGCCAGGCGATAAAGGAGCCGGGGCTCAAAGGTTCAGTGAAGCATCTATTCACACAAAACTATCAGAATAAAAAGGCGGTCGACAGCATTGATCTCAAAATTGAGGAGGGAGAATCCGTAGCTTACCTAGGCCCTAATGGTGCGGGTAAGTCGACGACGATCAAAATGCTGTCAGGCATTCTTGTCCCTACCTCAGGCACGGTGAAGGTCAATGGCATTATTCCGCATGAGCAGCGAATTCGGCACGCCCAGCAGATCGGAGTTGTTTTCGGTCAGCGGACACAATTGTGGTGGGATATTCCCGTGAGAGAGTCCTTCTCTCTATTGAAGGATATTTATGAAATACCTGAGCGTATCTATCAACAAAATCTCGAGCGCTTCTATGAGCTGCTAGAGCTTGAGGAGTTCGTTCATTTGCCTGCACGCAAAATATCATTAGGCCAACGCATGCGTGCTGACCTTGCGGCCGCCCTTTTGCATAATCCTCCGATTGTATTCCTGGACGAGCCTACAATTGGTCTGGACATCGCTGTGAAGCATCGCATTCGTGAGTTTATTAAACAAATCAATCAAGAGCAGGGTACGACAATTCTATTAACGACGCATGATTTGGATGATATCAAAGATATTTGCCGCAGACTGGTTATTATCGACAAGGGCATGATTATCTACGACGGCTCCATGGAAAAGGTGTTGGATGCTTTTGCGCAAGAGAGGACGATTCACTTCCAGGTTCGCGACTCTATCATGGCGCTTAGGCCAGTTCTGCAAGCCATTCCGGGTATCGAATTAGAGGAATGGAATGAGCGAGGCCAGTCCTTCTCGATTAAGTTCAACCGCTTCCAGCATTCCGCAGGCGAGATTGCCAGCCAAATTATGAAGGCTGCTGATGTGATTGATTTTCGAATTGACGAGCCTTCGATCGATAGAATTATTCACAAGCTCTATAATGGTGAGTTGGATTTTCAAGGGGAGCCGGAGGTTGCTGGTCTATGATCTTCCATAGAAAATACATTTCGCTTATGAAAACGTCGATGCAGGTCGCCTTGTCTTATCGTTTCAATTTTTTCGTAGGCGCGATTGCAGGAATCGTTTTTATTACGGTTCTCTTTTATATTTGGCAGGCGATTTATGAGCAAAAAACGGAGATTGGCGGCTTAAGCTGGCAGGATATGAAGACCTATTTGCTTATTGTTTTCATTTCCAACACCTTGCTAACTTGGTACTCGGAGACGGCTATCTCACGAAAAATTATGGATGGCAGCATCGCAGCAGATTTGATGAAGCCCTATGATTTTCAGAAAGCGAAATTCGCAGAGACAATTGGAACAAGTATCGTTGAGGGCGGAATAAGCGTATTGTTCGCCGTCCTATGGGCTTTGCTGTTCACAGGTGTGAAGCTTCCTCCAGATTGGATATCCGGCAGCCTTTTTATCGTTAGCATGCTATTATCTTTCTTTATTAAGTTCGGTATCGTCTATCTCGCGGCTCTCGTCTGCTTCTATACGACAAGTGTAGCAGGGGTTGCATGGGCTAGAGCAGCTATTACGAATTTATTCTCTGGGGCGCTTGTGCCGCTTACGATGTTCCCGGAATGGCTGGGCACGTTAGCAAGCTGGCTGCCGTTCCAAGGGATCGTATATGTTCCTGCAATGATCTATATGGGGCAGATGGAGCATATGGAAGCTGTCGGCAGAATCGGGCTGCAGCTTATGTGGGTTATTCTATTGTGGTTCTTCGGCAAGGCAATATGGAAATGGTCTGTGCGTCAAGTGACGATACACGGCGGATAGGAGAAATGTGATGAAATGGAAACGCACCTTGTTCATTTACTATCGGCTAATAACACAGCATGTAAAAGCTATTCTTGAGTATCAAGCAGACTTCTGGATCGCGATGGTTGCAGCTATGCTCACTCAGCTGCTTGGCATTATATTCATCTGGGTCATCTTTGATAAGATTCCCGATATACATGGCTGGGATTTTTGGCAAATCGTATTTTTAAGCTCATTGATTTTCTTCTCGGAAGGCGTGACTTCATTTCTGTTCAACGGAATTTGGTTCATTAGCGGAATGGTCAATCGGGGAGAGTTTGATCGGCTGCTTGTCAGGCCGTTGTCACCTGTCCTTCAAATCTCTGCTTCATCATTTGGAATGAACGGGATTGGGAATATCATTATCGGCTTGATTTTCTTAGTTCAAGCGCTTCGGCATATTGAGCTGGCATGGAGCGGGTGGACAATCATTCTGGTCATCGTCTTCGTATTATCAGGCATAATTATTCGTTTCGCCATTAATCTGGCGGCTAACAGCGTTTCGTTCTGGACGCATGAGCCAGGCAACAGCTTCCCGCTGATGATTCATAGCCTAAGCGATTTCGGCAAATATCCGATTACGATCTTTACTTCCGGCATTCAGTTATTTATTTCAATTGCGATACCGTACGCGTTCATCAGCTATTACCCTGCTGCCTATTTGTTCGGCAAAGAGGATTGGTCTTGGGTCGGATTATTGACTCCCGTTATTGCCATTGTCTTTATGGCAGCAGCCATATTCGTCTTTAATACAGGTCTTAAGCGCTATGAGAGTGCCGGGAATTAGTCATCCAATATTTACTGCTTTTAGTGAATGATGATGTCCGCAGATTGGGGTAGCCTAACCGTTGAGCAGATAGAACAACAACGAGAGGGTAACCAATGGAGCAGACGTTGCATGATTTAGTTGCTGTTGTGAATGATTTTCTTTGGTCCAAGCTGTTGATCATTATGCTTATAGCCATCGGCCTTTATTTCACCCTCCGATCCAATGTCCTGCAAATACGAATGCTAAAAGAAATGGTCCGATTGCTGTTCGAGCCGAATAAAGGGCCGCGCGGCAGCATTTCTCCTTTTCAGGCCTTCTGTATTAGTATGGCGGCTCGGGTCGGAACTGGGAATATAACAGGAATTTCCATTGCGATCGCATTAGGCGGGCCGGGTTCCGTATTCTGGATGTGGATTATTGCGATTATAGGCTCTGCCTCCAGCTTTGTAGAGAGCACGCTGGCACAGGTGTACAAAATCAAAGATGGAGACAGCTTCCGCGGGGGCCCGGCTTATTATATGCAATCGGGTTTGAAGAAGCGGTGGATGGGAACTCTATTCGCCATTTTGATTACATTGTCCTTTGGACTTGTGTTTAATGCAGTGCAATCGAATACAATTACAATCGCTTTTGAGAACTCCTTTGGCACGAATCGGCTAGTTGTCGGAATAATAATGACGGTTATATTCGCTATCATTATTATTGGCGGCGTTAAGCGAATTGCCAAGCTGTCGGAGTATATTGTCGTTGTATTGGCTGTGCTGTATATTGGGGTTGCCCTGGTTATCGTCGTTATCAATATAACAGAGATGCCGGCAGTCATTGCCTTGATTGTGAAAAATGCGTTCGGGATTGAACAGGTAGCTGGAGGTTCACTTGGGGCAGCATTAATGAACGGTGTGAAGCGAGGGCTTTTCTCTAATGAAGCGGGTATGGGTAGTGCTCCCAATGCTGCGGCGACAGCTACGACGAGCCATCCAGCAAAGCAAGGGTTAATTCAAGCTCTGGGCGTGCTGTTTGATACATTAGTGATTTGTACGAGCACAGCATTCATTATTTTGCTGTCAGGCGTGTATAACCAGAAGGATCTGGGCGGTATTGAGCTAACGCAAGCGGCACTAAGCGTGCATATGGGGGCATGGGCCTCAGGATTTCTTGCTATTATGGTGTTCTTGTTCGCCTTCAGTACGTTGATGGGAAATTATTATTATGGAGAGACTAATATTGAATTTCTGAATACGCGTAAGGCATGGTTGTGGTTATATCGTATTTGTGTACTAGCGATGGTTATTTTCGGCTCTGTTGCGAAGGTGCAGCTCGTCTGGGATTTAGCGGATTTGTTCATGGGCTTTATGGTGGTAGTCAACCTGATCGCTATTACTTTGTTGTCGCGAATTGCATTCAATGTGCTGCGCAATTATATGCAGCAGAAGAAGGCTGGCGTGGACCCTCAGTTCGTAAAAAGCAGCGTCAAAGGACTGGAGCAAGTCGAGTGCTGGGATGATTAAATAGCTTTAACAATAGGTCCGTTCCTCTGAGAGGGATGGGCCTGTTTATCTTGTTTTGGCTAGCTTATGCATAGTTGACTTGTGGCTGTCGCCAACATATAAGTTTATAGGTCTAAATACCTTCTTTCTTTTCACTTGATTTACTTGATTTAGACGAATCTGATTGCGGATTTAGTAGTTTTTGATAGAATTAAAGCTAAGCAAATGAATGCTGCCTGTCGAAATATAATAATATATGTAAAGAAATGATGGTCAGAAAATGGTGAGCTAGATGAGAGTTGTATTGATTGATGATGAACAACTGGCGTTAATGCAGCTAAACAAGCTATTAATGGGAATTGGCGGCATTGACGTTATCGGTATGTATAAAGATCCTGTAAGAGCAATTGAAGAGGTCAAAGAGCACCAGCCTGATGTCGTTTTCTTGGATATACTTATGCCTGAGATCAACGGATTGAATAGCGCGGTTCAAATACAGGAAGTATTGCCGGGCACTGAGATTATTTTCGTGACGGCCTACGACCAGCATGCTGTTCAAGCTTTTGAGATCAATGCACTCGACTACGTAATGAAGCCGATACGGGCTGATCGACTGCAGAAAGCAATCGACCGCCTATCCCAGCTGAAAAGTCTGAGAGAAGAGAAGGTAGATAGTCCGAAAGACTCATCCCTGTGGATATATTGTATGAAGAGCCTTAGGTTGGAGGATTTGGACAATAGGACGATTGAGCTGAAGTGGAGAACGTCCAAAGCACAGGAGCTATTTGTCTATTTGCTGCATAATCGAGAACAAACTGTGGAGAAGGATGTATTGCTGGAACTGCTCTGGCCCTCTTTTGATTCACATCGAGCAGCTACCCAACTGTATACGTCAATCTATCATGTGCGCCAGACGTTAGTCCGTTCAGGAGCAAGCGTTCTTTCTATTAAAAAAGCAAGCTTAAAGGACGGCTATGTGCTGCATATGGGACAGGCGAGCATAGATATTGAGCAATGGGAGCAGCAGCTTGCCGAGCTGGATTTGATTAATGAAGACAATAAGGATCGCCATGAGGCCGTGTTTGCGGCATACACTCATGATTATTTAGCGGATTATGATTATATTTGGGCGGAGCCCGAGCGTGAACGATTGCGTATGTTGTGGCTGATTCATGCCCAGCAGCTGAGCCAATACTATATCAAGCATCACTATGTTAATGAAGCGATTAGGGTAAATCTACGTATCCAGCAAGTCAATCCCGTATTTGAACAGAGTTATTTGGACTTGATGAAGCTGTATGCTTCGATTAATAACGAGATCGCTGTGGAAGAGCAATATAAGCAATTGGCGGTCATCCTAAGAGAGCAATTGGATATTGAGCCAAGTGACGAAACGCACCAATGGTTAGAGCAGTGGAAGCAGGGCGGCATCGTTTAATTTTTATAGACTGAGAAAGTATAGGATTCGTATAGGGACGTAAGGAATAATAAAGATGGGAGGAGGTTCATTCGTGCGCAAGCGATCCTATCTATTAATTATTGCAGGAATTCTTATTATTTTATTTCCATTAATGAATGAGTGGTATTCGGAGCGCCAGCAAGATAAGCTGCTTGCTGAGGCAGAGAATTTAATGAATAAGCCGGCAGATGAAGCGAAGCAACTCCGCATGAGAGACGAATTGGAGACGGTATCGCAATTATTGGACGAGGGCTCGGAGGAAGAGGAGCAGACCTCCTTGGTGGACAAGGAGGGTTTGCTGGCCATTATAAGAATCGATGCAATTAATGTTAAGCTCCCTGTTCTGGAAGGAGCGACGAGGGATAACATGAGGCACGCAGCAGCACATATGTCGGAGACTCCACTGCCTGGCGAGATTGGCAATGCTGCGATTGCTGCGCACCGGGCCAAGACGAAGGGCAGGCTGTTCAACCGATTGGATGAGCTGGATACAGGGGATGCGATTACGGTTGAGACGCAAGCGGGGAATTATACCTACATCGTTACGAATAAATCCGTCGTATTGCCAACGGACCTATCTGTATTGTCGAGCAATAACCGCGATCGTATGCTTACTTTGATTACTTGTGATCCTATCGTAGACCCAACCCATCGACTCATTATTCATGCGAAGATGGATTCCGTTTAATAGAGAGTGAAAAAGAAAGATTGACATCGAATTTTGTTGTGATATGGTAAGGGTATAGTGCTTCATACGATAATGGCAAACCTGTCGAAAGGCAGGGACGCAAAGCTATAGGGCCTTCTTCGCGAGAAAAGGCAGCCTGGCCACCGAAGGGAGTTTTTTTATGCGCAAATTAGTTGTGATGCTGTTGGGTATCGTTCTTTTTTTCAATCTTACCCAAGGAATGGCGGATGCAAGTGACAAAGCGTGGCTGAAGACGGACAAGCTGTCCAAAGGCTTGGTCACGATTCATTATCCGGTTAATGCCAAAGTGAAGACCGTTGTCATGATAGCCAAAGGCAAACAAAGCTACACATATACCTTGTCCGCTGGCAAGCAGGAAGAGGGCTTCGCTCTTCAAATGGGCAACGGTGAATATACCATTACGATATTGGAGCATGCAAGCGGCAGCCGGTACAAAGCAGTAGATAGCAGCAAGCTGCAATTGAATCTTGCAGATAGCAAGACCGTCTACTTGAACTCCGTTCAGAATATGGAATGGAGCCCTACAAGCAAGGCGATAGCGAAGGCCAAGCAATTGGCAAGTGACAAGAAGACAGATTTGGATAAAGTAAAGGCTATCCATCAATATATTGTATCGAATATAACCTACGACAAGAAGCTCGCAGAAACTGCCTCCACCGACTACCTTCCACAGATTGATCGTACCTTCCTTGAGAAGAAGGATATATGCTATGGCTATGCTGCCTTATTCGGTGCGATGCTTCGGAGCTTGGATATTCCTACGAAGCTTGTTACAGGCAATTCGACTTATGTCGATACGTACCATGCTTGGAATGAGGTCTACCTGAATGGGAAATGGGTAACGATCGACACAACAGTCGATGCTGGAATGGGCAAGAGCAGCAAAAAAGGAACAATGATTAAAGATAATGCACAGTACAAAACGGACAAATACTACTAATTGGATGTCTAATAGAAAGCTTAAGCACTCATAGAGAGGGCTTAAGCTTTTTTTTTTTTTTGCATAATTTTTGGATATGTTTAGATTTTGGATAGATTTACAAGGTATACTAGAAGCGAGAGCATACTAGGCAGTTGGCATCATGATAGTTTTGTTTATACTAGTTACTGAAGACTAGGAGGTGAAAGAAGGAGTAGGTGTTTGGAATCAGATACAGAGAAGGGATGAGAGTTCGAGTGAAGAGTAATTCAATACGTAATAGTAGAATTTCAATCCTGCTCGTAGGATTGCTGCTGCTGCAGCTGTTGGTACAGCCCTTGGCTGCGCCTATTAACGCGGCTGTACCAATAACAGGATTGATTTTTGAGAAGTCAGCCTCCAAAAGTGTAGTGAATGTCGGAGAGACTTTTGAGTATTATCTGGATTATAGTGCCGCAGGGTCTACACAAGTCGGCAGGGAAATTACCATAGTTGATACAGTTCCTTCGCAGTTCGAGATTTTAGGGGGGGATTATACTTCTCGTAACGGTCAGACATTAACATTCGGACCCAGTATGTTAATCTCGGGAACGGCAGGGAGATTCTACATTGAGGTTAAGGTAAAGCCTACAGGAGTAAGCAGTTCCGTACAAACGACAAATACGGCTGCTGTAACTGTGGTGGACACGAATGAAAATACCACTTCCTCTGCCAATGTGGCAATTAATCCTGATCCGAATCCCATTCCGGATCCGGAGCCAAGTCCGTCAACGCCTGGGGTTATCGAATCGACCTATGATGTATGGGAGGTTCGCAAAAGCCAAAATACAGGCTTCGGGGATACCGTCCCAATTGTAGGGGGAGAAGTTACCTACAAAGTAGAGATAAAAAATGTAGTCGATGGCAATTATGAGCTTGCCAAGCTGAGCGGAATGGAATTAATTGACGAGCTTCCGCCAGGTGCTGTATATGTAAGTTCATCAAATGGTGGCGTGCATAACGCCGGGATCGTGAAGTGGACGATTGATGAACTGCGCTCTGGTCAATCCTTTGAAGCAAATGTAGTAGTAAGATACCCTGATAATTACGGGTATGGTCATCCAACAAATTCACCGCTTGAGCGTACGAACGTCGTTAAGCTGGTCACCTATACTCCTGAGGGTGGCGGTACCTTGCAAGGCTCGGGACAGGCAACTGTAAAGACACTTTTCGGAGAGCCAAAGGCTGGGGATTTGGGTGTGACGAAGACCAAACAATTTGATTATCGCTGGCATAATCAAGAACAGATCTTTTTTATCGGAGGTATCAGTAACACGGGCACGAATGTCAATTTCCCTGCCAAGGATGTGGTGTTGACTGAGCAGCTGCCCCTTGAGCTGGATTATACCTCTATTAAAATGCCGAGCTACAAATGGAATGTTTTCCGTTATGAAGTCAGTGATGGGGTAGATCGAGTATGGAAGGTATATGGAGGAAGCAAGGGACCCTCCAGTACACTTACTGTCGGAGAGGCCAATGCGGATATTCTTTTATTGCCCGGGGAATATTTGACCTCCTTGGAATGGACGTATAATACGCTTCCAGTAGGCAAAGAGATTAAAGGTATTGAGCTAAAAGGTATCGTTAGAGATATAGCTCATGAAGGCGTTACTCCTTTACAGCATGGACAAGAGGTTATTAACCGAGTAACTCTGGATTATAAAACGCCTAATCCTACTGTCGAGAATGACTGGGTTACGGAGCCGCAAAAAGTAACAACGAAGAGCTTCTTCATTAATAATGAAAAGCCATGGCTGAAGGCCAGCAAAAAAGTAGAGAGTGGCAACTATCGTCCTCTTAGCAAGGTAAAGTTCGAGCTTGATATTGACAATTTAATCAAAGCGACAGGTCCTTACATTCAGCCTTTCATTTATGACCTATTGCCAGCAGGCTTCGATTATTATACGAATCCGAAGATTGTAGATCCAGCAACAGCAATTGCTGATTCTTATCAATGGAGCACTGCTACTGGAATTGCAAAACCCAAATTAGAAATTATTAAAGACTTTAACCATACTGGAAGAACGATGCTGAAATGGTATTGGGATGAGCCAATAGCTCCAGCGGATGCAATAAAGTTTGAGCCAGGCACTAACTTTAAGATCATCTATCAAGGGCTGATCCGTGAGGGAACACCTCGTACTGAAGGAAGCATCACCTATGTTAATGACCTGTATGTGACAACATCTGACCCTAACATGCAGTTCTGGCATAAAGGCGATGGCACACAAGATGCTGTTGATAGCTTAGTGAACTGGCAAGTTAAGAACCAACCCATTGAGGATACAGTGCTGAACTTTGATCCAACTCCTGGCGTGAAAGAATTTTTTGTTCATGAGTCAGCAACGGTGAAAGTGGAAAAATCTTCACAAGTGAAATCAACCAAATGGAATAGGGGCGATCTGTCTCCGATCTTCAAGCAGACTTCAGGAGATGAGTACCTGGGTCAACCAGCCATCCCTGATCAGCCATTCGAATCCGATGGTGTAATTGCTTATACGGAATATCCTTATTACAGCGTCACTTATGAAGGTGGTACGGCTGACTATAAGCTCGTTGTTCGCAATAGCGGCAATACGAGACTTGGCGTAATTGATCTATTGGATATTCTTCCTCATGTCAATGACTATGCCTTAAAAGTGAACAGCAACGTCCCAGCTGAATCTAGAGGCTCACAGTGGCAGCCAAATTTGGCGGAAGTGATGAAGTCTGGTCCGTCAACCTTCACTTCAACGGCAGCTACAGGAAGTAGAAAGGTTGATTTCAACGTTGATGCTTACTACAGTAAATCCGTTAATCAAGCTGAAGTTGTCAATTTCTCAAATGCAACGGGCAGTCAGAATGGCTGGATTCCGCAATCCTCGTTCACAAGCGATGATCTGACGGATATCAAATCGTTGTATTTTAAGATTACAAACATTAAGGGCAGTGACGGACTAAACGGCCTCGCTCCAGGCGATTATATCGTTCTGGATTGGAAGATGGATGCCCCTGTGGGAGCTCCAACAAACTCCATTGCTTGGAATTCCTTTGCGATCCAAGCGACAGAGGTAGGAACTAACGGGAATGCTGATGGCAGCAAAATGCTTCCGACGGCTCCGAACAAAGTTGGATTTATCGTCCATCCTAATGATGAGCATGTGCCGCTCGGCGAGATCGGCAACTTCGTATGGTTCGACAGCAACCGCGATGGCATTCAGAACGAAGGCTATTCAGGTGATGAGAATCAGGCAGCAGGCATTAACGGCATTAAGGTGAACCTCTACAAAGAAGGAGAAAGCGTGCCGTTCAAATCAAGCAAGACAGGCTATCATTTCAATGGAAGCCCTGGCTATTATTTATTCCAAGGATTAGAAGCTGGCAACTATTTTGTAGAGTTCGTATTGCCAGAGCATTACACGACAACGCTTCAAGAAGCACCCGGGGGAAGTCAGCTTGATTCCAATTTTGTAACCAAAGGTGCAACGGATAGCGAAGGCTACACCCCATATCGTACGAATAAGATCACGCTTGCGAACGCAGGCAAAGACTTGACCATTGATTTGGGTTTAATTGAGCAAGCTTCGCCTACGGGTCAACTATATCCATCAATTACGATGGATAAGAAGATTACTGGCGTTGAGACAGGTGCGTCTGGTGTCGTCTCGCCAGCGAATTACGTTGTAGTAGGGGATAAGGTTCATTATGCCATTGAGGTAGTGAATACATCTTCGGTTACCTTACACAATATCAAGATCGACGATCAAATGGACAGAAGCCAGTCCGGCTTCGCGTTTACTAAGCTGATCTATGATCAAGAAACAATTACAATTAATGGCAGCAGTCATAATAGGCCGGATATTATTACTTCATTAGTTAATTCCGGGAACGCTCCTTACGTAAAAATTAAGAGTTTGGAGCCAGGGAAGCGTATTACGCTGGAGGGTGTCTACTCCGTTGTAACAGCAGATCTGGATTTAACTAAGCTGGAGAACGTGGTTACGGTCAATTATAATGAATCACCGGAGTCGTCTACTGATCGTGAAGAGATTAATACAGCCGGACTACGTGTGGAGAAGGTCAGCAATGTATTGTCTGTAGCAGCAGTAGGGGCTTCGATTGACTACACGGTAACGATTACCAATACAGGATCACGTGATCTTACTAATGTCGTTATTACGGATACGAAAGTTGTAGGTATTCCAGCTATTCCTCTGCTGAAGTCAGGAGAATCGCATGAAATTACTTATACTTACAGCGTCAAGCAAGCGGATTTAAGCCAAATTAAACTTACAAATCAGGTAACAGCGGACCCAGATGAGACTCCACCAGTGACAACCGTACATGAAGTGCCAATCATAACAGTAGAGAGTGGTACAATAGGCAATTATGTGTGGCTGGATACGAATGAAGATGGTATTCAGAATTCACAAGAGTCTGGTATCAACGGCATCGTTGTGAAGCTGTATGACTCTGTCACCAACCAAGTCATACTGCAGACCGTAACGAAAGATAAAGATGGCAAACCGGGCTATTATACGTTCGAAGGCTTGCCGCAAGGAAGCTACTATGTACAGTTTATTGTTCCGGCGGATTACAGCGTGACGAAGTCCGAAGCAACAACGCCTGAGCAAGATTCCAACAAGACAGATAGCAATGGAATGACCGATGCTATCGTTATTGGGCCTGGAGCATGGCACAATGATACGATCGACCTGGGATTGCTGCCGCGTGGAGAGATTGGCAACTACGTATGGCTCGATTTCAATCGAGATGGCATTCAGAATGAAGCAGAAAAGCATGGCATTAATGGAATTACTGTTCATCTGTTCAAGGGCAGTGCGACAGGAACACCAGTAGCAACGACAGTAACTGCTAATGATGCCAACGGCAAATCCGGCTATTATCTCTTTGATGACCTGCTCGCAGGTGATTATTATGTGCAGTTTGTTCTGCCGTCCGACTACGAAGTAACACTTGCCCAGCAAGGTGCGGATACGGCTAAAGATTCGAATGCTATTGATGCAGAGGGCAAGACAGCCAAAATCACGATCGGCGACACGACAGGCTGGATCGATCACAGTATAGATCTAGGTGTAGTCGCAAAAGGGGTTATTGGCAATTACGTATGGATAGACAGCAATGGCAATGGCAAGCAGGACGAGCCAGCTGTTAATGGAAGCAATGGTATTGTTGTGAAGCTCTTTGACAGCAATATTCAGCTGCTTCAGGAAACGGTTACGGCTAATGACGGAGCTGGCAACAGCGGGTATTACCGTTTCGAACAATTAGTTAGCGGACAATATTACGTGCATTTTGATATTCCTAGAGCTTATACTTTGACCAAGTCAGAGGCGGCAGGCGTATCGCCAGAGGAAGACTCCAATCTGCTTGTAGATGGATTTACTAGTGCTGTAATAATTGGTGAAAATGCTCCTTATGGTTGGGAGAACTTGACCATTGACGTAGGTATGGTCGCTAAGGCTACTACACCTGAGCCTCCTGTCACGCCACCAGGCACGGGTAACCCAGGCACAGGAAATCCGGGTACGGGTGTTCCAGGTACAGGCAATCCTGATCCTGATAAGCCGGAGAAACCAGATCCGGGCAAGCCAGTTGAACCAGGTAAACCGGAGAAGCCTGATACGGATAAGCCTACAGATAGTAAGGAAGAGAAAGAGACAGTCGTTGATAAGCCTATTAAGGATAAGGTGACGATTCCTGAGGGCGGTACAGCGAATGTAGGCAATCAGCCTGAGCACGGCAAGGTAACTATTGATAAGAATGGCAACTGGACTTATACGCCTGACAAAGGCTATACAGGAAAAGATGGATTCTCAATCATTGTTACGGATAAAGCCGGGAATGAAGAAGAGCTCTTCTTCGATATAGATGTTCAGTTGCCTAAGGGTGGAGTCGATTCGAGCGCTGGCTCTGGCACCAACCCACCTGTAAAAGTACTCCCTAAGACAGGAGAAGCTAGCCACCTGCTTGTGTATTTGACTGGTCTCTGCTTCATACTGTTAGGAGTAGCTCTTAGAAAGAAACGTCCTCAGCAATAGGACAAAGAGGCTCGTTGTTCCGACACTAAGCAAAGTATAGCCTCAGAACAATTGCTAGAAATATGAAAGCGGGATAGAGCAGGCATTATTGCTGCTCCGTCCCGTTTTATTTTGCTTGAGTGCCAAATTTAATCGCAGTCCTTTCCTGGCCTGCTAGAGGAGATTCATTACATTTCTGTGAACAACGCCAGTAGGGATATATTCCTTCAATTGGATTCGATATAATTAAGTAGGATTAAATTGTTCTTAGAGGAGAGGCGGATTGAGTACAACAATGTGGAAGTCGAGTATTGGCTGGTTCCGAGGAATCGCTTTTGTAGAAGGGTTATCTTATCTTGTATTACTGTTTATTGCGATGCCTCTTAAATATTTTGCCGATCTTCCGATTTATGTGCAGATTGTAGGCATGGCGCACGGTGTATTGTTTACGATGTACATGATCGCGCTGCTGGTTGTCTGGATTAAGCATCGCTGGTCATTCTGGCGAGTGGTCGTAGCTTTTATTGCTTCACTTCTTCCATTTGCAACATTCTGGCTGGAAGCTAAGCTGCGCAAAGAACAATAATAGTCTAATGAATACAACGGCAGATGTTAAGGGATTACTCCTTTAGCCTCTGCTTTTTTTTGCATGGAAAAATAGATTCCTATTGCTAGATTAACCATCATATGAAATAGAATGAAACGAAAAGAAAGGTGAGCCGTATAACCGACAATACTGGTAAAATTATCTATTCTATTAAAAGGAGCCTATGTCCAGATGAAAAAGATTACCGCTCTCTTATTATCGTTCGTTCTAATGCTAGCTTTCGTTACAGGTGTTCAAGCGGATGGGAAGCCAATAACGGTATCCGTAGCAGGTGAACAAATCCAATTGGGTGCTCATCCGCCGATTGTGGAGAAAGGCACAACGCTTGTTCCAGCAGAGCCGCTGATGAAGCAGCTGCATTTAACGCCTAGCTGGGATGAAGCGAATAACATTATTACCGGAACCAAAGAGGGACTTTCCATTGCGCTTCAGGCAGGCAGCAAGCAAGCGATTGTGAATGACAAAAAGCAAGAGCTGCTCGTCGCTCCTAAATTAGTGCATAATGTTTTGTACGTGCCAGTTCGCTTCGTAAGTGAAGCAGCGGGTTATATAGTGGCATGGGATGGCAAGCTGCAAGCTGTCTTGATTAGAGAAGCAAGCAAAGGATTTTTATGGAAAACAGAGAAGAATGGCAACACCGTTTATTTAGTAGGCTCTATTCATATTGCTAACGAGAAGATGTATCCGCTGCGCGCTGCTTTTGAAGAGGCATACGAACAGGCCGATTATTTGGTCGTTGAGGCGGATATTACGAAAGCATCGGATCCAAAGGTTCAGGAATCTGTGCTTAAGTATAGTACATATGCGGAGGGAACGACGCTCAAGGAGCATATCTCGGAAGAGACTTATAAGCAATTGAACACTATTGCTGTTGAAAACGGTCTACAGGCAGGGGCATTTGATGCATTTAAGCCTTGGAGTATTTCTTCCTCTCTAGATTATTTGAAAATGATGAAATTAGGCTACGAATCACAAAATGGGATTGACCTCTTCTTCCTTACAAAAGCGATTGAGAAGGGACTTCCCATTAAAGAACTGGAATCCGTCGAATTTCAATTGAACATGCTGGACAGCTTCACTCCTAAGCTGCAAGAACAGATGCTGAAGGATTCAATCGAAGCCTATTATTCCGAGGAATCGGGCATAGAAGAGTTGACCGAAATGTGGGTTAATGGTGATGATGAGCAGCTAATTACGCTTACGAATGCATCAGCCAGCGATGAAGAATATTACAAGGCAATGGTCGCAGACCGCAATGATGCGATGGCTGAGAAAATCACTGGGTATTTGGATAGCAGCGAGAAGAAAACGCATTTCGTAGTCGTTGGAGCTTTGCATATGCTAGGCAAGGATGGAATAGTAACACAGCTGCAAGAGAAAGGATTCGAGGTCGTTCGTAAATAGGCTTCTTTTCTTACGCCAATGGATGAAATCAATTTGGATTAGATAGGAAATGGGCGATTTCACAATTGCTTTTGCAAATGAAGCCCTGGTTTGTACGTATGAATAGGTGAAAAGAGAACCTTTTTCCACTTGAAGTGCACTTCCTAGAACGTCATTGGTTAAACCATGAGTTTAATTCAATGAGTATTCAAAGGAATGCACCTCACTTTAGTGGTCTAAGGTTTTTTTATTGATGGGATGTTTATTTATCTTCTTATTGTTTAGGGGCAGTGCTGTATGAGGTGAAATTATCCCGCCGCCTATACTTTAACGCAGTACAAGCGTGGCTGTTACCGGGTTATGGTCGCTATGCTCATATTTTAATTCTGTACCCTGAACCGTAATAACCTCAATATTTGGGGATAGGAAGAAGCCATCAATAATTGCTCTGAAATTTACGCCTTCCGTATAAGGAATATCCATAGTTCGCACCGTAGCGATCTCTGTGTCTAATGCCCATTGGAAGCTTGCAGGCTCGAATTGATCGGGGAATCGTTGAAGCCATTCAGGAGAGTCTTGAGTAGCCTTGAACGCGAGCGGGTCGGTTCCAGGCAAGGAATGATTCCAGTCTCCCCCGACGATTAAATAATTTCCTTGTTCATATTCTTGTTGAATGTAGGAGGATAAGAAGCTTAATTGCTGCTTGCGAATGCTTCCCCCTTTGTCGAAGGCAGATAAATGAAGATTGATAAGCACCAGTTCTTTTCCATTATCAACAGGAAATCTAGACACCAGCAAAGCCCGGTCGAGATCGAGCTGCTGCCGCGGCCAGCTTTCTTTTCCAGGAAGATCAAGCCTTTCAGCATCTGTACTATGGAGGGTTGACAGCGTTAATAGTCCGCTTTGGACAGCGCCCATCGGGTCGAAGACGGGCACCGGCACCCAAGGAACTTTGTAATTCAAAGCAAAGGAATGGCTGTAAGCAGGCATTTCGTTAGTGAGATACTCCACTTGATTTATTCGATAGCTGCGGGATGATTTCACATCAACCTCTTGCAGCATATAGATGTCAGATTGTTGTTCTTTCATAAAAGCTGTGATGGCTTGAAGATTGGCAGTCGTCTGCTCTTTGCTGCTGGCCCGAGACATTGAGCCGCCATCCATAAAGAAGTCGCTGTTACGATCAAGCCCAGCATAGCCTAGGTTGAATGTTGTCACCGTAAAGGCTTCGCCTGACTTAAGCTTATTATTATTCGGGTTATCAACAGCAAGGGGCAGGCGTGCCTCCGGCTTATAATCGGTTAAGGTAATGAAGAGCAAAAAACCTCCTACTATTATTAAGGCTGCTGCCACTAGCACAAAGAACAGTTTTTTGGTTATTTGAATCATCATCAAGCTCCTTTCAAGATGCGAATCGGGTATCTACATTAATAGTAGGGGATAATAGGAAATCCTACAACGCACAATTCAGGACAATCTCCGCATTCGTGCAGCTCCGCATATGCTATAGGTAGAAGCCTGCATGGGGGGATGCTCATGGGTAGTACAGCAATTAGGCGTAGAAGGCAATCGTCTTCTATGCTCATACTCGTCTTATACGTACTTCTTGTTATTTTATTATTTTTTTGCTTCCAATAAAGGCTGCGCGTGCTGGCTGCACGCGTTTTTGGCGTGTCGGCCTATGAGGCGAATGACTGGAATGAAATTTCATGAATAGCGATTCCCATACATAAGCGATAAGCAATTGACAAATAATGAATAGGAGAAGCGTTAAGGAGGAGAATACCTTGGCAACGAATACCACAGGGAATAACAAGTATAAAAAAATGTCCATGTCTTCTAAGGAGTATCAGGCTTATGCCAAAATGCGCGAGCCGTCCCGTTCTATCTTTTCGAATTGCATTAAAGCTTTTGTTATCGGCGGCGCCATTTGTGTGCTCGGACAGGCAATCCAGCAGCTATTCATTCATTTGATGGACATGAAGCCTGAGCAGGCAAGCAACCCGACCGTAGCCGTACTCATTCTCATTTCGGTGATTCTCACGAGTCTGGGCGTGTACGATAAAATTGCACAATGGGCTGGAGCTGGCACAGCAGTGCCTGTTACGGGATTTGCGAACTCGATGTGCTCAGCTGCGCTTGAGCATCGCAGTGAAGGGCTTGTTCTAGGGGTCGGGGCCAATATGTTCAAGCTGGCAGGGTCCGTTATTGTATTTGGTACAGTAGCAGCCTTCTTTGTTGGTATTGCCCATCTCATAATAGGCACTGGAGGACAATAATATGCTGCGGGGAAGACAATCCTGGTGGTTCGAGAATCGGCCTGTCATTATTGGCGCCGCTACCGTAGTGGGTCCAGATGAAGGGGACGGGCCGCTAGCTGATGATTTCGATCTTGTGCACCCTGAGCTGGATATGCAGCAGAAAAGCTGGGAGAAGGCAGAGCGGATGCTGCTTGAGCAAGCATCGGAATTTGCTGTTCAGAACGCTCGAATTCAGAAGGATCAGCTGAATTTCTATATTGGCGGAGATCTGATGAACCAGATTATAAGCAACAGCTTCGCAGCCAGATCATTGGGTGCCCCGTATTTGGGCGTATTTGGTGCATGCTCTACCTCGATGGAATCACTGGCGCTGGCCTCTTTAATTGTAAATACAGGCTCGGCTGACTACGTACTGGCAGGCACCTGCAGTCATAATTGCACGGCTGAGAAGCAGTTCCGTTACCCGACGGAATATGGCTCGCAGAAGCCGCCGACCGCTCAATATACAGTGACGGGTGCGGGAGCTGCAGTGGTCGCGGCTGTAGGGGAAGGACCGGTCATCGAGTGTGCGACAATTGGCAAAATCGTTGATCTGGGCATAACCGACCCGTTCAATATGGGTGCTGCAATGGCTCCAGCTGCGGTAGATACGATACAATCGCATTTCAATGATACAGGTCGCACGCCCAAAGATTATGATCTGATCGTGACGGGCGATTTGGCAGGTGTTGGTCATCCGATTGCTAATGAACTGTTGCTCCGCGACGGGGTACCTATGAATGACACGATATTCAAGGATTGCGGTCTGATGATCTATGATGTGAAGCGTCAAAAGGTTCAGGCAGGAGGAAGCGGCTGCGGCTGCTCAGCTGTCGTGACTTATGGACATTTATTGAAGAAAATCGCTTCAGGCGAGCTGAACCGTATTTTGGTCGTAGCGACAGGAGCCTTGCTCTCGCCCCTCTCTTTCCAGCAAGGGGAAAGTATTCCGTGTATTGCACATGCAGTTGCTATCAGCAACGGGAAGGAATGACCGATCAATGCAATTCTTATGGGCTTTTGTGGTAGGGGGCGCGATTTGCGTTCTGGGTCAGATTATGTTCGATGTTTTTAAGCTTACGCCAGCGCATACGATGGCAACCCTTGTTGTCATAGGCGCAATTGTGGATGGGGTTGGGCTATACGAGCCGCTTATCGATTTTGCGGGTGCAGGAGCAACAGTCCCAATAACAAGCTTCGGCAATGCGCTCGTTCACGGGGCTTTGACGGAGCTTCACGATCAGGGCTGGATTGGCGTCATATCAGGTATTTTCAAAGTAACAAGCTCCGGCATATCGGCAGCTATCATATTCTCCTTTCTGGCAGCATTAGTTATAAGGCCGAAGGGGTGAGAAATTGGAGGGTCCTGTGGGATCTTCCAATTTTTTTTGTTCATCCATCATTTGTGTATCGACAAGGTGTTGCTGTAAAATAGTACTAAATCGCCTTTATAATGCTTATTACTTTCCGGGAGGTTATACACAAATGGAAACTCGTCTTGCGGATATGCAATTATGTTCATCTATATTAAGTAGTTTAAATGATTGTATTCTAGGAAAGCAGGAAGAAATAGAGCGTCTTATGATAGCCGTTATTGGGGGAGGACATGTTCTGCTCGAAGATGTCCCAGGGACAGGTAAGACGCAATTGGTAAAAGCATTGGCTAAATCAATCGGCGGTCAGTTCAGAAGGATTCAATGCAATCCTGACTTGCTGCCGACCGATATAACGGGAGTATCTATTTATCATCCGAAGCTGGAATCGTTTATTTTTCGTCCGGGCCCGGTTATGACTAATGTGCTGCTCGCTGACGAGATTAACCGAGCAACGACAAAGACGCAGTCGGCCCTTCTTGAAGCTATGGAGGAGGGGCATGTGACCGTAGATGGTGAGACCTATATGCTGCCGCAGCCGTTCATGCTGCTTGCCACTCAAAACCCAATTGAATTCGAAGGGACGTATACGCTGCCGGAAGCCCAACTCGACCGCTTCATGATGAAGCTGACTTTGGGTTATCCGAGCGAGGAGAACGAGCAGCGCATGATTGTGGCCAGTCAGGCGATTCACCCCTCTGATCGCATCGTACCGATTACGGAAATCGAAGATATCATTCGTATTCAGAAGCAAGTGCTTGCTGTTCATCTAGATGAAGCGGTAGGCAATTATTTAGTAAGTATTGTAAGAGCAACGAGGGAGCATCCAAACGTACAGCTTGGAGCGAGCCCCCGTGCAGCTATCGCACTGGTGCGTGCAGCGAAAGCGAGCGCGTATTTGCAGCAGCGCAATTTCGTTACGCCTGATGATATTAAGAAGCTGGCTCCTTTTGTTTTGTCTCATCGGCTTCTTCTTCATACAGAAGCGCGAATGAAGGGTGTTAGAGCAGAGGATATTGTAGCGTATGTACTAGGACAGACGAAAGTGCCGGTTAGGCTGGAGCGCTAATGAGATGGCCAAGGACAAGAAAATACGTTGGATTGCGATAACATCCATTTACGCCGTTGCGTTGCTTTATTTTTTGTTTCAAGGTGGACGCACGGCCTTCATGCTGTTTATGATATTGAATTTGCTGCTCGTTTATTTATTTTTGGGCCGCTGGAGCGGGATTGGTCAAGTGCAAGGCTCACGCAGCTACAAGCAGCAGGGCCCTACTCATGCCGATCACTCCTTAACAGCTGGGAATTCCATGGAGGTGCAGCTGTCGGTTAAGCTGCCGGGCATCTATCCGATTCCTTATGTGCTCGTCAGAGACCGGCTTTATCGCCATAACGGTCAGGAGCTGGATTTCGAAGCCTCCTTCGTGCCGACCTGGAAACGCGCTGGAGAAGTTATTTATCACACGCCGCCCTTACAGCGGGGGGAATATCGCTTTCAGAGTACGGAATGCTCCTCGCATGATGTATTCGGCTTGTTTGAGAATACGGGTACCTTTGACTCTCAAGCCTTGTTTAACGTACTGCCTCAGATCGTGCCCTTAAGGCAATGGCATGGCATACAAAGAGGGATACGCGGGCCGTTCTCGCATGCTATTGCTTCCCGTTCTGCCAAAGAAACCACACAAATCAATGGCGTTCGCGAATATTTGTATGGGGATCGTTTATCTCGGATTCATTGGAATGCGACGGCGAAGACAGGCAATTGGAAGTCCAAAGCTTTCGAGCGGGAATCCTTGCCCCGGACACTGGTGATTCTGGACCGATGCGCCAATGATTATCCTAAGCCAATAATTGATCGATTTGAGCTTGCTGTATCGGTCGCCGCTTCCATCTTGGAGAATGGACTTAAGGGCGATACGGCGATGGGCTTGCTCTCCATTGGCAAGAAAACGACCTATATTCCTCCAAAATCAGGCACGGATCAGCGTAATGCGGTCATGAAGCATTTGACCTTTGTAGATTCCGATGCTGACCAATCCTTGTATAAGTCATTGCTGGCGTCCGGTACGCTGCTGGAGCAAGGGGCGTTTGCTGTTCTTGTATCAGCAGTCTCAGGCAAAGAGGCTATTCAATCCATGGAGTGGTTATTCCGCAAAGGAATGACGCCTTGTCTTGTACATATTGGAGCTGCTGGCGCTATTGATCCTGCTGAGGGGCAGGAGAGCTGGTATCAATTATTGCGAAGCCGCGGCTGGCCGGTATTCACGCTGAAGCAGCTCGCGGAGCTGCCCGTTGTACTGGAAGGAGGCAGCGCATGAGACGTCTGTTGAAATGGTGCTTTTTCAAATTGTCACGGGACTGGTATAGAAGACTCTCAGAGCTGTTCATTGGGCTTATGCTGTTAAATACGATTTCAATATTTGAGGGCTATTGGTGGGAAGAGACCTTTACGGTTGCCACCTCTACGGTGCTGCTTGCCATTGCTGTTCAGTGGCTGCTCCCGCGCAGCCGCCGCATGCTTCAGATTTCTATTCAGGTGATATTAGCTATTGCTCTGACGATCCATTATACGAATCCCGACAAGATCTATTGGCAGGCAGTAGGGGCAGGCGATTGGCTGTTACTGGCAAGGGAATATCTGGATCAGTTAGAGCCTATGATATGGATTGCCTTATCGCTGCTTCTCCTATATATCTTATTCAATTACTGGGTGACGACCAGACCGCGGATTTTTGGATTTATCGGCATGAATCTAATTAGCTTAACTATTGCGGATTCTTTTTCTCCCATTTGGTTATGGGACGAGGTGGCGTGGGTTGTTTGCATGGCGCTGCTATGGTTGAGCGCTGCTCATCTGCATAAGCTGGAACGTGATCATCCCGGCAGCTGGAAGGAAATGATTGAATATCCGGTACAACTGCTGCTGCCTGTTGCTATTGTGTTGTCGGTGCTGATGACAATTGGACTCATGATGCCGACAATCGCTCCGATTCTTCAGGACCCTTATACGATCTGGAAGGAGTCCAAAGGGGAGAGCGTTAATGATTTTCTGGGCGACAAAGGCTCGCAATCTCCATCGTCCTCCAGCCAAGGAGATTCACGATCAGGCTATGGCCGCGATGATACGACACTTGGAGGCGGCTTTAATTATGATTATTCGCCAGTGATGACGGTATCTACCTCTCACAAGAGCTATTGGCGAGGCGAATCCAAAATTTATTATTCTGGACAAGGCTGGGATGTTATTGATGATGGACAATCTCCTGCTTTTGTAAGGCAAGCTCAGGCATTGCCGATGGTCGATAATCGGGAGCTTGCTGACACAATGGAGATTACGCAGCTAGTGACGATGATTCGCAAAGATTCCTATCCGGTATTATTCGCTGCTTCGCCTCCTGCGAAGGTGAATTGGATTAATGATCCTGATCTAAAGTTTCCCAGCAGCCTAATATGGTCCCCCAGTAAGCTGGAGCTGCGATGGACAGAACCGGATATGAAGTATCCGGAATCGTATAGTGTCACATCTGAGGTAACGGTGTTGGATGTAGACGGACTTCGCAAGGCGAAGGCTGGCTGGGAAATACCTGAGCAAAATTATCGCTATCTGCAGCTTCCGCAGCAATTCCCGGAGCGAGTCAAGCAGCTCGCCGAGCAGATAACGATACAAGCAACGAATGATTATGATCGTGCGAAGCTTATCGAGCAATATTTGCAGACGAATTATTTGTATACGAACAAGCCCGATTTGTCCAAGCTGAGCGGAGCATCAACCGATTTCACGGAGCAATTTTTATTCGAGCTGATGGAGGGCTATTGTGATTACTTCTCAACCGCAATGGCTACGATGTCTCGCTCCATCGGTTTGCCTGCACGCTGGGTGAAGGGCTTCGCTCCAGGCTCGCTGCCGATTACCGGTTATGGCTCTCCGATGTCAGAATTGCGGGAGCCTTTTGAGATCAATCCCAATGGGCAAGGCACTTATACCGTTCGTAATGCAGATGCGCATTCTTGGGTTGAAATCTATTTCGATGGCTACGGATGGATTCCATTCGAGCCTACATCAGGCTTTAATTTTCCTTATTCTATGACGCAAGACAAGCAGAAGCAGCCGACTGACCTTGTGCCTGACCAGCCAGAGGCAGCAGCTGCAACAGAGAAGGAGAGCTTAGCGTTTTGGAGCATTGGCTTCTGGGTCGTATTGAGCTTGCTGTTAGCAGCTTTGGTTATTCTCGTTGTCATGCGCCGCCAAACGCTGCTGCGAGGCTGGAAAAAATTCCGCTTCCGCTCATTCTCGGCTAATGAACGAATCATATGGGAGACCGAGCGGCTGCTGCGGAAATGCCGCAGAAAAGGGCTTCATCGCGGAGAGCATGAGACGATGCGCGAAGCGATAATTCGCTGGTCCGACAGTCGAATGTCCTTGCAGAGCGAGTTCCGCGAGCTGCTGGATATTTTTGAGCAAGCCAAATATAGTTCGTTCCAAGCTACGAATCTTGATGCAGACAAGTTTACAAAAAAGATAAAGGCGATTAAGGAGCAATTATAGCAATTAATGCCTAATACCGTATATCAGCTTGCTGATGTACGGTATTTCTTTGCAACAAAATCCTATTCTATGGTATAGTTTCGTAAGATAGCAGGAGAAAGCAAAGGGGTAAAATGCTTATGTTCGAGAAGCTGTTGCCGCACATGCGTGTGAATACGGTTTATGATATTCAATTAGACGAGCTATATAAGAAAGGGATTCGCGGAATTATTACCGATCTGGACAACACGCTTGTAGGAGCGGGTGAGGCGCTCGCAACGCCTGAGCTTGTGAAGTGGCTGGATCATGTTCGCGAACGCGGCTTTAAGGTCGTTATCGTATCGAATAATAATGAGACAAGAGTTTCGAGGTTCGCTATTCCGCTTGGTATTCCTTTTATCCATGCGGCTCGCAAGCCGGCGAATCGATCGTTCCACAAGGGTTTGAGGGTGCTCGGTCTGTCTGCTGAGGAGACGGTCGTTATTGGCGATCAGATGCTCACGGATGTGCTTGGAGGCAACCGAATGGGCTTGTATACGATTCTTGTAACACCAATTGCTCCTGCTGATGAAGGAATCATGACCCGTGTCAACCGGCGGATTGAACGAATTGTTCTATTCAGGCTGCGCAAGAAAGGGTTATGGTATGAGGAGGAGAAGAAGTGAAGGAAGAGAATCACAATCAGGCAGCGCCATCATGTGCGGGCTGCGGAATCAGACTGCAGTCGGAGAACACGGAGGAGCCTGGATATTTACCGGAAGCGGCCCTTCTGAAGGAGCCGGTTATTTGCCAGCGCTGTTTCCGTATTCGCAATTATAATGAAGCATCGTCGATCGCTGTTGACCAGGATGAATTTTTGCGTTTATTGGGAAGCATCGGGAAGACAGACAGTCTGGTCGTTCATATCGTCGATTTGTATGACTTCGAAGGAAGCTTAATATCCGGATTGCAGCGTTTCGTTGGCAATAATCCGGTATTATTGGTTGTCAATAAGGTTGATCTGCTGCCTAAGTCGATGAATTTGAATCGAGTGCGCAACTGGGTGCAAAGGCAGGCAAAGGAAGAGGGATTGCGTACAGTTGATATCGTGCTGTGCAGCGCTAAGCGCAATATTGGCTTCGAGCATGTTATTGAAGCATTGGAACGCCACCGCAAAGGCCGCGATGTCTATGTTGTAGGAGCTACTAATGTAGGCAAATCGACCTTGATTAATCGACTGATTAATGATTATAGCGATCTGGAGCGTGAGCTGACGACTTCGCGTTATCCTGGTACGACGCTGGATGCGGTTCATATTCCGCTTGATGACGGCAAAGCTATTATTGATACACCGGGAATCGTATACGCTTCCCGCATGACCGAGATTGTTCCACGCAGCTTCTTGCAGACGCTGCTGCCGGACAAGCCAATCAAGCCGTTAGTTTATCAATTGAATGACAAGCAGACGCTGTTCATCAGCAGTCTGGTTCGATTCGACTTTGTAGAAGGTGAACGACAATCCTTCACGTTATATATTTCTAATGCGCTGAATGTGCATCGGACGAAGCTTGAGCGCGCAGATGAGCTGTATGAAGAGCATCGCGGTGAGCTTCTAGGTGCGCCAACCCGCGAAGAGCTTGCCGAAATGCCGGCATGGACACGTCATTCGCTTCGAGTACCGCGCGGAGCTAAGAAGGATGTATTCATCTCTGGGTTAGGGTGGATTCAGGTGAACGGATCAACAGGTGCCATTCTTGACCTGTATGCACCAAAAGGAATCAAAGTGCTGTTGCGGGATTCACTCATATAGAAAAGAGGGGAACGGCGTATGGCGCTTATGAATGAAATAGGCGGTTGTCGGATCGACAGCCATACCGTGCTGTATGGTGTTATCGGTGATCCGATCCGTCATTCCAAATCACCGATAATGATGAATCATGCTTTTCGGGAGGCCGGTATTAACGGAGCGTATATGGCCTTTCATATTACGCCTGATAAGCTATCGGACTTTATTGGAAGTGTTCGTGCCCTAGGCATCCGGGGAGTGAATGTGACGATTCCGCATAAGCTGGATATTATGAACTATATGGATGAGATTGATGCGGGCGCCAAAGTGATTGGTGCTGTCAATACGATCGTTAATGAGGACGGTCGTCTGATTGGCTATAATACCGATGGAATCGGTTATGTTCGCTCCTTAAAGGAAGAAGCGGAGCCGGATCTGTCAGGCAAACGAATTGTTGTGATCGGAGCAGGCGGTGCTTCACGGGGAATTATCTATGCATTGACAGGGGAACAGCCTGCGAATATTACAATTGCTAATCGTTCGTCTGCGCGTGCAGAAGAGCTGGTACGTACCTTCGGCAATCTGACGGATATGCAGGCGATTACAATGGATAGCTTAAAGGAAGCTTGTGAAGAGGCTGACATCGTCATTAATACGACCTCTGTCGGGATGTACCCAAATATAGAGGAGAGCCCGATAGATGCAGACTGGCTGAAGCCTGGTGCAGTTGCCAGTGATCTCATCTATAATCCGCTTCAAACGAAGTTTTTGCAAGATGCCAAGCGGCGGGGCTGCCGAGTGCATGGCGGTCTTGGCATGTTCATTTATCAAGGCGCATACGCTTTTGAGTATTGGACTGGACAACCGGCGCCGGCAGCGGCTATGCGTGATAGAGTATTAAGCTCTTTGCAAGGGCAATAGGCAGCTGATATTCCTTCTGGAATAAGGTTATTAAATTTGGATATAAAGAAAGTAGGAAATGAAGCTATGCTAACAGGCAAACAAAAGCGCCACTTGCGCTCAATGGCGCATCATTTGCAGCCTATCTTCCAGGTAGGCAAAGGCGGAACGAATGAACAGCTCGTTCGTCACATTGAAGAAGCAATCGAGACTCGCGAGCTGATTAAAATATCGGTTCTGAACAATTGCTTGGATGATCCGAAGGAAATTGGAGTTGAGGTGGCAAAAGCCTCAAGAACGGAGCTTGTTCAGGTTATTGGCAAGACCATTGTTTTGTATAAGGAAGCTAAGGAAGAAAAGAATAGAAAAATCGAGCTGCCAAAGGCTACAGCAAAAAAATAGACATTGGCAGGCATTAAGGGAAGCGGGGGGTTAAAGTGAAGAGCATTGGCATAATGGGCGGCACATTCGATCCGATCCATATTGGACATCTGATCGCGGCAGAGACGGCGCGCGATAATTGCCAATTGGATGAAGTGTGGTTCATCCCGACGTATCTTCCCCCTCTTAAAAACCGAGAGCCCGGAGTGGATAGCGATTTGCGGTTCCAGATGGTGCTGGAGGCAATTGATTCGAACCCTGCTTTTCGTGTCATGGATCTTGAGATGAGACGCGGCGGAACAAGCTATTCTATTGACACAGCACTTGAACTCAGAGCCGAGTATCCATCCTATACCTTTTCCTACCTGATTGGCTCCGATCGGATCAATGATTTGCCGAGCTGGCACCGAATCGAGGAGCTGGCTGGGCTTGTAGCCTTCATTGGATTGGAGAGGGAGGGAACTCCTACTCAGAGCAGCACGCTGCCCAATTATTTGCAAGAACGGCTAACCATCATCGACATGCCGCCAATCGGCATCTCTTCCACTGTAATTCGCAGTCGATTGCATGCGGGGCAGTCGATTACTTATTTGGTTCCTGATTCTGTTCATCAATTTATAAAGAGGAGAGGTCTTTATGAATAGGGATCGTGAACAATTGATTGCATCCGTGAAGGAGCAAATGCCGGAGAGGCGCTGGCAGCATACGGTCGGGGTTATGGAAACAGCGGTCATACTGGCGCAGCGCTTCGGCGAAGATCCCGTTCGTGCGGAGCTTGCCGCGATTTTGCATGATGTCGCCAAGTATTGGCCTACTGCCAGAATGGAGCAGGTCATACGTGAGCAGCGTCTGGACCAAACTTTGCTGAACTATGATAAAGAGCTGTGGCATGCGGAGATTGGCGCTTGGGTGGCGAAGCAGGAGTATGGGGTTACGGATAATGAAATTATTGATGCGATTCGATACCATACTTTTGGACGAACCCAAATGACCAAGCTTGATAAAATTGTGTGTTTGGCGGATTATATTGAGCCGGGCCGTGATTTTCCAGGTGTAGACCATATTCGTGAGCTGAGTACGCAGCATTTGGAGAAAGCGCTGCTTGCAGGCTTCGATTCTACGATTACCTTTCTGGTTGCAAAAGGAAAACGGATTTATCCGCTTATGATTGATGCCAGAAATGATTTAATTACAAACCTATTACAGGAGGCTGAGCTATGACAGTACATTCAGATGAATTGCTACAAGTGACGGTTGCGGCAGCAGAAGACAAAAAGGCGCAACGAATCGTCGCTTTGAACTTGAAAGATATCTCTCTTGTGGCGGATTATTTCGTTATTTGCCACGGTAATTCAGATACGCAGGTACAAGCGATTACAACGGAAATCCGCAAGCAAGCAGAGCAGCGCGGTGTAAGAGTTCGCGGTATTGAAGGAATGGATTCGGCTCGTTGGGTGCTGATCGACCTTGGGGATGTTATTGTGCATGTCTTCCATCGTGATGAGCGCGATTACTATAATATTGAGCGGCTGTGGTCCGACGCGAAAGTTGTGGAGTTCGCATGAGCTTTGTAGCTGGAACGATACAAACGCTAAGGGTGGCACGTGAAGTGTCGCCCTATGGCTATTTTCTAACGAATGGCGAAGCGGAAGTGCTCATGCACTACACCGAGCTGGTCGGCAAGAAGCCTAAGCTGCAGGATGAGATTGAAGTATTTCTATTCTTCGATACGGAAGATAGAATCTCGGCAACGATGAAGCGTCCCTTTTTGACTCTTGGAGAGATGGCGCGGTTAAAAGTTGCTGATGTCCACCCTCGATTGGGCTGTTTTCTTGAGATTGGGCTTGGGCGTCAGCTGCTGCTGCCACTGTCTGAGCTGTCTGAGAAAATTGAATATCGACCGATTCCCGGTGATGAGGTTCATGTTATTCTCGGCCATGACAAAGCAGGCCGTCTTCTGGCAACGCTGGCAGGTGAGGAGGAGCTGAGCAAGCATGTATTTGCTGCTCCTGAATCTTGGCAGAATCAATGGGTCGAAGGTTGGGTTACGAAGTCGCTCCAGATGGGGTCTTTCGTTCTAATCGATGGCGGAGTCGTAGGCTTTGGCGTATATGGCCTTATTCCGAGTGTGGAACGTACCCGGCCTCTAAGGCTCGGCGAGCGTGTGTCTGCGCGGATTACTTTTATTCGCGAAGACGGCAGGGTGAATCTTGCTATGGCGAAGCTGAAGCAGGAAGGGCGACTGGAGGATGCGGACAGGCTCCTCGCCTTCATGAAGGAACGTCCGGGCGGAGGAATGCCTTATTCGGATGAAACGCCTGCTGATGTCATTAAGCAGAAGTTCGAGATCAGCAAATCTGCTTTCAAGCGTGCGATCGGCAAGCTGATGAGAGAGGGCTTGGTCACGCAAAAGGGAAGCTGGACGTATTTGACGGAGTCAGTTAAATCCGCTGATGCTGAGGTTGAGGCAGAGCAGAACGCTGAGGAAAAGCTGCGGAATACGGAGGAGTAGATATGGATTCCTATGGGCAATTCGCCTCGGTATACGATAGGCTGATGGAAGATATGCCGTATGAGGAATGGCTGCGATTCGCAAGCGATAGCTGGAGCCGCTACGGGAAGCCGGCGACTGTCGTGGATCTTGGCTGCGGTACGGGCAGCATCGCAATTCCGCTTGCGCAAGCGGGCTTGCGGGTGTATGGCATTGATTTGTCTTCTGATATGCTGTCGGTTGCCCGCAGCAAATGGGATGAGTCTCCTCGGCAAGCAGGAAGCGGGACAATCACTTGGCTTCAGCAGGATATGCGAGATTGGGAGCTCCTTGAGCAGGCTGATGCCGTTATTTCTTTCTGTGACTGTGTGAACTACTTAACAGAGGAAGAGGATGTAGAGGCTGCATTTGGCGCCGCCTACGCTGGCTTGCGCAGCGGAGGCGTGTTTTTATTTGACGTACATGCGCCTGGCGTGTTGACTCGCTATGCAGAAGAGCAGCCTTTCGTTCTTGATGAAGAAGAGGTTGCCTATATATGGACCTGTGAGCTGGATGAGTCTCGTATTGAAATCGAGCATCATCTTACGATATTCGCCAAGGAACGTAATGAACGGTTTCACCGCTTCGAGGAGATGCATACGCAGCGGGCATACCCGCCTGACTGGATCGAAGCAGCGCTTAAGCGCGCGGGATTTGCTTCGGTCGATCGCTTCGCGGATTTTACAATGACGCCTCCTAAGGAGAGCTCAGAACGGCTGTTCTTTGCTGCCGTGAAATAAAGGAAGGGTTGTACGGATCACTATCATGATGATCCGTACAACCCTGTTCTTTTGTGCAGAAATAGCTTTATAGCGGTGGGACAAAGCAGCGGCGGCAACGAGGCTCATAGCTCTCTGTGTCGCCTATAAGAATGAGAGGCCCAAGCTGAGCGGGCTGTCCATTGATGATGCGCTGCGTAAAGGTGGCTTCTGAGTCACAGCAGACGGCACAGAAGGATGACAGCTTGATGATCTCATCAGCGATCGCCAGCAGTCCGCCGATATAACCGAATTCCTTGCCTCTGTAATCCATATTAAGCCCATCTACGATGATATGCTTGCCTTCATAGGCCAGATTCTCTATGAGCTCGATAATAGGCTTTGAGAAGAACTGTACTTCATCAAAAGCGACAACATCGGAGTAGGAGGTTTCTTGCAGGATTCGTTCAATTGTCTCTGGTGTCAGCTCCCGCGGTATGCTAGTGGCGGGAAGTCGATAGCCTATGCGACTTACGATGTCCTCGTTGCTGAAGCGATTGTCTTCTGCAGGCTTGTAGGCTCTAACCTTCTTATGTCCATATTGGATCAGCTTCTGGCAGCGCCGAATTAGTTCTCCAGACTTCTCAGAGAACATGGGACCAATGATTACGGTAATAAATCCTCTATTCATGCAGGCTGCCGCTCTCCTTTTTCATGTAGGGTTCAAGTCGAGTCGATAATCATCGAGCTCTTCTCATTGTAGCAGAAAGGCATTTCACTCTAATAGAGGCATTCGACATGATCTGCGTCTGTTTTTTTCAACAGCAATCGACGATTGCTTGTTCTATGCTAAGGAATGGAACTGTACAGATAGTCCTATTCCCTTAACGCGTCTTTCAGGCGACTATTCATGTTGCTGTTTGCGCTAGATCCGCGAGCCGCTGCGAGTCGTAATCTTCGCAGCTCTTGCCTCAAGCGTTCGTTATCTGCACTCAAAGCCTCTATATAGGGAAGCAGTTCCGGGACTGAATACCCAGCGTCCTGAAACAGGGTAAGTATAGCCTCCCGAATCTGTTCGGGTGTTGGTTGATCCTTCATGACTACCTCCATAATAGCTACAAAATGTCACTATCCTATCATATCTGTATCTGTTAAAATAGTCGAGTGCTTGAATGCACAACCTTAAATATTTCTCCATATTATACATTGACTCTACCTATATATTGATGTAGAATCAAATTCATCAACTACATATTGAGTTATGTGGTTGTCATCACACACTGTTGTCAATAAGCGCATTTGACGTTTTTGCGGTCAGAAGCGCTTTTATATTGCTGTAATTCAGTGAAGGAGAGAGAGAGAAATGCTGGTTGTCTACGATTCAAAGACAGGCAATGTCAAGCGCTTTATCAACAAGCTGAATATGAGAACACTACCGATTGAGGAGCATAGCGCAATAGATGAGCCGTTCATTCTGGTCACTTATACGACTGGATTCGGACAAGTGCCTGAGAAGGTCATGTCCTTTTTGAAACGGAATCACAAGCACTTGCGCGGTGTGTCTGCAAGCGGTAATCGAAATTGGGGAAGCGGCTTTGCAAAAAGTGCGGATACGATCGCTGATCTATTCGATGTACCCGTCATTTCAAAGTTTGAGTTATCAGGAACCAATCAAGATATGGAATATTTTGTCGAGAGGGTGCAATTCATTGAAACATATCGAGCTGAACAACGAACTGATGCAACGTGGAGCGGACGGCTTCTATCAATTGGATAAAGACAAGGAAGCAGTAGCTGCTTTCATGGAGGAAGTCGATCAGAAGAGTGTGAAATTTGATTCACTTCGTGAAAAGCTAGATTATTTAATAGACAATGACTATTACGATAATGTATATGAGAAATATACATATGAGCAGGTTGAAGCCGTATTCGAGCTGGTAGGAAACAGCGGCTTTCAATTTGAATCCTATATGGCAATATCCAAATTCTACAAAGACTATGCGCTCAAAACAAATAATAAGGCGCAATATTTGGAGCAATATCCGGATCGCGTAGCAATCGTTGCGTTGCATCTTGGTGAAGGGGACGCAGCGAAGGCGCTCCGAATTGCAGAAGCGATGATCGAGCAGCGCTTGCAGCCGGCAACGCCAACCTTCTTGAATGCAGGCAAGAGCCGCCGCGGAGAGATGGTATCCTGCTTCCTGCTGGAGATGGATGATTCCTTGAACTCTATCAACTATGTTCTTGGCACCTGCATGCAGTTGTCCAAGATTGGCGGCGGCGTTGCTGTCAATTTGTCCAAGCTGCGTGGTCGCGGCGAGGCAATCAAAGGCGTTGAAGGCGCAGCAAAAGGCATTATGCCAGTACTTAAGCTGATGGAGGATGCGTTCTCCTATGCCGATCAGATGGGCCAACGCAAGGGCTCTGGCGCAGGCTACTATAATATTTTTGGCTGGGACATTATTGAGTTCCTTGATTGCAAAAAAATTAATGCAGATGAGAAAGCACGGATCAAGACGCTGTCTATCGGCCTTATTATACCGAATAAATTTTATGAGCTGGCTGCACAGAACAAACCGCTGTATGTATTCGGTCCGCATTCTGTTCACAAAGCGTATGATATCCATTTGGATGACATGAATATGGATGAGATGTATGAAGAGCTGCTTGCTAACGACAAGGTCGTGAAAAAAGCGGTTATGAATGCACGGGACATGATGACGAAGATTGCTTCGATTCAGCTGGAATCGGGTTATCCATATATTATGAACAAATCGAACGCGAACCGTGTTCATGCACTCAAGGATATCGGTGCAGTTAAGATGTCCAATCTTTGCACGGAGATTTTCCAGGTGCAAGAGACGTCTACAATCAATGATTACGGTGTTGATGACATCATTCAACGCGATATCAGCTGCAACCTCGCTTCACTGAACATTGTGAACGTGATGGAGCGCAAGAAGATTAAAGAATCCGTTCATGTCGGTATCGAGGCGCTTACTACGGTTAGTGACTTGTCAGAGATTGATAATGCACCAGGCGTACGCAAAGCGAACGAAGAGCTGCACTCGGTCGGCCTTGGCGCAATGAACCTGAATGGCTATCTCGCGAAAAATCGGATTGCTTACGAGAGTGACGAGGCGAAAGAGTTCGCCAGCGCTTTCTTCATGATGATGAACTATTACTCACTCGAGCAAAGTATGGAAATTGCCAAGGATCGCGGCGTTACCTTCAAAGATTTTGATCGCTCCGAATATGCTAAGGGCACTTACTTCACCCGTTACATCGAGACGGATTACCGTCCGACATCGGACAAAGTAAAGGGACTGTTCGAGGGTATGGATATTCCATCACCGCAGGACTGGGCCTCATTGAAAGAGAAAGTACAACAGCACGGCCTGTACCATGCTTATCGCTTGGCTATTGCGCCAACACAAAGCATCTCTTATATTCAGAATGCCACATCGAGCGTTATGCCGATCGTTGAGCATATCGAGACTCGTACGTATGCGAACTCGACAACCTATTATCCAATGCCGTTCTTGTCGCAGGAGAACTTCTTCTACTATAAATCGGCTTATAATATCGATCAGTTCAAGCTAATCGATCTCATTTGGGAAATTCAGCAGCACGTCGATCAAGGCATATCGACTGTTCTGCACGTAAATAGTAATGTATCGACTCGTGAGCTGGCGCGTTTCTATATTTATGCTGCTCAAAAGGGTCTGAAATCACTCTACTATACGAGAACGAAGCGTCTTTCCGTGGAAGAGTGCACAAGCTGCGCAGTATAAATTGAACTTAAATGCAAGGCTGCGCGAGGATATGCTCCAAGCGCAGCTTTCTATAAAGGAGCAGAATTTGATGAAAGCAGTAAACTGGAACCGTCCGGATGATGATTTCACATTAACCTTCTGGCAGCAGAATGTCATGCAGTTCTGGACGGATGAAGAAATTCCATTGTCCGATGATAAGATGGACTGGATGGAGATGAGCGACACAGAGCGTACCGTATACAAGAATGTTCTTGGCGGCTTAACGCTTCTCGATACGATCCAAGGCGGTATCGGCATGCCGAAAGTATTAGAGCATGTTGAAGGGCTCCAGCGCAAAGCAGTGCTGTCCTTCATGTCGATGATGGAACAGATTCATGCGAAGTCTTATAGCAGCATCTTCACAACGCTTGCTTCAACAGAGGAGATCGACGCGATCTTCCAATGGGTGGAGACCAATGAACAGCTTCAACGCAAAGCGACATTGATTTCCTCATGGTATGCGAATATTAATACGAAGCAAGAGCTGTATAAAGCGATGGCAGCTTCTGTATTTCTAGAGAGCTATTTGTTCTACAGCGGATTTTTCTACCCGCTTTATTTGGCTGGTCAGGGCAAAATGACAAGCAGCGGCGAAATTATCGACTTGATCTTGCGCGATGAGAGTATTCATGGTCTGTATGTTGGTGTCTTGGCACAGGAATTGTACCAAGAGTTCAGCGCTGAAGAGCAAGAGCAATTAAAAGCAGAGCTATACGAGCTGCTCAACACGCTGTATGAGAACGAAGTGATCTACACTGATAATCTGTACAGCCCAATCGGCTTGCAGGAGGAAGTGAAGACCTATGTTCGTTACAATGCGAACAAGGCTTTGATGAATCTTGGGTTTGATCCGCATTTCCCGGAAGAGCCAGTTAACCCAATTGTCTTCAACGGCATCAGCACACATACGAAGCAGCATGACTTCTTCTCGAAGAAGGGCAACGGTTATGTGCGTACGGTTCACGTAGAGCAATTGAGAGACGATGACTTTATTTTCAACTTCTAAATAGACTATAAGAATGACGTACAGACTGGAAACAGTCTTGTACGTTATTTTTAGTTACAGCTAGCTACGCCGATTTAATTAAAACAAAAGGGACATGCTGCATATATGGATTTCTACGAAGGAGAAATGGATATGCTCAAAGGCTTGATGGTCGTTTTGTGTTTCGCGCTGTATGTGCTTGTGACGTTGTTTGGTCTTGGTCCAGTGCTGCTAGCCGATGGTTCGATGAAGGAAAGAATGCTGACGCTAGCTGTTGTGATTTTGCTCTACATAGGTATTACAGCCGTGCTTGCTGTAGTATGGAGAAAGGGCCAGAGAGGCAAATAAAAAGGGGTGTCTGGTCCTCAAAGAACATGCTACACTAAGAAAAATGAAAGTTGAAAGAGCAAGTATAATGGATGAACAATAATGAGATGAGGAGCCTGGAATGCAGGCTTCCTCCTTTTTGTTTCAGGAAGGTGGAGTATGTATGTTACCTATGTATATCGTTGATGCATTTACGAGCAAGGCCTTTCGCGGCAATCCAGCAGCAGTCTGCCTGCTGGATACTCCAAGGGATGAGCAGTGGATGCAGCAGGTCGCAGCCGAAATGAATTTATCCGAGACAGCATTCTTATTGCCAAGTGAAGAAGGCTATGACCTCCGTTGGTTTACACCTGCATCTGAGGTCGATCTCTGTGGGCATGCTACGCTGGCAGCTGCTTTTGTCTTATGGGATAAGGGGCTGCTCATGCCGGAGCAGCCTGCTCGTTTCTTCACGAAGAGCGGCGTTCTAACGGTTGAGCGCCATGGAGACGGGGAATGGATGATGATGGATTTCCCGTCAGAGCCGCCGCTGCCTGTTCAGGCGCCAGAGGCGCTTATTCAAGGTCTTGGGCTTATTCCCCGTTACACAGGTCGCAATCGCTTCGACTATGTAGTAGAGGTGGACAGTGAGCAGACGGTAAGGGATGTTAAGCCCGATTGGCAGCTGCTTCGCAGTCTGGATTGCAGAGGGATTATTATTACCGCAAAAGCGTCTGGCGAAGATGGCTACTCGTTCGTATCGAGAGCATTTTTCCCGGCGATTGGCGTACCGGAGGATCCGGTGACTGGCTCGGCTCATTGTGCGTTAGCCCCTTATTGGAGCAAACGGCTGCGACAGCCGGAGCTGACGGGCTATCAAGCTTCAGCAAGAGGCGGAGTTGTGAAAGTGATTCATCTTGGAGATCGTGTCCAACTAACAGGACAAGCCGTTATGGTGCTGCGAGGAACATTGGAGGTGTGAGGAAGCATGAATATGAAGCTGCCTAGGGAGCAGAAGCAGGAAATGGTTGAACGAGTGCAGCATTACTTCGAGATAGAGCGTTCAGAGATGATCGGTTCCATTGCTGCAGAGCAGCTGCTCGATTATATGCTGTCGGAGATCGGTCCGTATATTTACAATCAGGCTATTCAAGATGCGAGGAAGACTGTTATGGAGCGGATGCAGTCGATAGAGGATGAATTGTATGCGCTGGAGCAAAATGTTGTCCAGTCTAGGAAAAGAAGCTAGATGAACAGCTACTGCTAGCAAGGTCGGAAAGTGTCCTTACTAGCAGGGATGATCATTCAGCTGAAAAACCAACAGGGTCTGCTGCATCGCCATTCTAATGGCGATGCAGCAGACCCTGTTCACATTAATGCACAGTGATTAGCTGGATTTTTTCTTGGGAGCAGGAGGGGCTTGGAACATTGTGACTTTGTTCTTCCCTGTCGTCTTCGAATGATACATAGCTTCATCCGCAAGCTTAATTAGTTCCTGAACATCTTGTGCTTGCTTGGAGGTGCTGACACCTACACTTATGGTGACCATTGTCTCAAGCTCAACACGGTTGCGTATAGATTCGGCAACACGCTCGGGCTTGGCGCGATCCATGCTTACACAGGCAAGCAATTCCTCTCCGCCATAACGGCCAGCTGCGCCAATGCCTGCTGCTTCCTCCTTGAGAATCTCTGATACCTGCTTCAGTACGCCATCCGCCTTGTGGTGCCCATGCGTGTCATTCAGCTTCTTGAAGTTGTCGATATCACAAAAGATGATAGCCAGTCCCCGCTCTTTCCGCAGCAGCTGATCAGCCTTCAATTGGAAATGCCGGCGATTGTATAAGCCGGTCAAGCCATCGGTAATGGAGGACTGATAAGTAGATAACAGCCTTTCAATAACCCATTCAAACAGAAGAAGGAACAGCTGCATAAAATAAACGACAGGCAGCACATAAGTCAGCAGCAGAAGCCAAGAAACGGAGCCATGGAACACGTAAGCATCTGAAATTCGTGCCAGCTCTACAATAAAGTAGGTAATAAGACTGGCGGAGTATTTGGTATTAATATCTGCTCCTCTCGTGTCCAGCAGAATAAGAAACGTAACGATCAGCGAGTAGAAATCCAGTCCCAGCAGCCGGTATTGACCGCCTGTTGTGATCGTCTCCGGGAGGGCAGGCTGAAAAGCATAATAGGCTCCAATAATGACAAAAGCGAGAACAATCATAATGATGAAAGGACTTACTCTTAGCTTCGCGGTTTGATGAGTATATAATTTCATGAAAACAAAGTTTATAATAATGAAAGAGACGATCTGCAAAAGCGTAGCGGTCGTATGAAGCCATGGAGGCATAGATGAGCCTGGCATGGCGAGCAGGGCTAGAATGAAATGCTGAATAATGAACAGCGGAAGCGCTGCGGTCAATAGCCGATAAATGCGTTTGTTCCGATAGCTGGTGTAGAGCCGCATCGACATAAACAGCATTAATATTAAAATAATGATAACGCAAGCAGAAGAAACAAGCTGGCCATTAGGGCCGGAAAACCATTGGAAAATTGTCATGGCTGTACCACCGTATCTGATTGGAATGATTGCTTTACAGAAACATATGTTCTACTATATCATGATTTACGAGAGGCGAACAGCAGCGATTAAGGCATTGTTTGTTCCTCATTTCGTAAGCCATAAGGAAGTTATCGGTTTTGCATCAGTAAAACCTGAGAGAATGCACTAGGAGGCAGGACGTTGAATATATTGCAAGCTTTGTTTTTCCCGCCGGAGCAGCCCGGCGGTGTATCGTCAATGATCCCTTATATACAGGAGCGCTTTCTCAAGCTGGGCTGGCAGATGGAGCTATTCTATTTGCCCAAGCGAGTGAGAACCAAAGGACAGGAAGAGGTCGTATTCGAGACCTTCGACATTAATGAATTCATAGGCAATCCTATTGTCGATAAATACTTACAAACGTATCGTGATTATGTATGGTGGACTCGCATGCGGATCAAGAAGCCTTATGATATTATTCATGCGCACCATCCAATTGCGGCTCTTGTTATGAAGCAGCTGTTCCCAGACACACCTGTTATGCTGACGCTTCACTCAAGCTATGAGCGGGAGCTTGTCTTGAATGGCAAGATTGAGCAGGACAGCGTGGAGCATCGTTTCCTAACCTCGATCTATGGCGAGCTTGAGGCTAAGGTAGATCGCTTGCTGACTGTCTCGGAATCCTTCCGTACCTATGTAGCTCCGTATATGAAGGACACTGAACAAATCAAGGTGATTCCGAACGGCTTCGATGAGAAAAGATTCAAGCCGATTGCCCATGAGAATGCAGTAACCCAATTGATTACGGTATGCCGCCTTGTCCCTGCCAAAGGATTGGACATTCTGCTCCATGCTTGTGCGGAGCTGAAGCGCAAGGGGCATCCATTCGTGCTTCATATTATCGGGGATGGACCGATCCGCGAGGAGCTGGAGCAGCTTGCTGTGGAGCTTGATTTATATGATGATATTATTTTTTATGGCTATATGCTCCATCCAGAAGAATTTATGCCGTTCTTTGATATATTCGTGCTGCCATCGCGAGCAGAAGCCTTTGGATCGGTATTTGCAGAAGCCGCTTTGTGCTGGCTGGCGCTCGTAGGCACGAATGTAGGGGGAATTGCGGAGCAGATTGAGGACGGGGTCAACGGCTTGCTCGTGCCGCCGGAAGATCCTGTTGCGCTTGCGGAGGCGCTGGAGAAGCTCGTCGCTGATCCAACCTACCGCTACAACCTGGCTCGCTCGGGCTGGGATAAGGCCAAGAAGGTCTATTCACTGCAACGGGTTATTGCTCAGCTGAAAAAAGTATATTTGTCCATGAAACCGGAGGCGTAGGCGAATGATGGTTCCTTTTCGCTTCATTCATGCAGCGGATTTGCATCTGGATAGCCCGTTCCGGGGCATGAACAAAGTGCCGGCAGAAGTAAAGGAAAAGCTCATGGAGGCGACCTTCGCAGCGCTGCGAGGGTTAACGGAGCTTGCTATTCGCGAGCAGGTCGATTTCATCGTGCTGGCTGGCGATTTGTATGATGAGGCTGACCGTTCGCTCAAAGCGCAGCTGCTGCTCGTTAAGGAATGGGAGAAGCTTCATAAGCATGGGATTGCAGTGTTTGTTATTCATGGCAACCATGATCCATTGAACGGGGCGCGAGCGGAGCTTGCGCTGCCTCCATCTGTTACGGTGTTCGGAGCGCAGCAGATGGATTATCAGCCGGCTTACCGCAAAGACGGTCAGCTGGCTGCTTTTGTGTACGGAATGTCTTATGGTACCCGCCATGTCACGGATAATCTGGCTGCTGCTTATGTCCCTAAGCCCGATGGGCCGTTTCATATTGCGATGCTGCATGGCAATGTGGATGGGGACAGCTCACATGATCCTTATGCGCCATGCTCACTCAATGAATTAATTGGCGGCAAGGGCTTTGATTATTGGGCGCTTGGCCATATTCATAAGCGGCAGGTGCTGCATGAATATCCCCATGTTGTCTATCCCGGCAACTTGCAGGGCCGGAATCCTAGAGAACAGGGCCCGAAAGGATGCTATCTGGTAGATGTCTCAGCGGCAAGGGCTGTGAAGCTTACTTTTGTCCCGTTAGATGAGGTAAGGTGGCTGGAAGAAGAGCTGTCAATTGCGGATAGTACAACCGAACAGGAATTGCTGCTGCGGCTAGAGGCATTAGTTGAACGATTAGAGCTGGCATCGGGCGGACGGGCTGTGATGGCAAGGCTCCGGCTGTCAGGCAGAGGCCCGCTCCACAGGAAGCTGTCCGATCCGCTTATGGTGAAGACGCTGCTGGAGCAGCTTCAGAACAATACGTTATCGTTCTCCGGGGAGAACTGGGTATGGATTCATTCGTTAGATATCCATACCTCGGCAGAGCTGCGCCTCATGGAGCTGGAGGAAGAGGATAGCTTCTCCGGGGAATTGTACAGGCTCTCGCATACGCTGCAGGAGGATCAGGCTGCATGGAGAGGAGAGGCAGCCGCAGCTATAGCTCCACTTCTTAGCCATCCTGCTTTGGGCAGATTGTTGAAGAAGCAGGCAGAGCAGCTGCCGGAGAGCTGGCTGGAGCAAGCGCGCGAGCTGACGCTTGGTTTGTTAGCGAGTGATGAAGAAGAAGGGAGGAAGAGCACATGAAGCTGCTGGAGGTGTGGATTGACGGGTTTGGACAGCTTCATGGACTTCGCTGCCGCTTGGATGCTTCTGCCGTAGTTCTGTACGGGAGGAATGAAGCAGGGAAAAGTACGCTTTTTGCCTTTATACGAACGATGCTGTATGGCTTTGCGAAGCGCAACAACAGCGTTGAACGTCAAGAGCCGATCCATGGAGGCGCTCATGGAGGCCAACTCTTGTTCGAGGACGACGAGGGCTGCCGATATTTGGCCGAGCGCTATGCGGGGGTAGGTGCGGGCAAGCTTAAGCTTCGCCGCCTGAATGCAGAGGGAGAGGAAGGCGAAGAGAGCTGGCTCTCTCAAGACGAGTGGGAGAGGAGATTCCTCGGCGGTACAAGCGAGCGGTTATTCCGCCAGCTCTATGCGATTACTTTGACTGAGCTTCAGGAGGTCAGCGCGCTGTCGGGCGATGAGCTTGGCCGATATTTGTACCATGCGGGTTGGGAGGACGGTAAAAAGATAGCCGCGGCAGAAAAGCGGCTGTTAATGGAGCTGGAATCGCTCTTTAAGCCACGCGGCTCCAATCAGCAAATGAATCGCCAACTGCAATCGCTTCAACAAACAGAGCAGGAGCTGCGGAAGCAGGAGGATGCTATAGCCGTCTATAACAAACGGAAGCGTCAGTTGGAGGAGCTGGAACAGAGATTGGAGCAGTTAGCCGATGAGCTGCCGCAGCTTCAGGCGGAATTTCAGCTGGCTGCCAAAGCCTGTACGAGCAGATCGAAGTGGCTCTTATGGCTGGAGCTAACGAATGAGCGGGAAGCGCTTCATGATGCAGCAAAGCTGACGGTCGATGTGGTATATCGCTGGAATGAGCTGCTCAAAGAACGAAGCCAGCGAATGGATGAGCTGGAGCAGCATGCTTTGAAGCTGAGGTATTTGGAGCAGCAGAAGGGCGAAGAAAACGATTCGGGCCAGCTGATTGCCAGAACGGATGAAGTGGAAGCCTTGGTACAAGGCAGCGACCGTATACAGTTGAATCGTCAAGAGCAAATAGAGCTTGCCGCTGAGCTTCGCAGTCATGAAGAGCTGCTTTCCCGCCTTCTGAGCAGAATCGCTCCGGGATGGACGGAGGCCGAGCTTCTTGCGCTTGGCATAACGGTTGGTGACCGCGAGTATGTGAGAGGTGTGCGCCAACTGGACATTGAAGCTGGACGCTTGCAGGAAAGAATGGCTACCGAGCTTCAGAGCGCGAAGGACTTAGAGAAAGAGGCTGTACACGGGCTAGAGGAAATGGAAGCTGAGCTGACAAGCTTGGCGCAGGAAGAGCGCAATAGTCAGCAGCGCTGGACGTTTGTTCCAACAACGAGAGAGTCGCTGCGAATCGCATGGAAGGAATGCGATTTGGCCTTGCGCGAGTGGGAGCTGGAACGGCTGCGGACAGCAGGGCAGCCGGATAGGTCGGACCGTGGCAGAGCCGGTCCGCTGCTATGGGCTGCCGCTGCTGCTGGCGGCGCTGCCCTGGCTCTTGGCGCAGCCGCGCTGAGCAGCGGCGGCGAGGATATCGCGAGCGCGGTGAGCGCAGCCGCGCTTGGCGGGCTGGCGCTTGCGCTAGCTGCGCCAGCTCTGCTGCGCCGCGGGCGAGGCGCTCGCAAGCCCGCGCGCGGCCGCGGCACGCTGGCGCTGCCGCCGCGCCTTGGCGCAGCGCTTGCCGCGCTCGTGCGCGAGCCCGCGGATGCGGCGGCCGCGCAGTGCGAGCAGCTGCGCGGCGCTGTCGAGGCGCGCCTGGAGGCGCTGCACAGCAGCGAGCGCCTCGCGGCCAGCCGCGCCGAGCTCTTGCGGCGGCATGCGCGGCTGCGCGCTGCTGTGCATGAGCGCGAGCATGCTGCCGCAGCCGCGGCGCAAGAGCGGGCAGCCGCCCTCCGCCAATGGCGGGGCTGGCTGGAAGCGTTAGCGCTGCCCCCGGCAATGTCGCCGGACGCAGCGCTTGAAGTATTCGATCTCGCCGAGCAAGCTTTGCTCCGGCTCAGACAGCGAGACCGCGACGCGGCGAAGAAAGCCGCTGTCGATGCTGAGCTTGCCTCCTTCGAGGCGCAGGCGGCCGAGCTTTGCGCCGCTTTCCCGGAGGCTGCGCAGCGTTGCCCTGCCGACCCGGTGCTGGCTCTCCGGCTGCTGCAGGCTGAGCTTCGCAGGCAAGCAGCGGCGCAGGCGGAAGCCGCTCAATCAGCAGCGCAGTTGCGGGAGCAGCAGCTCGCCGCTCTTGCCGTCGAGACTCGGCTGGCAGAATTGGAGGCTGCTAGGGATGAACTGCTCTTGCAAGCAGATCTCGGGACGGAAGCGCAATTTGCTGCTGCTGTAGCGAATCGGGACCGTTTGGTAGAGCTGGATCTGGAATGTAATAAGCTGCAAGTAGAGCTATTAGCCGGAATGACGGAGCAGCGGAGGCATGAATTGGAGGCTTTGCTGACGGAATATGACGAAGCGGAGCTTGTGCTGCTGCGAGAGCAAGCAGCTTCGCAAGTGGCCGCAGCTGAGCAGGAACGAGCAGATATGCTCGATAAGAGAGGGAGAATGCGGCAGCAGCTTGATCATTTGCTGCAGGAAGATACGCAGAGGGAGCTAATGGCTGAGAAGGAGATGACCGTTGCCGAGCTTGAGCGCGCTGCGGAGCGGTATGCGGTATTATCCGTTAGCTTGGGGCTTATACGCGGAACGAGAAGGATCTATGAGGAGGAAAGACAGCCGGTCGTGCTTCGTCTGGCTAGCCGATTTGCACAACAATTGACAGAAGGTCGTTACATTCGCATTCTGACAACGCCCAGCGATTCTAATATACGGCTGGAGAGTGCAGAGTACCGCATTATAGACAGTACGCTGCTTAGCCGGGGAACTGCCGAGCAAGTGTATCTTGCGCTGCGTCTTGCGCTTGCTGTCGAAGCAGCACAATCAGCTAGCTTGCCTCTGCTGCTTGATGATCTCTTCGTTAATTTCGACCGTTTGCGCCTGCGGGCGGCAGCGAAGCTCCTTGCTCAGCTGGCGGAGGAACGTCAGATCATTCTGTTCACCTGTCATGAGCATATTCGCGATGCGCTGCAGGAAGCTCTGGCGCAGTCCTTATTAGTAGAATTACACAGCGCGTGATTCACGCGCTGCGGCGTTCCATCTTTTTGCGAATCATTAAAATTAGCCAGCCCAGACTGATCAGCCCGAATAGGGGATACAAAAGGGACAGCAATTGTCCGAATCCAATCTGGCTTGCAAAAAAGCAGACGATCAGAATGAGGATGGTAATAATGGAGCGGGACCACTTGAGCCGCTCTTGAAGCTGGAGAGTGAGCCCGTAAATATCGGCAATGAGCGTTGTGAATATTTCGGCGAATATGATAAAGACATAGATGAACTGAATGGTATGCCCAAGCTGCTTGGCGATGCCGCCCATTGGAATGGCATATTGCTGAACTCCGGGCATATGCACGGACAAGGCGATATGCCCTGCTAACAGCATGAACCCAATCCCTATTCCACCGACCCATGAACCGATAATAATCGTTTTGCGGTCGCGTATATCTGCGCCAAGCGGGACCAATACAGCTTGGGACATGGATAGGTTAAAGGCCGTGTAGAGAAAGGGGGATGCCCAAGCCGCCCAAATGGTATGATCGGTCTCAAGGGTGATGAAGCGTCCTGACCCGGGCGTTTGGAAGGTATCAATCATGACCAGAGCTGTGAAGAGCAGCATAAGCGGGACCACGATAGCATTCACGGTTAATATCGCATTCATGCCTTTGCGGAGAAGAAAATAGCAGGCTACCATCGTAATAAGAAGTCCGGTCTGATAGGAAATATTCCAATTCTCATAAAAAATCGTACCCGCTCCTGCCAGCATGACAGCAGTAACGCCTAATAATACGACCAGCATGAAATGGCTGATCCAACGTCCATATTTCTCACCGAACAACGCTTTATTTAAGTCTTCGTACGATTTGGCCCGAATATCGCTGGCAATCAGCATCATCTTGCTGCCAAGCCAAATGAACATAACGGTTGAAAGTGCAATTGTAAGTGTTCCCCAATAACCGAATCGGGTGAAAAACTGCAAAATTTCTTGGCCGGTTGCAAATCCGGCGCCAACAATCGTACCCATATAGGTCGATGCGATCTGCAGCACCTTTCCCGTACGCTTCATCATGAATGCCCGTCCTCCGTTCTATCAACCTCTTATATTAAAAGAGTATGTAGCAACAGGGACGAGCATGACAGTAAGTTCATTGTAAGTCCTATACCTAAAGGCGGTTAATATCAGACATGGCTATGTTCTTATCCATTATTATATTTATAGCGGCGCTTACTCTAATTCTGATTAAGCCTTGGCAGGAAGCATTCACCGCAATGGCAGGGGCCATTCTTCTATTAGCTCTGCAATTGCTGAAGCCAGAGGACGTGTCCTATATATGGGGCTTTGTGTGGAATGCGACGTTCACCTTGATCGGGGTTATGATTTTCACAGCATTACTAGACTATAACGGTTTTTTTCGATGGGCTGCTTTACATATCGTACATCGCTATCACAATCGTCGAATGCTTCTTTTTATTTTACTGTCGCTTCTTGCAGCAGCCATTACACTTTTATTCAATAATGATGGAACGATTCTCATTATGGTGCCTATCGTGCTTGAGGTCACAGCCTTGCTAGGATTAAGCAGGGGCGGTCGGCTTGCCTATTTAATCGGAATTGGATTTATGGCGGACACTGCGAGCGCACCTTTAATGATGAGCAATCTTACGAATTTATTAACAGCGGATTTTTTCGAGCTTTCATTCGGACAATATGCTTCTAGCATGCTGTTGCCAGGCTTGGCAGCCATTGCAGCGACTCTGGTCGTAACGGGTATCTTTTTCAAGAAGACTCTAGCTGCTGATTCTCATAAAGAGGGCAAATCTCTGTTCCCTAGTCCGCAATCAGCTATTGGAGATTGGCGCTTGTTTCGTGTTTCATGGGTTCTCATTGCACTCATGATGGCAGGTTATTTGTATTCGGATGGCATACCGGCAGCTACAGTAGCGATAAGCGGCGCGACAATTCAGTGGATTGCAGCAGCAGCAGTAGGGCGCGCTCCGTTCAAGCAAACGGTGATGCGCGCCCCATGGCTTATTATTGTATTTGCTTTGTCGATGAACTTGATTGTGTATGCTCTGCACATACATGGGGCAGCAGCGTGGCTTCCTAAGTTATTGACGCTGCTCGCTGAGCAGCATGAATTCATTGGCATAATGGGAGCGGGTGTTCTGTTCTCACTGCTGGCCTCTGTCATTAATAACTTGCCGGCAGTGCTGATCTCGTCCCTTGCAATCGTCCAAATGAATGGCCCCGACTATTTGCCTCAAGCGAGCTTGCTGGGCGCAGCAGTTGGAGCGAAGCTTACACCGATCGGTTCGTTAGCAACGTTGTTATGGATTCAGCTTCTTCGTCAGGGGGGAATTCGCATTACCTGGCGAGAGTATACAAAGTATGGCTTGTTGTTTACATTGCCCATTCTATTGACTGCTTTATTCGTTCTGTGGCTGGTTAACTGGAGCTAGATTGCTTCAACAGCTTAATAGAAACAATTTTGTTGCGTTCTGAGTCGAGATCAATCTTAAGGAGGGCATCTTTGCCTTCGTATGTAATGATGTAGCTGTTCTGCGTTTTGGGCTTGCCGAGCTTCTTCACAACAGTGTCCGGCTTATCCCCAATGCGGATGCCATTCAGCTCTGTTGTGACTGCTTTGTCATACACTTCGATATACTGAATGGTCGAGCTTTTGTTCAAGCCAATTGCGAAGCCTTGATATTCATGCACTTCAATGACATCCTTTGCATCCTCTGCTTCAATACTATAGATGTCAGCGGACTTACCTAATTGCTTAACTGCCTTGGCCTTGGCGTCGCCGATCTTTAGTCCTAGCAGTGCAGGCTTCTCGGCATTCCATTGCTGCTCAGCGTTCTCAGGAGCAGCGACTACAGTCTTGGTACTGCTGCTATTCGTCGTATTGGTTGACTCAGCGATCGTCTGACCGCCAAGATCGGTTGTAGCATCATCAGGTTCAAGGCTTGGCTGGACAGGCTCGACTTTCTCCAGATGATTATCCAAATAGTTTTTTTGAGGGGTATCTCCAGATAGATAAGTGCCGCCGGCTGGCGGGGCAGAAATTCCGGAAGTGGATACTGGCCCAGGCTGTGGAGTATTGGAGCAGCCAGCCGCAAGCATAGTAATCGCCACTATTGCTGCCCATTTGGATATAGGATATGATCGCCGATTGGCATTTTTCATATTGGTTAACACTCCTTGTATGAGGGTAAAGTTATATTGGAAAAGGGTATAGTTAGGTCCTATATAAACAGACGCCCATAATTGGTAAAAGTTTCTGGAAATCCTCATTTTTATCGAAAAAACATCATTTTCTTTCGTTGGTATATTTATGGATGCCCTTTAAGTACCCCAATATTTCCCTCATAGACGAACCCAGTGCTGATTATGCTTAACGGGTTGCGTTTTTTACCTTTCCTATGGTACGTTATCGAAAAGGGATTTTGGTGGAGGGAAGGGAATACTATGGATATTCTAAAGGAACGTATTTTACAACAAGCATCGGTGTTGTCAGACAATGTGCTGAGGCTGGATTCTTTGATCAACCACCAGGTCGATCCCGCGTTGACAATGGAAATGGGACATGAATTCGCGAGAAGGTTCGCCGATGAGAAAATTACAAAGGTAATCACAATAGAATCTTCAGGGATTCCAGCTGCTTTTGCAGCGGCGTATGTCCTTGGCGTGCCGCTCGTATTTGCTCGCCGCAAAAAAACGCTGATCGCAGATACCGAGGCTTATATAGAACGAGTGCCTTCCTTCACGAAAGGTATGGTAACGGATATTATGGTATCCAAACAGTTCTTGACGCAAGAAGACAGAGTCTTGTTCATCGACGATATTATTGCTAACGGCGATGCGGCTAGAGGATTAATTAAAATTATCGAGAGATCAGGTGCAGAGCTGGTAGCGCTCGGGATCGTCGTAGAGAAGTCATTCCAAGCAGGCGGCAGAACACTGCGGGAGCAAGGGATACGCGTAGAGCCGTTAGTCAAAATTTCTTCATTAGAGAACGGGCAAATTATTTTTGAGTAGCAGGTTCCAGTATTAAGCTCTTTTCCGGCATTTTAATTTAATTTATAATAGTCATAAGCGACGAAAGAGGAGGCAGAAACAATGGTGAACTTATCTGCTGAATTTATGAATGGGAAATTGAGTGCTGCGAAGGTCCATTTTGAACGCGCACTTGATTGCAAGCATACGGAATTTGATGATTTGTATCCTTATATGATTGAGCATCCGCAATTTTTCTGGTACAAACGTTATGTAGCTTGGTCGGAATTATTGACGATTGTTAAGCTATGTGAAGAGCTTGAGATGGAATGGCGCGAGGAATTTACGGAGCGTCAGGTTGCCTATATTGCTTCTCGCGTGATGTCTTCTCGTGTACTGGATGAATGGTATGAGACGAATGATTCCAAGGAGCATGTTGGTTAATAGTTAGGCTGCACGCTTGTATAGAATACGGTAACCTCAATAAACTTATCTAAGGTTTATTGAGGTTTTTCTTTTCAAACAGATTTTAAGAAACGACAAGGCGGTGAGCACGTATTGATTAGCGAAGAACAATTGGATCACTACCGTATTCAAGGGGAATTGATTCGCGTTGTCCGTGACGATATGGAAATGAATGATGTTATTGGCATCATAGTCGCATGGGATGACCAATCGGTTGTCATACGCAGAGCCAATAGACGAGTGGTCAAGCTAAGCCGTACCTATCGGTTCGAGCTTGCTTCAAGCCAGCGAAGTGTAAGCAACTGAAAGGGGAGAGGGATATGAAGTGTCCGGTATGTACGGATGTACGTATGCGTGAAGTGGAAAAAGACGGTATTCTAATTGATATTTGTCCAGACTGCAAGGGAGTTTGGCTTGACCGCGGTGAGCTGGACAAGCTTATGCAAGGGGTTAAGGAGTTTCAAGCCGAATACAATGGAGCCAATACTCAGACCGGACAACCACAGTCTCCTCCAGGATATGACCAACAAGCCCCTAATGGCTTAGGGCAACAACACTATGCCCCTAATGGACAACAACCGTTTGGCAATCAGCCTGGCTATGGCCAGCAGCCGAACTACGGCAATCAGCCCGGTTACGGTCAACAGCAGCAGAATGGATATGGGCAGTATGGTCATGCCGGGAACTATGGCAACAAGCCATACAAGAAGAAAAAAACAGTGCTTGATATTTTCGGTGATCTATTCGAATAAGGGATTTGGGGCTGCTCTAGCATTCGTTGGAGCAGCTTTTTTTGTATGATAGACCTGAATCTACAGTTTTTTAACAGATGGTTCTCTTTATTCAACGGGTATGATGTCATTATAAAATGTGATATTATTCTCGATAAGAATAAGCTAGGCGAGTTAGAGTGGGGTGATGGAATGATCAGCAATCGATTTGCTGTAGCTGTACATATTTTATCTTTGCTGGAGATCAATAAGGAGGAACGGGTAACTTCGGAGTTTATTGCCGGGAGTGTCAACACGAATCCCGTTGTGATTCGGCGAATTATAGGGTTATTGAATAAGGCTGGTCTAGTGCGCACGAATGCCGGAGTTGCTGGCGCGACGATTGCGCGGCCTGTAGAGCAGATTACGCTGCTGGATATTTACCGGGCGGTCCAAACAGATGCGCAGGAGGAGTTATTTGCTATTCATGACAAGCCTAACCCGGATTGCGGGGTAGGCAGACATATTCAAGGCTCGCTCGAAGCGGCATTTACCGAAGCGCAGCTTGCGATGGAGCAGAAGCTAAGGAGCATAACACTCGAGCAGATTACGACGTCTATTAGTCGAAAATTGGAAGGTTAGATGCCGCATAGCGATAAGCATTCCTTGAAGGCGAGGGGTGCTTTTTTATTTGAAAATAACAGTTGCGCTTGACGTTACGTCAAGTACTATACTGGAAACAGCGAGGAGGCGATGGAGTGGAGAAAGAGAAGGATACCGTGTATACAATAGGTTTGTTCGCCAAGCGGACAGGTGTTACTGAACGGGCATTGCGTTATTATGATCGGCAAGGGCTATTGAAGCCTTCCGGACGAAATGCGCAAGGCCATCGTTACTATAGGGAAGCGGATTTGTTCCAGCTGCAAAAAATATTAATGCTTAAATATTTGGATTTTACATTAGAGGAAATCGCGATCCAATTGAGGAAACCGGATATGCCTATCCAAGATTCTCTTGCCATCCAGTACGACATGCTCAAGAAAAAGCAGGCACAGCTGGAACGAGTGATCGGGACAATTGAGCGGATGCAAAAGCTCGTGGAGGGATCAGAGTCGATCGACAGTGATCTTTTGTTTATGTTCATCCACAATATTCAGCATGAAGAGGCGCAGAAGGAGTGGCTCGCGGCCAAAATTCCGCCATCATTCATTAAGGCTCTGTATATGGAAGGCATGCCTGAGGAGAAAAAGCAGGCAATTGAGCAGCAAATGGCCGCTGATTTGTTCCAATTAAAGGAGTTTTACAAGCTGGGCAAGCATCCGTTGGACAAAGAAGTGCTCGATTGCGGCAGGAAGCTGACGACCAGTGTTCAAGCTATACTAGAATCGGTCATTGAGGGGCTGAATGAAGAAGAGCTTGCACAACTTATGGCACTGGGTGTGGTTGATCCGATGCTCTTCCCAAACGGGTTTACGGCGGAAGAAGAGGCTTTTCTCAGTCAAGTATTCGAGCATTTAGAACTGGATGGAATGATATCGGAAAGGAGCATGCCGAATGGGGAAGACTAATTCTGAAGCGAAAGAACAATTGAAGACAGTTAAGCAAGAAGGACCCGCTATTAGCGTATCGCAGTTTCTATCTTTGATCACCAGGCATAAGCCCTCGACAATATTGATAGTAGCGGCAATTGTTCTTGGAGTAGGTGAAACGGTTCTCTCCTTGTTTATTCCTTTACTTACAAAAGGCTTAGTTGAAGAGGCATCTGCGGCCGCCCTGCAGACCGCTACGATTATAAAGCTCGGTTCTATATTCGTCTTGCAGACAGCGATGTCCGGCTTTTCAGTCTACACGATGTCTTATGTCGGACAATATGTCATCAGCGGCTTGCGCCGCGAGGTGTGGGATCGGGTGCTCAAGCTCCCAGTTTCCTTCTTTGACCGTAATCATTCAGGAGAAACGATGAGCAGGGTTACGAATGATACGAACGTCATTAAGGAATTTATTATCGGTCATGTCATCTCCTTTTTGGGCGGCATCATATCGGTAGTGGGCGGCGTAGTTATTCTGTTATTAATTGATTGGAAAATAACGCTCCTTATGCTTGTTGCGGTTCCCCTCTCTTTGCTCGTATTATGGCCGCTGGGCAGCCGGATGTTCAAAATATCGAAATCTATGCAGGATGAGACCGCGTTATTCCAAGGTGATCTAGGACGTGTCTTGTCGGATATTCGACTTGTGAAGTCATCTCTCGCTGAGCCTGTTGAGCAGCAGCAGGGCAAGCTTCGCATTATGAAGCTGTTCCGCTTCGGCTTGCAGGAAGCGAAGATTGTATCCATTGTCACTCCGTTAATGATGACAGTGATGCTGCTTATTCTCGTCATGCTGATCGGCTATGGAGGGATTAGGGTTGCCCAAAATACACTGAGCATGGGAGATCTCGTAGCCATTATCCTATATATGTTCCAAATTGTATTTCCATTTACTCAGATGGCCTCCTTCTTCACACAGTTTCAGAAGGCAATGGGCGCTTCGGAGCGTATTATAGAGCTCCTTGCTGAGCCAGTAGAATCAACAGTTATTGTGGAGTCTAGTGGACAAGTTGATCGTGCCCGCACTCACGAGCAGAAGCATGCGATTATGTTCGAGGATATAAGCTTCGGCTATTCCGCGGATAGGCCGCTGCTGCGAGGGATATCCTTCCGCATTGAGCCTGGTGAGATGACGGCGTTCGTTGGTCCAAGTGGCACAGGAAAGACAACGCTGTTCTCGCTTATCGAGCGATTCTATACCCCGACAGCAGGGCAGATTCGATATGGGGACGAGACAATAGAGTTGATGCCGCTGGAAGCTTGGCGGGAACGAATTGCCTATGTTTCTCAGGATAGTCCGATGATGGCAGGTACGATTCGTCATAATCTAGGTTATGGGCTAGAGCAGGTTGCTGAGCACAGTATGCTTGAGGCGATGGAGCAAGCAAATCTGACCGCATTTCTCGAATCGCTGCCAGAAGGACTGGATACCGAGGTAGGCGAGCGTGGAGTTAAGCTGTCTGGTGGGCAGCGTCAGAGGCTGGCTATTGCAAGGGCCATTCTGCGAAATCCAGATATATTGTTGCTGGATGAGGCGACGGCACATTTGGACAGCGAATCAGAGAAGCAAGTGCAAGGGGCGCTGCAAGCATTAATGAAAGGGCGCACAACGCTCGTTATTGCCCATCGCTTGTCAACCATAAGTGATGCCCATAAAATTATCGTGCTTGAAGATGGAGAAATTTCAGGACAAGGCACCCATGCAGAGCTGCTCCAGACTCACGAGCTATATAGCAAGCTTGTTCAGCAGCAATTTATAGATAACTAGGCTGCTGCGTAATTTACAATGTAATGGCAGACTCCGATCAGGGATTACCTTGTTGGAGACTGTCGTTTTTCTGTGCGACGATTTATGAAATAAGCAGTTAAATCGTGATTTGAGCAGATGCTTCCTATATTAGTAGGATGGTTGAGTATTATTTTAGTAATCAGCTGATTCATAAAAAACTGTGAATCATGAATCGGGACTTGGTGACTAATAATTTTATTTAACGACATAGTTCGACAGACCCATCCTCTTCCATATGATACTATCAATGGATAAACAGATAGGGGGATATCCGAATGGGTGAGAACAAGATTGGCAAGGTTTTATTGTGGATTGGTATAGTTGAAATTGCATGTGCATTAATAGTTGGTTATAACATGGGTAATTCTGAACTGTTCGATGAATTTCAGTGGAGTGTAGCGTTATACTGGTGGGTTGGCGGAATTATATCCGGCGCATTTGTTATTGGAATCGCTGAGATCATTACGATTCTTCACGATATTCGGCAAAATGGTTATGATCAATATTACTTGCAAAAGGAATCGGCAAAATCTGAGAAGTCTTCTGCTCCTCAGAGCTCAGGCGCCAGCTCCAGCTTAAACCCAAGCTCTTATTCTAGTTCGAGCTCCAACGTAAATACAAAAGCGAGCTTATCCAAATTAAGCGGATATACAATGAAATCTAATGATAAATAAGAAAGAAGTGAATCGGATTATACGCAGCTAAGTAGAGAAACGGTTTTCCTCTACTGTAGCCTATTACCTCTGTAAATTCATGAGTATTGCAGCGATGAGATAGGCCCTTCTTAGGAAGGCCTCAGGCTGCCGAGACTTTCTCGGCAGCCTTCTTTGTGTCTAAATTATTTAATACATTACCGTGTTAATGTCTGCTGATCCTATAGGTTTTTTCTAATTCATTCCAAAAGGATATTGACACTGACCCAGATTATGGGTATGATGTACCGAGTGTTAATAGTAATCGTTACGATTACTATTAACACTAAAGCAAAAAGAACACTGCATCAAAAATTTTATTTAGAGGGTAGTTGAGATGATAAGAGGAATCGATTTTGTAAAGTGCAATCCAACACAAAATATGACTATTCTTGTGAAAACGAATCATTCAGTTGAAGAGTATAAGCACATTGCTTCAAAAATGATGGCTTATGATCATGTGTATGCTGAACAAGTAGGATTTATCGAAGAATCGAATAAACACGAAGCTGCTGCACATCTGCAAATGGCAGGAGGTGAGTTTTGTGGTAATGCTTGCATGTCCTTGGCCGTTTTTATTGCATCCGAACAAGAAATCCCTCATAACGATTCATTGGAAATCATATTAGAGGCTTCGGGGACAGACCAATTAATCGCCTGTCAAGTGAGAAAAATCAAAGAAGAGTATTTCTGTCAAGTGGCCATGCCAGTCCCGAAAAAAATAGAGCAGAAGACAGTCAGGTATGAAGGCGATGATTTGAATATTGTCATTGTGAGATATGATGATTGCTTCCATATTGTAATCGAAGTGGAGCAGTTCAATAAGGTAGAGAGGGAAAGGGCCAAGTCATTAGCCAAGCTACTCGGAGTAACATTAGGGGCCAACTTAATCGCCATCTTGCTGTTTAAATCTAATTCAATGGAATTGGCTCCGCTCATTTATGTTCCTCCACTAGACAGCATGATTTGGGAGAGGGGCTGCGGGTCAGGCACAGCTTCACTTGGAGCCTACCTGGCTTGGAAAAGTAAAGGGACTATTGCAGTGCAGGTTAAGCAACCTGGCGGCATGATTCAGGTAACTGCTGACTGGTGTCAAGATGAGCTAACAAGCTTGAAGATTGAAGGATCTGTTGGAATCGTTGCACAAGGCAAAGCGTTTATCGACGTGTAGTTAATATACTATATGGGGGAGAAGTGAATGAATAGGACAGAACCGTTTCAACAAAGTTTGATCGGGTTTCAAGCTAGGTTTATGGATTTGGCGAATCGATATGACGGTACAGTTCATCATAGCTCAGAGTTGGAGAGCGTAATAGACGACTATTCAACTTTCATAACAAACGAAGAAAATAAGGAATCATGGACAAAGCTGGAACGACAAGCATCTGGCGAGTTTCTACAGCTTGTGGATGACCTAAGGATGACGTCAGCGCTGTGCGTTGCAATTATGGAGAAATACCGTGCTTTGAAGCTGCTGAATGGGGAGACTGACAGGACTGATTACTTCAAAAATATAGAGTCCTGTATTGAGAAAGAATTTGGAAGCTCTCAAGTTACTTCTAATTCCACCGTATTGCTGATTGGCTCGGGCTCGTTCCCAATGACCCCATTATTTATAGCAAAGCAGACAGGTGCACAAGTGATTGGCATCGATATTGATGAGGAAGCTGTAGAGCTTGGAAGAAGCGTGGTGAGTAGATTAGGAAATGGATTAAACATCCGTTTAGAGCGTGTGGCGATAGAGAATTTGGACGTCATAAAGGATGTGACCCATATTATTTTCAGTTCGACGGTATCTATTAAATATGGTCTGCTGGACGAATTATATTCATTAACAAATGATCAAGTCGTTGTGGCGATGAGATATGGCGATTCGCTGAAGTCGCTTTTTAATTACCCCATGCAAGAGGTGTCAAAGGAAAAGTGGAGACTGGTAGACATGGTATTGCGACCCGATCATGTGTTTGATATTGCTTTGTATCAAAAAGCATAGACTGCATGGTAATCGAAAAGGAGGTTTATATGAGCGCTTTCGAACGAGTCTTACTATTAGGTACAGGTCCTGCTTCCATTCAACTTGCTGTAGTGCTAAAAAAACATTTGAATTGCTGTATCGGTATGGTCGGGAGAGATTCGGTTCGTTCCCAGTCCTTCTTTACGGCACTGAAGCAAAGCCAAAGAAAAGTTATAGCAAACATTCAGAATGAAAAGCATCGGCAGATGGAAGGCCAATGCATTGTCGATCATGTCTATCATGGATATGGAACGATTACGGGACAATGGGATACGCTGATCCTTTCTGTCACAACCGATGCGTACATGGAGGTTTTGAAACAAGTTAGTAATCAACTGCTAAAGCAAGTAAAGTGCATAGTGTTAATTTCTCCGACCTTTGGTTCAAACAGCTTAGTGCGACATTATATGAAGTCTATTCAGCCAAGCGTGGACATCATCAGTTTTTCTACCTATCTTGGCGATACACGCTGGATGAACGGCGAGCCTTCCAATCATGTCATTACGACAGGGGTTAAGAAAAAGGTTTTCATTGGCTCCTCTAACAACATGTCACCAAACATTGAAAAGCTCTGTGCGTTATACGAACGATTGGACATTATTCTGCAGGTCATGGGCTCTGCGATCGAGGCGGAAACGAGAAATATTTCTCTATATGTGCATCCGCCGTTGTTTATGAATGACTTTTCACTAAATGTCATATTCGGAGATTCGGCTGTGAGAAAATATGTCTATAAAATGTTTCCCGAAGGACCTATTACACAATATTTAATTCGCGAGATGCTGGATGGGTGGAAAGAGATAACAAAGGTGATAGAAAAGATGAATATGAAGGGCGTTAATTTACTAAAGTTCATGATTGATGATAATTATCCGGTCAAATTAGAGAGTTTATCGCGTCATGATATCGACAATTTTCTTCATTTGGAAACGATCCATCAAGAGTACTTATTGTATATCCGGTATACATCCCTGTTAATCGATCCATTCTCGGAGCCGGATCAGGCAGGGAAATATTTTGACTTTTCAGCTGTTCCCATTCGCCGAATCTTCGTCAACCAGGAACAATGCTGGGATATTCCCCGAATGCCTAAGGAAGATTACTATCGGATAAAAATAATACAAGGCATTGCGAGATTCGTTGGCCTCAGTTGCCCAACTATAGATAAATTCATTGCAGCCTACGAGCATAAGATCGAGGAAGCTGCACAGGCGATTAAAGGCGTGAAGATGTCGGATGCCTTCGTTGTACAAAGCTTTGAAGAGGATTTGAAGATGATCTGCAGTGAAATAGGCGATATAGAGGAGGATATAACATGACAAGAAGAATGGTTGTTTCACTAACAACTCTAATGGTTTCACTTATATTAGTGGCAGGATGCAGTGGCGGTAATGCAGCGAAAACAGAGTCAACGGATCAAAAAGAAGAGCTGGTGTACGCCACATCAAAAGATATTAATGATATGAATCCCCATTTGTACTCAGGCTCGTTGCCGGCACAGGGGATGGTGTATGAGTCATTAGTTGAAAATACGGAGGATGGAATTAAGCCCTTGCTTGCCGCCTCTTGGGAAGTCTCCGAAGATAAGAAGATATATACTTTTCATCTAAGAAAAGATGTGAAATTTCACGATGGAGTGCCGTTTAACGCCGATGCCGTGAAGAAGAATATTGAAGCCGTACAAAGTAATGCAAGCAAGCATTCCTGGATTAAGCTGTCAACAAAAATCATGAGCTGCAACATACTTGATGAGTACACGGTTGAGTTGGTGCTATCGGAGCCTTACTATCCGACCTTGCTTGAATTGTCTATGACTAGACCTTATGTGTTCATCTCTCCCCAAAATTTTATTGATGAAGAGACAAAAGGCGGGGTAAGTGGTTACAACGGGACAGGGCCATACAAGCTTACTGAACATAAAACCGATCAGTATGCCACCTTCGAAGCCAATGAAAGCTACTGGGGCGGCGCGCCTAAAGTGAAGAAAATTATGGCGAAAGTGCTCCCGGCAGGGGAAACGACATTTCTAGCACTGCAAAAAAGAGAGGTCAACTTTATATTTACAGATGATCGCGGGGCAGACAGTATTGATGTGGATGCAATGAATCAGTTGATGAACTCAAGTGACTTTCAGCTTGTCAGAAGTAAGGCCATGAATACGAAGATGATCGTTGCAAATAGCAGTAAATTAGATAGTCCAGTTCATGAAAGGGCTGTTCGTGAAGCGATTTGGTACTCGATTGATAGAGAGACCATCAGCAAGCAGATTTTTAGTGGCACGGAAACAGCAGCCAATACTCTCCTTTCAACTAATGTCAATTATGCCAATGTTGAGCTAAAGAAACGCGGCTTTGATCTGGATATAGCAAGTCAGCTTTTGGAGAAAGCAGGCTGGCTGCTGGAGAATGGCAGTAAGGTCAGAACGAAAGACGGAAATCAATTAGTCATGAAGCTATACTATGACGTCAATTCCTCCTCTCAAAAAACGCAGGCTGAATTTATTCAACATACAGTAAAAAAGATAGGGGCCCAGTTGGAGCTTATCGGTGAAGAGTCTTCTTCCATCGCAAACAGAAGAGCAGCGGGAGATTATGATCTGCTGTTTAACCAAACGTGGGGGTTGGCCTATGACCCACAAAGTACAATCTCTGCTTTTACTTCCGAATCTTCTTATTACCATACGACAAGCGGCATCTCCAACGCAGATGAGCTGTACGAGAAAATTGAAGAAGTGTTGATGTCCCAAGATGAGAATACACGGAAGTCGCTGTATGCGGATATTTTGGGTATCGTTCATGATGAAGCCGTCTTTATTCCGATTACGAATGGCAGTATTACAGTAATGGCGCCAAAAGAGCTAAAAGGAATCTCATTCAAGCAAACCCAATATGAGCTGCCATTTGAACAAATGTTCTTTGAGTAGAAACATACAAGGGGGATTGCTATGGGCAGTTATATTTTCAAAAGGTTATTCCTTTCAATTCCTTTGCTATTAATTATATCCTTTTTAACGTTTGGTCTGAACAATCTATCTCCTTTAGATCCGGCTGAAGTGATATTGCATGCTCAAGGTGTGCCGACCATAACGGATGAATTAATAGCAGAAACGAAAGCGGCGCTTGGGATGGACCAGCCCTTTCTAATTCGTTATTTGAAATGGCTGGTTTCATGCTTGCAGCTCAATTTTGGCAACTCGTATGTAACTGGAAAACCGGTCTGGTCATTGTTGGCGCCAGCTTTTCTAAATACCTTAAAGCTGACGTTGATTTCAGTGACTGCCATTATTGCACTGTCAATTGTATTGGGTGTAATCTGCGCACTGAGAGAAGGAAGGATGATGGACAAATCGATTAGGGGAGTCTCTTCCTTTCTTACGTCTATGCCGCCTTACTGGCTTGCGGCGCTTATGGTCTGGTATTTTTCCGTACATTTAGATTTGCTTCCGACAAGTGGGATGGATTCGTACAAAAGCTATGTTCTACCCGTTATTGTCATTACAATCAGTTATGTAGGCATTTACTTCCGAATGATTAGAAGCTCCATGATAAGCAATTTGAATGAAGACTATGTGCTGTATGGCAGGGCAAGCGGCTTGCCAGAGACGAGAATAACAATGCATATCTTGAGGAATTCATTGCAAATAGCAATTTCTGCGTTTTGCATGGCGATCCCTATTATTCTGGGAAGCACGGTCGTTGTGGAAAATATATTTGCATGGCCCGGGTTAGGGATGCTGAGCGTTAAGTCCATTCTTGGCAGAGACTTCCCAATCATTCAGGCATATGTCCTCGTACTGGCTGTTGCCTTTGTTCTGTTCAACACCGTCTCGGATATAATTAATGCGGCGATGAACCCCAAATTAAGGAAGGATATCTGAATGAAACGATTAAAGCATCTATTGAAAGATAAGCTAGCCGCTATATCGTTATCGATTATTGTTATAACCTTCGTCGCCGGTATTTTTGCTCCTTTTTTTGCGCCGCATGACCCCGAAGAGGTCCATATGGAGCTTCGGTTTGCAGCCGCATCATGGCAATATCTGTTAGGTAACGATCACTTGGGGCGATGCATTTTATCGAGACTAATTTTTGGGATTCGTCCGAGTTTCCTTTGGGTGCTTGTTACGTTGGTCATATCGGCAGGTATTGGGGCCGTTCTCGGTTTTGCAGCAGGCTACTTTAGAGGGAGAACGGATGCCATCGTAATGAGGGTATGTGATGTGATGCTTTCTTTTCCTGGATATGTGATGACATTGGCTGTGATCGGCATTCTGGGAGTGGGCCTTGAAAATATATTGATTGCCTTTGTATTGATGAAATGGGCATGGTTTGCTCGAATCATCAGAACATCTGTGATGCAGTATGCCGAATCCGACTATGTAAAGTTCTCCAAAGCGCTGGGTATCAGCGATATCAAAATTATGGCGAAGCATATCGTTCCTGTTTCGCTTCCGGACATTGCGGTCATTTCAAGCAGCTCTTTCGGTTCGATGATTTTGCAATTATCAGGTTTTTCATTCCTCGGATTAGGCATTCAAGCTCCGAATGCGGAGTGGGGTATGATGCTGAATGAGGCAAGAGAAGTCATGTTCTCAAGGCCGGAGTTTATGCTGGCGCCGGGTTTAACCATTATCATTGTTGTATCGGCGGTCAATTTTTTGTCGGATGCGCTTCAAGTTGCATTAGATCCTAAATTACTAACCTCCAAATATAAGCTGTTAGGACAGGGGACTGCTGCCGCTTCCAAGCTTCAAGGAAAAGAGGTGGCTTGATTCTATGACTATTTTGGAAGTATCGAATTTGAAAATTTGGGATAGCCGTACGGGTAAAGTAATTGTTCCTAATAGTTCATTTGATGTCAAACAGGGAAGCTGCCTGGCTATAGTCGGAGAAAGCGGAAGCGGAAAATCTCTGACATGCAGGGCTATCATGCGATTGAATAGATCTAATATTCGCCAATCTGGAGACATTCTGTTCAATGGGATCAACCTCACTGAGCTTCCTGAAAAAGATATGAGAAAAAAAAGAGGAAAACAGCTGTGCATGATTTTGCAAAATGGTATGCGTGCCTTTGATCCTTCTTGTGTGGTCGGGGTTCATTTAAGGGAAACGCTCGCCTGCCATTTTGGTTGGAGTCGTGAGGAGATAATTTCTAAAATGAAACATGCCATGGAAAGCGTGATGCTTAAAGATCCAATTGCAGTGATGAATAAATATCCGCACCAGTTGTCTGGCGGCATGTTGCAGCGAATTATGATTGCGCTCGCTCTGGTGTTAGAACCAGACATTGTTATTGCTGATGAACCGACAACAGCACTTGATACCATCTCACAATTCGAGGTTGTTGAACAATTTATTCAATTGCGGGAGAAAATGGGCTGCTCGATGATTTTTATTTCTCATGATCTAGGTATTGTTAAGAAAATTGCGGATGATGTTCTGGTGATGAAACAAGGGGAAATTGTTGAAAGAGGACCGACGCAGGCTATTTTCGCTGAAGCTCAGCATGACTATACCCGATATCTGGTATCTTCGAAGCTAGCGCTGGATGATCATTTTAAGAGAGTAATGGGAGGCGTTAGCCTTGCTCAGTGTTGACCATGTTGAGAAATCCTATAAAAAAGGCGGATTGTTTTCAAGAGAAAGACAAAAGGTACTGCATAATATCAGCTTCGACTGCTGGCAAGGAGAATGTCTGGGTATTATTGGAGAAAGCGGAAGCGGAAAATCCACGTTAGGGCGCTTATTGATAGGAATTGAGAAGCCAGATTATGGGACGATCTTGTTCGAGGGAGAAAAAATGGAGAATCGAAAGGCGAGATTGGGAAAGATCAGCGCTGTATTTCAAGACTATACCTCCTCGATCAATCCTTTTTATTCAGTGGAACAGGCGATGATGGAGCCTTTAATGCAGTTGAGAAAGAGTAAGCAGGAGGCTAGGGACAAAATCGATACGCTCTTGCATCAGGTGGGCCTGAACTCATCCTATCGAACCAAATACCCGCATGAATTATCGGGCGGGGAGGCTCAAAGGGTATGCATTGCGAGAGCGGTTGCGGCGGAGCCGAAATGTATATTATTCGATGAAGCCATCAGTTCCTTGGACGGATCTGTACAAGTCCAGGTGCTTGAGCTGCTAAAAAACTTGAAGGACATTTACAGCATAGGATATATCTTTATCACCCATGATATCCAGGCCGCCGCGTACATTTGCGACAGAGTGATGATTATTAGAAGCGGTCGAATGGAAGAAATAGTTAACATTGAAGAATTGAAGGGCATTAAGTCTGCGTATGCAAAGAAATTGTTGCAGATGATGATTAAGTAGCGGTGGCTTGAGCATTGCTAAAGAGAACAGAGGAAGGAGTAATAGTTTTGCGAGGAGCTTTGTCTTGGCCTTTTCTAAGGTTATATATTTTGACCCTATTATATTTTAGCGCTAACTCCATATTGAATGTCATCATTCCTTTGAAAGGCGAATCACTCGGCGCTGCCAATACGATGATCGGAATCATCATGGGGGCGTACTTGTTTACGACGATGTTTTTTCGGCCATTGGCGGGCCGTATGATTCAAAAGTACGGGCCTATCAAAGTATTGCGGACCATTCTAGTTGTCAACGGATTGGCGTTAATCCTATATACGTTTACCGGATTAGGGGGTTACTTCGTTGCCCGCATGCTGCAAGGGGTGTGTACTGCATTTTTTTCTATGGCATTGCAGCTCGGCATTATTGATGCGCTGCCAGAGAAGGATCGTTCACAAGGGATATCGATGTATTCCCTATGCGCTTCCATGCCGGGCATTATTGGCCCCCTGCTGGCTTTAGGCATGTGGCAAGCGGGAAATATGAGTTATTTTACAGCAGCTATGATTGCCATTGCGATCCTTACAGGAGTAGTGGGTTATAGCGCCACAATGGATAATAACAAGCATAAACCTGCTTCGGGTCAGAAAGAGCAGGAAGTAGCGATAGTTCAGTCATTTGGCCAGTTAGTCAAGAATCCGCATTTATTCAAATGCAGTGTTCTGATGCTGACTGCTTCTATTGTATTCGGAGCGGTTATAACCTTCATACCGCTGTACGCTCCGCATATCAAAAGCGGGAGTGCGGCAATTTATCTCATGCTTCAAGCAGGGGCTGTAGTTGGAGCCCGCTTCTTCTTTAGGAAGAAGATTCCGTCAGACGGCAAATGGCATACGTCTTTTGTCATGGCTGTTATGCTCATTTTAGCTGTAGCGGCGCAATGTGTTAGCTTTTCTATAATGGGCGGAGCAGTATTTTTCTATTTAGGTGCAGTTCTAATGGGGCTTGCTCAGGCACTTCTCTATCCTGCATTAATGTCTTATTTGTCTTTTGTATTGCCTCATTCGAATCGCAATGTGCTTATAGGTCTATTTATTGCTATGGCTGATTTGGGCGTTTCACTAGGAGGTGTCATAATGGGGCCGATCGCGGATTTTTCCTCTTATTCATTTATGTATATGATTTGTGCGATATTAGGTGTGTCGATGATCTTTTTTGCCTATGAGAGAAATAAGATTTCCGTTGATTCAAGATAAAGTTGTTACTAAAAAGGTTCGTAAATCGCTCAATGAGCAATTGACGAACCTGTTCATTAAAAGATTGGTGCGGTCGAGAGGACTCGAACCTCCACGGCTGTTACACCACTAGAACCTGAATCTAGCGCGTCTGCCAATTCCGCCACGACCGCATGTTAGTTACTTTTTCATCGTAGCATGCCGGCAGAAGCCAAGTCAAGCCGCCCGCATAAAGTTGAAAGGTCAGCATATTTTACCTCGCATAGACAAACAATAAAAGGGATACTCCGCAATAATAATCAAGCAGGAGTACAGCGAGGAGTGGACTTATTGACAGCAGCAGCAAAGGCTAAAAAAACAAAAATAATCATTGCGGCAGCAATCGCATGCTTCTTGATTACTCCAGCTTCGCATGGGATGGCGGCTGAGCCAGCAGCACAGCGGCAAATTGCGATTGTAATCGATGATTTCGGCAATAACATGGACGGTACAGAGGAGATGCTCCGGCTTCCTGTGAAGTTCACAGTCGCGGTGATGCCTTTTATGCCGACAACGCGTGAAGATGCCGAGGAGGCCCATAGACTGGGTCATGATGTGCTTGTACACATGCCAATGGAGCCGAATAAAGGGCTTAAGAAGTGGTTAGGTCCTGGAGCGATTACTGCAGATCTTAGCGACGAAGAGATTCGGAAGCGTGTGAATGATGCGATTGATAACGTGCCGCATGCGATTGGGATGAATAACCATATGGGCTCCAAAATAACCGCGGATGAAAGAGTGATGCGCGTTGTACTGGCAGTATGTAAGGAAAGAGGCTTATTCTTCCTAGACAGCAGGACAACTTATAAGACGATTGTTCCTAAAGTGACACAGGAGCTGGGCGTTCCTCTCGTATCGAATGATGTATTTCTTGATGATGTATATACAGAGCAGCATATTTCGAAGCAGCTCGGCGTTATTAAGAAGCATTTGGAGACGCATAATTCATGTATTACGATCGGTCATGTAGGAGCGCCGGGCAAGAAGACAGCCGCTGTTCTGCGACAGTCTATCCCCGGCATGCAGACTAACTCCAATGTGCAATTTGTGAAGGTGTCGCAGATGCTGCCGGCTTCACTTGGTGATCCACTTGTAATTCCGAATCCCTGAAGCAATAGCGGAGGCGATACGCAGCTGCTGACGAGGGTCCGTTAACATAGCTCGATCCCCTGCATTGCTAATGAAACCCATCTCGACAATAACAGCAGGCTGCTTGACTCTGCGCAGCAAGTAGAAGGGAGTGCCCTCTCTTGGCAAAAAGCTGCTCTGTTGCTGTCGATTCAACGTATCCTGAATGCAAAACGCCAGCAGCGCACTTTCGCCATTCTCCTGATGGAGGACAAGCGGGCCAGACTTGGAAGTATTCCGTGTGGCATTCACATGAAGGCTGACGAGCAATTGCGTCTCGATTTCCTCGGTGAGCTGGCGCCGCTGAGACAGATCACGCCTATGCCTCGATTTGCTGATATGCCATCTGTTGTCATCACTGAGCGCGTAATCGCCGGTTCGGTTCAGGACAGCCGGAATTCCTTGGCTATTCAGAAGAAGATACAGCTTCTGAGCTATGGCGAGGTTAATGTCCTTTTCTAGAATCGAATCGGAAAAAGCTCCTCCATCAATGCCGCCATGTCCTGCATCAATTAAGATGGCAGCGGATGGCATGGTCCATTCTTCATGACTATTAGAGGGTTCCAGCTTCGCCGCTTGCACCGTTGATGCAGACAAACAAAAGGTGAGTAGAATAATGGCAATGCTTCTTAATCCGTACATAAACATGGTGAACCCTCCTAAAGGTCTGCGAATCATCAGCTTCAATTTTAGCTGTTGTTAGCGTGGCTCTTTAGAGGAAAAGTCATGCACGTGTAAGAATGGCAAGTGACGGGCAAACTTGTATTAACAAATAAACGAGGTGATGGATATGGCAAGCGGGAATGATCTAATTAAGTACATGACCGTGGAGCTCGTGAAGCATCTAGATACGCCGAAGGTTGATCGCAAGCAGACCAAAGCATCAGCCAAGGCAGGAAGAGAGCCATGGCTGACGCGTTGGTTCGGTTGGGGACCTGCTGCTATTTTATTATGGTGGAGAGGTCGAGATTCTCGTTAAAGGTAGAATTGGCCAAGCTCGGCAAGCAGCGACAGCGGAACAAATCTCCGGCTCTCGCCGAGCTCATCTTCTTCGAGGGCTATAAATATCGTATCATTATCCCATTGCTGATAGCCTGTGACAGACCACACATAACGCATTTTTCCTCCGAATCGCTCCGCCGTATAACGGACCTCCTGCTTAGAGCTAATTGCGGTAAGTAAAGGCTTGTAAGAAGTGGCATGCAAGGAAAGCATCGGCTTCTCGGTAAGCCAAGGCAGTGTATGATAAGGATCAAATGATCGGATTCGTACTGCCTTTTTAATAGCCCCTGATTGCCCCAATAGTGCATTCGTTGCCGCTGCTAACTTCTGTTCTTGCATGAAAGCAACCTTCCACGCCTTCTCATTAAGCGGCAGCCATTCTCCGCTCATGGCATCAGTGTATCCCTCTTTTATTTTCCAGACAGCTAATAAGGGATGAATATAGATTCGCTTGCTAGTCGATGCCGAAGGGATGAGTTCAAGCTGCTTCATAGAAGAATGCAGCGTTGTTTCATTATATAAGTAAGAGCCCATTCCATATTCACCAAGGGCATAACCGCCTTCTTCCTTGGCATGAATGACTGCATAGCCCACTGAAAGCTTATTCTGCTGAATAATGACGAGCCAGCTATGCATACCGGCCCCAAGGGGAGAGATTGTATAGGCGGCATTTTTCCATTGTTCAAAAGAAGGCTGCTTGGCAATTTCGGCAACCCAGCTCTGAATATGCGCTTCAAGGGCGTTGTCGGTTGCTGGTATCGACGGCGTAGAGAGAGCCTGCTGGGCATGTACGCCAGAAGCAGACAACAATACAGTGAGAAAAACGACAGAAGCTAGCAGCTTATTGGTCCATTGGCGCAAGTTAGTGTCACCCTTTTCTATGAAGCAGGCTCTGAGATCTCCTGCCTGATATTGACTACATGACCATTGTAATCGGACAAGCTGGCAGAGGCTGTTGGAATGTGTCGCGCTTGTGAGGAATGGTCATGTACTTTTTTTGGCGTATTGATGCGGATACCGTCTTATTGTTGTTATTCGATCCCTTCCAAGTGGAAAATACCGCAATTAATGGCGGAAGCGGTTACGCGGGGCTCATATTGCCATTTAATTTCGGAATAGCGCTGCTTGTATTGCTCTTCTAAGGCAGGCTTATTTTCTTCAACTGCATGCTTAATAATGGGCTCATAATAGTTCTGAACGCGCTCCAGCTCTTCCTCGAGACGAGAGGAGGCATCTGCGGCCCAACTATAGTCATAAGCCCGAAGCTTTCGTTCGAGTGATTGCTCGATAATAGTTAAGGCTTTGGCCATGGAGATGCCGTTCTTAGCAATATGGACATTCGCAGGAAGTCTTGGGGATAGCTTCATTGCTACAAGATGATCGAAAAAATGGTCGATGCAGTGTCCCGTTGCCAGAGAAATGCCGAAGCTGTGAATTTCCTCGCGCTTCCGGTCACAGGCGAACTCCACACGCATATTAACACCAAGCCAAGCCGTATAAGCGGTTGATTGGAATGGATTGCTGGCTCTAGTGTCCCGCTCCTGATACAAATTAACGTAGCTTCCGTAGGCTTTGGCTGCCTTGAAAAGCTGCTCCAGCTTATTCGAGCCAAAATGCAAATCCTCGCGAGGCACTCGTGCAGGCGCTGCCAGGTTATTGTTGATGAAGCCGAAGGATCGATTTAGCGCCGCATCGACAGCGGATGGCTGTTGAGTGGACGGTTGTATTACAGGACTCTCAAGTGCAGCTTCATATTTGGGCTTATCGGTTACGAACAAGAAGGTCATGGTCTCTGGCTCTGCATCCGTACGATCAACGAAGCTCCAATAATACGGGCGATTCGTTAATTCCCGATCCGCTGCAGGCGATAGCTTGACGGTGAAATGAGCAGGGGACTTCTCAATAATAGAGCAGTCTGTCGCTTCCAGATAACGATGAACAAACTTGTGTATTTGTTTCTCATTCATGGGCGTATCTCTACCTTCTGGCCTAATGCCGTCATTTGGGATAGGATCGCGGCAGGCTCTACCGCTAATGCAGGATCATCAGCAGCATCGTCCCGAAGCTTGACCAGCGATGATCCAAGCTCATTAATCTGCTCGCGGAGCTCGGTTTCACTCCCGCCAGTTTCTAGAAGCATACGAGCCAGACGCTGCTCCAAGGAGCCATCGCTCTTATCGAATTTCTCTAGAATATGGTCTAATCCGCCTATGACCAGCTCGAACAGGTTAATTTTCTCATGCAGCAAATGAACGATATGCTCTTCAATGGTGCCAAGTGTGCACAAATTATATATTTTCACATCTTCGGTTTGCCCGAGCCGATGAACCCGCCCAATTCGCTGCTCCACTCGCATCGGATTCCAAGGAAGGTCGAAGTTGATCATATGGTGGCAGAATTGCAGGTTAATGCCTTCGCCGCCGGCTTCCGTTGCAATAAGCACTTGGGTGCGTCCACGGAATAGATCCATCATCCAATCTTTTTTGCCGCGATTCATCCCGCCTCGATAGGGGACGGCACTGATATTATGCTTGCGGAAAAATTGCAGCAAATATTCCTGCGTCGCACGATATTCGGTGAAAATAATAACCTTGTCATTCATTTCCTTAATTAGCTCCATCGCCTTTTCGGCTTTGGTGTTCGATTGAATCTGTTTGATGAACTCCACAAGCCCCCATATTTTGGCGCGAAGCGGCGAATCCTCGGCGGTCTTCTTGAACAGATTGACGAGCGTAAGGAACACGGCATCACGGCTGCTGCACACCTCGCGCTGGAGGGTTACAAGGGAGAGCATGCTGGACATGTCGCCGCCGCTCTCTTCATAACGTTCTTTGACAAATCCGGTGACAGCATCGTAGAGCGCTTTCTCCTCGGTTGACAATTCGAGCGGAATATTCTTAACAAAGCGTTTCGTGAACGAAATGCCTCCGTCGCCTCTGCGGTTGCGGATCATAATGCCGGATAAGGCATCCTGCAACTGGTCCTCATTTTTAGGCAGTCTTTTATCAACCACAAAGTTAGCGGCGAATTCGCTTTGCCCGCCAAGCTGGCCCGGCTTCAGCAGTGTAATGAGGTTATATAATTCATCGAGATCATTCTGAATAGGAGTAGCCGTCAGCAGCAGACAATATTTCTTGCGGAGCTGCAAGGCGAATTGATAGTTGGTCGTTTTTTTGTTCTTGAGCTTATGCGCTTCATCAATAATGATGAGGTCATAATCATTGCCAAGAACAATATCACGATGAGGATCGCGCTTCGCTGTATCCATTGAAGCGACAACTACGTCATAATGCCAAGTATGTTCTTTCTTTTGCGCGACAGCAGCTATGCCGAATTTCTGATTCAGCTCACGAACCCATTGCAGTACGAGTGAAGCAGGAACGAGAATCAGAGCCCGGCGAACGAGACCGCGTACGATGTATTCTTTGAGCACAAGGCCCGCTTCGATTGTTTTGCCTAGTCCAACCTCATCCGCAAGAATGGCTCTGCCGCCCATCTCATGCAGCACTTTGCGTGCAGTACTGATCTGGTGAGGCATCGGTTCTAAGGAAGGCAAAGAACGGAGGCATTGCAATTGCTCGAAGCTCTCAATTCGCTTGGACTGCTCGGCTTCCATAGACAGCTGATATAGTGTCCAATCATCCCATGGCCCGTTTTTGGCTACACGGCTTTGGAGCTCGTCGAACCAGGAACGATCAACATGCATATCCACGTGGGCATGGAGGGGACGAGTAATGAGGGAGGCTCCTGCGGTGTTGCCGTTGGATTGATTATTTATAGTAGAGGACAATGGAGCAGCTCCTTTCAGGTGGAAAAAGGGATAGTTGCCTCTAGTATGGCCTTTTCAACAAATATTAATAAGAAATGTCCGAAATTAAAGAAAAAACAAGCTATCAGAAGTGTGGCAGGGAGTAGTAGGAGAGATTAGGGAAAAATGAGGCTTGAGATGGCTTTAAGTCCATATGTAGTATGTTATAATGGTATTTATACACAATATATTGTGATTTATCTCATATAAGATGAACCTGTTAGTAAGCAGGAAGCAGTGGAATGGGGAGGTAATTATAACAAATGGCGAATAATCGGGGAAGACAGCTGGAGGGGCTTAGCGAGAAGATTTTTTTGGATCGCTATGCGTGGAAGCAAGCGGATACGAGCTTAACGAAGGTCGGGGACGTTGTATTAGTATTGACGAAGGATGATCCGAAATTCCCTGCCAAGGAGGTTGGAGAGGTCGTAGCCCGCAATGGCGCTGAAGTAAAGGTGCAGCTGCGGAGCGGCGAGGTGGTAACCTCGGATGTGGAGAAGCTGACGTTGACGCAAGAGAAGACGCCGGAGGAAATGTGGTCACGGCTTGCAAGTGCTTTGGCAGGTGCAGAAGACACGGAGGAGAAGCGGGCGTTATGGACGGAGCGGTTCCGTTATTTGCTCGATGATTGGAAGCTCGTGCCCGGGGGCCGAATTGCAGCTGGAGCGGGTGCGAGTGAGGAGCTGACGCTCTTCAATTGCTATGTTATTCCTTCTCCAAGGGATAGCCGCGGCGGTATTATGACTACGCTGACGGAAATGACCGAAATTATGGCGCGGGGAGGCGGTGTAGGCATTAATCTGTCCTCGCTCCGTCCGCGGCGCGCTATTGTAGCGGGAGTTAACGGTTCCTCGAGCGGCGCTGTTTCTTGGGGTGGCTTGTTCAGCTATACAACAGGGCTGATCGAGCAGGGCGGATCAAGACGCGGAGCATTAATGCTGATGATGAATGATTGGCATCCGGATGTTGAGGATTTCATAACGGTTAAGCAGACGATGGGGCAGGTTACGAATGCAAATCTGTCTGTCTGTGTCAGCAATGGTTTTATGAAAGCCGTCAAAGAGGATCTGGAGTGGGAGCTTGTCTTCCCGGATACGAAGGACCCTGAATATGATGAGCTGTGGGACGGCGACCTAGAGGCATGGCGTAAGCTTGGCAAAAGAGTGATTCTGTACAAAAAAGTCCGTGCCCGCGACGTCTGGCATAAAATTATTGAATCGGCATGGAAGTCGGCGGAGCCTGGTGTCGTATTTATGGAGTATTACAATCAAATGTCTAATAGCTGGTATTTCAATCCGATTATTAGCACGAATCCTTGTGGCGAACAGGGGCTTCCGGGATGGGGCGTATGCAACCTGTCAGCGATCAATTTATCCAAATTCTATGACCAAGAGAATCACGCGGTGGCTTGGGAAGAGCTGGCTAAGGTAACGAGATGGTCCGTGCGATTCCTCGACAATGTGATTGACACTACGCCGTATCATTTTGAAGAAAATGAAAAAAATCAAAAGCGCGAGCGCCGCGTCGGTCTAGGGACGATGGGACTTGCGGAGCTTATGATTCAGCTTGGCGTACGATATGGAAGCCCAGAATCGCTTGTATTTCTCGATGAGCTGTATGGGTTCATCGCCAGAGAGGCTTATTTGGCATCCACAGAGATTGCTGCGGAGAAAGGCTCCTTCGAAGCCTTCGAGGCAGAGCCCTTCCTGCAAAGCGGGTTTATGCGCAATATGATCTCGCAGTATCCCGAAGTGGGCGAGGCCGTGCGAAGCAATGGCATGCGTAACGTTACTGTTATTACGCAAGCGCCGACAGGCAGCACAGGGACGATGGTCGGCACATCAACTGGCATAGAGCCTTATTTTGCCTTTGAATATTTCCGCCAGAGCCGTCTTGGCTATGACAAGCAGCTTGTGCCTATTGCCCAGCAATGGAAGGATACGCATCCTGGCGAGGAGCTGCCAGCGTACTTCGTAACTGCAATGAACTTGTCGGCAAAAGACCATATTCGTGTGCAAGCCGCTATTCAGCGCTGGGTAGATAGCTCCATCTCGAAGACTGCCAACTGTCCGAGTGATTTCACAGTGGAGGAGACAAAGGAACTATATGAGCTGGCCTTTGACCTTGGCTGCAAGGGCGTGACGATCTATCGGGACGGAAGCCGTGATGTCCAGGTCTTGTCAACGACGAAGAGTGAAGAGGAAGAGAAAAAGAAAAAGGAATCAGAATTGAAGAAGCCAGTCGCCCAAGCTGCGGATGATGGAATAAAGGCGGCAACAAAGCTGGAAGCAGGTAAGGGTGCATTGGTGGATCGTCAAATGGGCAAGAATTCGTTAGATCAGTCGGAGCAGGTGCTGGATAAACAATATAAGAGCCGTCCGCAAATATTGCGTGGTGCAACCTACAAAATCAATACGCCATTCGGCATGGCCTATATTACAATAAATGACCTGAACGGCATTCCAGGGGAGATATTCCTCAATGTCGGCAAAGCGGGCTCCGATGTATTCGCGATGGCAGAAGCGCTAGGACGGGTATGCTCCTTATTCCTGCGGTATGGGGATCACGGCAATAAAGTGAAGCTGTTGACCAAGCATTTGAAGGGAATCGGGGGTTCAGGCGCAATCGGATTCGGTGTCAATCGTGTTGAATCTATTGCTGACGCGGTAGCAAAGGCGCTTGAAATTCATATGGATAGCGGCGAAGAAGCGGTTTCCTCTCAGCTTGCACAGCCTCCGTTCGTGGATGCAGCGCTGCCTAAGTCAGGAGAAGTGGACTCGCGGGATCTCTGTCCGTCATGCGGTGCAGCTACGCTGCTTAGTATAGAGGGCTGCAAGCAATGCAGCACCTGCGGATACAGCAAGTGTAATTGATTAATGTTGAAAAAATTTTTCTGCATATACGATTCAGTCAATAAGAAAGCCAATGGGCAACTGAGATTTTTTCAGTTGCTTTTTTTTATATTATTTGTTTCATAAGACCCATTGCTGGGTATAAATGAATGGCGACTTCCATATGCTTATTCGTCGGATAAGAAATAGATAAGAAATACTAGGTATTATTAGTAGTTATAGTAGTGATTACCCTATATAGAAGGACAAGAAGCTGCATAAATTATAGATTGTAACAATTTTTTCAATAAAATTTGTTTTGATATGCTCTGATACGGCATATAATTGGATTGCATATCCAGTTATTTATGCCTATAGACAAGACTATGTGCTAGCCTGTACTTTTAAAAATAGCTTGATGCTTGATTTTTAAGGGAGGTGATGCTGGTTTAGAGCAGATAAATGTAAGCGCTTTTGTATTTGAAAACCCAAATCTAAGGAGGAATTAATGATGAATCTGGCTTTACCGAACCACCGTTTGTTCCACAAGCTGCTTGTTGCTGGCGGTATGCTTCTGATGACCGCTGTACTGATGCTTCTGTTTCCAGACACAAGCTCGGCTCACGGGTATTTGGATGTTCCAGCGAGCCGCGCATTGTTATGCCAAAAAAAGATAAATACAGATTGTGGAGGAGCTGCTTACGAGCCGCAAAGCGCTGAAGCGCCTAAAGGCTTCCCTAACGGCGGCCCTGCTGACGGCCAAATTGCGAGTGCTGGCACCAGCTTTCCTAAGCTTAATGAGCAAACTTCGACTCGTTGGGCTAAGGTGCCAATGCAGGCAGGACCACAGGCTTTCAAATGGCAGTTGAATGCTGCTCACGCTACGACTACGTTCAAGTATTTCATCACTAAGCCGGGCTGGAACCCGAACGCTCCGCTGACAAGAGCCTCCTTTGACCTTACACCGTTCTGCCAAGAAAATCTGAATGGTGCAAGTCCCGCTAATTATTACACTTCCAATTGCAATGTTCCAGCAAGAACAGGCTATCATGTTATTCTAGCAATCTGGGAAGTTTCCGGAGCTCCTACTGCTTACGTCAACGTATCTGATGTTGATTTTGGCGGAGGCAGTGCACTTCCAGCACCAACTAACTTGGCTTCCACAGCCGTAACAGATAACAGCGTTTCCTTGAGCTGGACCGCCGTACCTGGTGCATTAAGCTATCAGATTTATCGCAATAATGTATCGGTAGGCACAACATCGTCAACTACCTTCACGAGCACGGGCCTAACGAGCGGCACTCCTTATAGCTTTACCGTCATAGCCATAGACGCCTCGGGCAACGCCTCACCGGCCTCTTCCGCATTGTCGGTCACGACGACTGGATCTAGCAGCCCAGCGTATCCAGCCTGGAGTGCGACGACAGTCTATGTAGGCGGAAACAAGGTTTCTTATAACGGCGTCAATTATGAAGCCAAATGGTGGACATTAGGCGAGACCCCAACTGGCAATAATGTTTGGAAGATCATTCCTTAACGATCAGTAAAGCCTTGGAGGTAAGAACCTTCAGGGCTTTTTTCTATGTCTGTTTTTCCTGATAATAATGAAGGAAATCATGATATAAATTCAACTCATTCGTCTGCACCTAATACGAACAGACTTTGTAAGAGATCGAAGAAGGAGTTTCCGGGTATTAGAGACATATTAGTTTCTAGCCGTTTCGTTAATTCTCTGATAATATGATGTTCAGATGGAAGATGCAGTGAATCATTAGACGAAAGCACTATGTCATCCTATTTCATGGTTGGTTGCTGTTGTGGTGTGAGATCGGCTGCGACCAGAGTTTTGAAAAGTGTGGGAACTGTCGTAAAAATGGCTCTACTAGGGGGCTTTAAGTTGGAGAAAGATATTCATTTGTTTACTATGCAGGTTATGCTCTTAACTTTTCTATTCAGTTATGGGGCAAATAGAAATATTGATTCACCGATTAAGATAAAATTAACTCAGATAATAGCGATTTTGATTTTTTTCAGAAAAATAAATAAAAGTATCTCTATTGAGTCTGTAATCAGTCGAGTGTTGTTCAATATTTTATCGCTTGCACTTCTATTTAATTGGGGGTTTGGCATTATCCCCATCGAAATTCTCCATGTACTTACCGCTTTTATTTGTATGATATTTCTATTGGTTATTATACTTGCGGTTATTGTTTTTACAATCTCTTATTTTCTTAATAAGCGATATTAGTTTGGACTGACAGCAGTCAATCTGACTTTTTCGTCGGCATATCTTTCTTATCATGATCAAAAGGAGCGAGGATGAATGGAGGCAACTGAAATAATAATGAATAGAGTGACACCTATACTAAGAATTTTTGATGTATACAAGGCTAAACAATTCTATTTGGAGTTTTTGGAATTTACATTAGATTGGGAGCATCGGTTTGAAGAGAATATGCCGTTATATATGCAGGTCTCATACAGTAACTGCATCATACATCTCTCTGAGCATCATGGAGATTGCTCGCCCGGCGCCGCTATTCGCATTGAAGTGAACAATATTGTGGCATTACATACGAAAATAATAGAAAAGAAATATCCCTATTCACGTCCGGGTATAGAACCTACGCCATGGGATACTCTTGAAGTGACTGTGACCGATCCTTTCGGTAACAGAATTTTATTTTATGAGGATATTGAATTTGGGGATGACAACAAAGTATAACCTCAGCAATGGATTTCTATAATGAAGCAGCTAATTCTCTCTTGAGGGGATTGGTTGCTTTTTTTTTCATCTATATGCTATCATTTCAATCCTTTTAATAGAAGAAAAGGATTATGCAGGTCCTTAGTTCTGTCAAAACAAATTCATGACCTATATTTCGACAAAATTAGTCATAAACCAACATTATCTCTTAATGATTTACAAAGACAAGTGTTATATCGTTTATTGATGTGAAATTTATGGTATTCGCAATAATTAACAAAATAAGGAGAAAAGATCGTATGAATACAAACAAGACATCTATTAATACTAGTATAGCAATGATGTTCTTAATAATTTTATTGCTGATAACTCCGACTAATGTATCTGCCTTGCAGCAAAACACTTCAATTAATAATAAATTAATTGAAGAAAACTTAATTCTTAATTCTAGCTTTGAAGGTCCGGGACAAAATGGTGTTGCAGAAAAATGGGGGACGACAGGAACAGCCTCGTTTAGCCTTATACAAGATGCTGTATCCAGTGGGGTTCAGGTTCAAAAAATTTCGGTAACAAATTTATCATTTAATAAGTTTGCTTCAGTGGATCAATCTATCTGGGTTGTTGAAGGAAAGCCTTTCAGGATTACAGGAATTTTATGAGTGGGATGGTAGTATGAGATGGTCTGGTAATAATGGAGATACAATGCTTGCATATGACCAATACTATTTTGAAAACCATTTACCAGAGGGGTCTAACAGGAAAGCAAAAGGATTAGTCAGGTACTATAAAAAAGGAAAAAATCATTATGGCTATGAGGTAGTTAAAAACAGTGGTAAAAACCGGGCAGGGAAAAAAGTATGGGAATCAATATTTTAGGGAACTTATGAAATATAGATGGATTGTACTAATGGTGGCCTGTTGTTTATTAATTATGATTTTATTTTATCAGGTCTCAACAGATAGTGTTCAAAGAAATTAGTTCAATTAAACAAGTAAAAGAAAGTAATGCAATAGTACACATTATTATGTCTAAAGAAGATGATATATTTCTTTATCATGGTATTGAGGTGCCAAAAATTAATTGGGAAAAAAATATAATAGTAATTACTGAAGGGTGGAAATTGAAACAACTTACATATGTGAAATTTAAACCGTTCAGTAGACATACGCATAGGCTAGTTAAAGCTACATTAAATAAGAAAAGCCAAAATAATATGGTGTATGTTTATAAAATAAAAAAAACAGATATAGTTCTTGATGAGAAATTTGCAAATGGAGGTGTGTTTTTCGAATAAATTATTTTGATATAAAGGCACATTAGAGTGAACTGTAACCCGTAAGATGGACACTTAAAAAATTTTCCTCTTAAGGGTTTTTGTGCTAAATCATACTATTGAGAATAAATGAGGAATGAAGACCAAACCACAGGCAGTTGTATGTATCATGTGAAAAATAATGAATGAATTAAGGAGAAAACAAGTTGTTGTATATAATTGTAATAACAATAATTATTTTAATATCTTTATTAAAAAGAATAAGTGAAAAACGGATGAAATACGCACTCCCCATTTCCTTTCTATTACTATTTTTCATTATTAACATTCCTTTAAAAGAATCAATTAGACATCTGATTATGGTGATTCTTTATGCAATTATTTTTTCGTTAATAATGCCAACTAATAAAGTGGTAAATTATTTCGAAAAAATTCATTACACAAGAAGGAATAGGAAATAAAGTATCAATAAACGAAATGAATTTTGATTTTAAGTAAAATTTTAAATAAGTATAATTGAGTTTGGTATCTCGTTTCTAAACTACATGAGAGTCTAATTGGAGAAAATATGATATGACAAAAAAAGCATTAGTAGTAGTTTTAATTGTAATGATGATTAGTTGCTCTTTAGGTTGCGGTGATGAATCCTCGGATGAAGGAATTGAAATAAAAAAGCCTTCTTCCCTCGGTCATGAATTTCTAGGATATTGGGAAGTTAAGAGGCTTTTAAAATATGGTCAAGCGACCATGTATGGTAGTGAAGAGGTGGACAGTATTATAGGTTCCAAGATAATAATTAAGGAGGATTATTTGACAACAAATAATTTCTATCTAGGGGGAGAAGGAAATCCTAATTTTAGCAGGCAAGAACTCCCTTATTTAAATGTTCCTAATTACAAACAAAGTATTGTGACCAGAATAGATTTTATTAATGGCAGCAGCGGGGTTACTTTTGAGGATATTGGGGTTTCGAGCGACTCTATAACTATGCTTGAAATCTATATGGATAAAGAGTATAAAGATCCTTGGTATTTGGGTGTCCTTTATATGTCAGAAGACAATTCAAATCGTAGTATACTCCTTGCGGGAGGGGTTTATCTCGAAATAGAAAGGGTTTAAAACTGCTCTCTATATTTAAAGGAAAGAGATACTCTGCTCAGAACAAGCGGATACATTTAAGTAGAGTTACGGGGTAATGGTTTGTATTATTCTCTAGATGATTATAAACAATAGTTTTTTAAGAATGCTGTTTGGTTAGAGCTCGATTATAAAGTATTGCGGGCGACTCTAAAAGATTTGCGGAAAATGAATGGAAAGTATGTGTTAGTAGAAGAAACTTTTAATTCTGATTATAACGGTCATCTTGGTGTTTTATTGGATCAATAGAGAGAGCTGATAGATTTTAGGGACGGAAATAATATAGTAAGTTTTTAAATTCGTAAGTGTTAGGACTGATTACATACTTTTATGCATTATTCTATTAAGGGGCGAAATATTTGATCATTTTACGTTACTTATCTGATTACCAATCAAAAGAAGCTTCCAAGGAAGCCTCTAAACGATTAATAAAGTGTTTAAAACCTATGATAAAATCAGGAACTATAGTGGCAAATGAGCAGCGAGGTAACCATGCAAATACTACTGTCTTAAAAACTACCTTGCAATTAAATTCTCAATATGAAGTTCTTGATTTTATTAGAGTTAAAGAATTATTAGAAATGCTATCAAACGAATGGAAATGGCAGTTATCTTCAATACATACGGCAGCATTTCATATTTTTATAGAAGGTAAAGTTACCGAGTTTTTATTTATTGATGTAACAATTAGCGAAGAAAAAGACAGTCTGCTGTTCACTTTTTATTTAAAAGGAAGCTCTATTGAAGATATTTTTGAAAGAGTAAAGCTAGTTACCAACAAAATTTCGCTAGGCTTCAAAATTACGGGTGCACACAAATATTTTAAAATTGATAATTCTTATAGAGTGGATGCTGAGATTGCATTGGATTGTAGTGCAGTAGAAGGAGTAAGAAATTTACTCTTGAAGTTTACAAAAGAATGGAATGTAGTAGGGTTTGAAGCTAGTACTGAAGAATGTAAGTTGGATGAAAATATTAGGGCTATGCAGATGAGCTTTAGAGAGGTCAAATTATAAGCTTTTCTGCCTATTCTTAATGTGTTGGTGTACTTGTAAAAGGAGAGTAGAGAGGGCTGATCGCCCTATTCCTATTGAAAATACACATAAGAAAGAATATTTAGGCGGCGATAGAAATGGGAATAGTGAAAGCCAATCTGGATCAGATTAAATCAATAGTAGAGATGTTCTCTAGGCTGGATATTGAAGAAGAAACTAACCTAGAAAAATATATGGTAGGTGTCTTGGACGTGTATGAAAAATGCTTAACAGTTGAAGATGCAGGAATTTGGTTATCTTCATTTGAGGAGCATAATTTAAAATACGAACAAAACTTTATTGAGGTGTTTCATAGTATCTTTCAACAAAATAATAATGAGGTTTTTGTTTATTGTCCAAGTATTAAAAAATATTATCGAGATGAGACCTTTGAGCCTCAAAATGATCATCTTTTTAAAGAGACAATACTCCCATTAAAATCAGATATTATGAAAATTTCATCGTTGAATATTCTTGATGCATTTCTTAAAATGTCAACCAGAGAACAACTTTTTACAAACTTTTTCTTTAATGATATTCAAACCGTTATTATTGGAAACTACGATCTTAGTTTTCCTATTTACAGTTTAAATCGCTCAGTATTTAATAGTCTGGAATCTATAGCTAAAAGTAACGGATTAAATATTAGAAAATAATAAGCAGGTGACCGCAGTACTAAATGAAGAGATATTGCTTTATTCTGAGGACACTCCTGTATTTATATTGAGGGGGCAATTGAGAGAGGAAGACAATCCCAATGAGCTTGATCCGAAGGCACTGAAAGTATTAAAAGTAGAGAGCTGGGACATCGTTGAGCCTGTCCCTAGAGGCGCTAAGATCCTCCGACCCTTTTCATCAAGTAAATATTTATCTCGTCTAGATTTTGTGAAGTAATGTTAATTAGTCAACCATATTTATGAATAGTCCTGAGAAAGACAGGAGCGGATAATGTTCAGCAAAAAAATCATGCTTACTTTACTTATTACGTGTACCGCTATCGTTTCTGTATATATTGGATATTTTCTTTTTAATACCGTTATTGGTGTGGGGCTATCGACTACGATCTCTCCAGATGAATTCAGCACCGAGATTCAACCGATAACCAATAGATTTCCAAAGCTAGAGAAGGTAGAAGGTGTGTACTGGAAAGCTGGTTCAATAGGTAAGAATAGATTTGGTCCAGATTCCTATTGGATGAAGGGGTATGCTTATTTGGATAAGGGGGGCATCAGCCGTATTAAAGCTTCATACGATGATTGGGAAGAAGTCAATGGTTTGAAGCCTTTGGCATTAGCACAAGAGTATGAGCCCCAATGGTTATTTAGCAGTGAATTTGATCGTTATATTAGGACTTCAACCTTTGTCGGGAAATTTTATTTGGATGCGAATAATGATGTATTGTATTTTGAATTTGAACGATAGACCTTATGTTTACAAAAAAAAGAGCGACTAGTCAATAGTCACTCTTTTTGTCGTATCATTTCATCCCGTCATTCCCAACAAATCGATTACGCCCGGCAGAAACGCCAGCAATAAGCAATAGAATGGTAACGACGAGCAGCATCATAAGCGGGATCGTCCATCCGCCTGTTGCGTCATGCAGATAACCGAATAGGATAGGACCTACTGCAGCGAGCAGATAGCCTACTGCTTGTGCCATGCCCGATAATTCTGCGGCATCCTGCGAATTGGTTGTCCGCAAGCCGAACAGCATCATCGCGATACTGAAGCCACAGCCTGCTCCGATTCCGATACAGATGGCCCACAGAAGGATTAGTGATTGGTTGCCAGATAACAGCCCTATAAATCCGGTGAGGAAGAAGGCCGATGTCAGAATAACGAGCAAAACCTGATTCTTCATGCGTCCAGCTATGATTGGGACGAGGAAGGTTAGCGGAAGTACAGCAAGCTGCATAATGGAGAGTATCCATCCAGCCGAATCCGGACTTATGCCTCGTGTCTGCAAAATTTCTGGAAGCCAGGAAATGACGATATAAAATAACATCGATTGCAAGCCCATAACGAGCGTTACTTGCCAAGCCAATGGCGACTTCCAGACATTCGTTGCCTTCTCGCCCAGCGTCGAGATTGTTGCTTTATGAGCTTGTCCCCTCAATTGAGGAAGCCAAAAGACAATTGCCGCAATCGCCAATACGCTCCATAGACCCAACGCTCCCTTCCACCCAAAGCCTTCTTGAGCAGCAATAGGCATGCTAATGCCGGAAGCAATAGCGCCGCTGAGATTCATCGCCACGGAATAGATCCCGATCATTAGCCCTATCTTCAAAGGATATTTCTCTTTAATAAGGCTTGGCATCAATACGTTGCAAATAGAAATGGCAAGACCCAAAAGCACGGTTCCAATTAGAAGAGTGCTAATATTCCATGATGAACGGAGAGCAATGCCGATAGCCAGCAGTACTAGCGATCCGAATAATACGGAAGGCATGCCAAAACGTCGAGCAAGCTTTGGCGCAATCGGCGACAGCAGGGCGAAGGCGATTAATGGAAGTGTTGTGATTAAGCCGGCTAAAGTATTCGAAATATGCAAATCATCTCGAATCGTTCCTAATAAAGGGCCTACCGAGGTGAGCGGGGCTCTCAAATTTGCTGCAATCAAAATAATGCCGAGCACTAGCAGCCATCCTGTAGTTGCTGATCTTGTTGTTGAATTCTTCTGGGACTGCATTTAGGTTTCCTCCAAAGGTATGTCTCGTTGTAGTTGGTTAATGAATTGCTGAACCATAGCGGCAGCGGTCTCAGGCTCTTGAGCGATGATGGCATCTACCAATTGATCATGCTGATCATGCGGAAGATTATTGTCAAATTGCTTTTTGATAAAAACAATAATCGAATCCTGAATGGCCTCGGTAATATGCTCATATAAGTCAATCAGCATTCGATTCCCTGTCGATTCTACAATGGCCTGATGCAGCTTCATATCCGCGTCCACGTAACGTTCTAGATCGCGGCTGGCGCTGTAGTCTTGGCATTCCAGCTGATAGAATCGCATTTTCTCAATATCCTCAGCCGTGCGCCGATTGGCAGACAGCCTTGCTGCTTCCTGTTCAAGAGCATTCCGCACTTCCAGTGTTTCTAGCAGGCTCGACTTCTCGATGCGGCGTGAAATAGCGGCGCCAAGGGTGCTGTTCGAAGAAACATAGGTGCCGTCTCCCTGCTTTGTAATGAGGACACCAGCATGGCAAAGCGCTTTAATGCCTTCTCGGAGCGTATTGCGGCTGACATTCAATTCCTGAACGAGATCCGGTTCAGGGGGGATCTTGCTACCAACTCGCCAGGTGCCAGATTCAATCAACTGTTGTATTTGAATAATGACCTGATCGACAAGGGTAAGACGTTTCGTTTTGTGCAGCATTCATTAAACCTCCAAACATAGGATGATTGTATGAATTATAGCATAGGTTCTTTTCTTTTTAAACCATATTCGACAATATTCGCATGAAAAAAGCTGCCTCTCGTCGGACAAGCGCCGCTATGCTATGATCTAAATAATTATAATATGAGATTTTTTGGTAGGTATTTATGAAAAGCATGGATAGAGGGTTCCGTACAAAGGGGTAGAAGGCAATGGAGCAGTGGAAAATCAATTTGGCCGTATTATGGGTGGGGCAGTTCTGTGTGATGGCGGGGATGACGATGGTGTTGCCGTTCTTGCCGTTATATTTGCAGGCGAATCTCGGGTTAGCTGACCCTTACGAGATCAGTATTTGGGCAGGAGTTATATTTGCTGTAAATTTCGTTACGTCATTCCTGATGCAGCCGTTCTGGGGCAAAATGTCCGATCGTTATGGTCGGAAGCCGATGCTGCTTCGCGCCGGCTTCGGAATGGCTGTTACGATGGGACTTATGGGCTTCGTTACGGCACCATGGCAGCTCTTGCTGCTTCGTGCTGTTAACGGGATTATCTCCGGTTTCAATCCGGCAGCCGTGGCACTGATTTCTTCAGGGACACCAAAGCAGCGGATGGGCTTTGCCATGGGAACTTATCAATCCGGCTCGATTGCAGGCACTGTTCTTGGCCCGCTGATCGGCGGTTTGCTTGCTGATTCCATTGGCTTTCGTCCGATTTTCTATATAACGGGCACTCTCCTATTCATGGCCTCGCTGATTGCTTGGCTGTTCGTCAAAGAAAACTTTGACCGCAAGCAAGCGGCTGCGACACCAGCTGTATCGGTATGGCAGGGACTGCGAGAACTAACACATAGCCGAGAACTGCCTGCATTGCTTGGCGTGACACTGCTCCTGCAGCTTGCCTTAATGGCAACACTCCCATTGATTCCACTATTTGTCCAAGAGCTTCATGGCCGTATGGATCAGGTAGCATTCTGGGCAGGACTCGTTGCTTCTGTATCCGGACTTTCTACGATTATTGCCGCTCCATTGCTAGGCAAGCTGGCTGATCGAATTGGGGAGCGTAAGGTGTTGCTTGGTTCTATGGCAGGCTCAGCATTGTTATTTCTCCCTCAAGCGGTGGTGTCATCCGTCTGGCAGCTGATGGTGATCCGCTTCGTTCTTGGGATATTCATTGGAGGGCTCGTTCCCTCTGTGAACGCCCTCCTGCATAAGCACGCGCCCACAGGCAAAGAAGGGCGAGTGTTCAGCTACAATGCAAGCATGTCCGCGCTTGGCAGCGCGGGTGGTCCAGTGCTGGGCGGAACACTCTCTGGTCTGTTAGGCATTCGCGGGTTATTCTTGCTTACAAGCGGATTACTGCTTGCGAACATAGTGTGGCTATTGCGAATGCTGCCACGCTCCGAGCAGCGAAAGTCCCAGTCAACTAGCCAGAGAATAGGTTAATAAGCCTTTAAAGCCCCGTTGTCGCTGTGCAGCGGATAGATCGCATCGCACGGCAGCTCTCTCTCCAGCCATTCAGATAGCTGGCGTACCGCGCTCTGAATGGGCTGCCCATTCGCTGCCAAGAGGGCAGTGCTTCCGAATCCAATCCTCTTCAAGTAGGCTTCGCGGCCAACAGCCATCTCCCGCAGCCAAATCTCCATTCGCAGCGTCTCATCTATGGCAGCGTAGATTGGACTTGGCGTTTCTTCACGCTGCGCTCGCCCAATCTCTACGCGAATATGCGCCCGCAATTGCTCGGGATCAATCAAGCCAAGCTTTGCGAGCTCACTATGATCGCCAGCGAGACTGTTCATATAGGTAGGATAATGATTCATAATCACTTCCCGCAGGAAAGCATGAGCAAAGGTTTTTTCGGTTCTCGAACGAATCAGAGAAGGCATGGTTCCAATTAATCCCTTGCGAACGAGCGTCTTGGTAGCACTATACGCGCCAGTATATCCTTCTTGCTCACAATAGATAACCTCAGGCGGTATTCGCAAGCAGAACTCCAGAAGTCTCCTATCGAGAAAAGGGTAGGAGACGCTCCTTCCGTCACGGCCCATGTAATAACGGGAGGGTGAGGCATTCCGGTGAAAGATAGCCTGCCTGGCCCAGTTATTATAGAGGAACTGGGGGCGGAGCTCGTTCTCCAGAAAAGCTTCTTGGGCATGCTTGATGTCAAGGCATGCGTCCGCATGCAGGAAAGGCGCTTGTGTAGCTTCTCCGCCCCAGACCGCATTCATATACCTCTGCCAAGATCCCCCAATGATGGGCTGCAGCGCCCGTGTCCACAGAAGTCGCAGCATCGCTGCGGCGGAGCCGTCAGAGCTTCGTTTCATCCTCGTGAATAACTCCTTGAAGCGGCCATTCAATAGCAGTGAATCATAGACATAGGCATTCCCGTCGATCGTCTCGTCACCACCTGTTCCCGATAGAGATGCGATAGGGATTTTACCTTGACGAAGCGCTGATGCCGTTGATAAATAGTTGGCTAGGGAGGTTGTGCGAATCTCGGGCCCATCCGTGATGAAGAGGGGGTCTCGTCCTAGCGTGTCATTAGGATGGCGAGTCAGCCCATCTGCCAGCAGAACCTCTCCGCTGAGTCCAAGCTTGCTGCGCATCGCATCAATGTAGGACAGATCATTGCAGCTGTCGAAGCGGGGAGCACGGAATGCAATACCCGTAACGAACATGGCTTTTTCTCTTGTCTCGCCCAGCTCTTGGCTGGCTACTGCCGCGATAGCCCCAGAATCGATCCCGCCGCTGATGGGCATCAAATAATAGTCTTCTTGAAGGCGTTCCTGTACGGATTGATGCAGAAGATCTGCATAGTGGAGGTAATAGTCGCTATCACTGCGGTAGTGTATTTCTTGATGAGGTGGTGACCAGTATGGTGATAATTTCGTACCTTCTGGTGTGATTTCTAGGAGGCGCCCTGCGGGTACACGGTGAATGCTGCGGAAGTAGGTATGCTCAGGCAAGGTATCCCATTTCCATTTCCACATAGCAGACGTAAGGTTGGCGATAAGCTTGTCTCTGTTAAGCTCATATGGGATATGGTGATCAGCAAGCAGCTGTGCAACGTCCGTTCCTATTAAGGTAAGAGCATCGGAATTGTAATAGACAAGTGAACGAGTGCCGACGATATCTGTTGCAGCAATAAGCTTGCTGTGACGGGCATCCCATAAAATTAAGGCGAATTCGCCGCGAAGCCGGGCTATGAAACGGGAACCAAAGGTCTCATATAATTGCCAGATTAATTCGCGATCGGTTACAGAGCGAGACATGATAATGCCCTCGCCGAGCAATTGCTCTCGAAGCTGCTCCCGATTGTGAATGCGTCCATCCAAGCTAACCGGCACAGCTAGTGGAGCAGGGGGCGTTGTTGATGCTGCTCGCGTATCATCCCGCTCTCCCAGGCTAAGTTGGCCGAACTTCCCGGTGACAGTTAATCCGGAGCTGTCCATCGGCATGCCATGCAGCATATGCTGCACGAATAAATGATTGTAGTGATCAGGCCCTTTGTCGGGTTGAAGGGAATAGCCCTTCTCCCATCGGCAGGCTATGATTTGGCTCATGTAATCGCTTCCTTTTCTGCTTGGATATAAGCAATGACTCCGAGAAAATAATATTAATATTATTTTGTAAAGTCATTATTTATTATTAAGAGTAATTACGACACAAAAGAGAAATTTCCTTTTAAGTAAGGGTTTTCAAAAAATGATACAGTACTAAGAGAATTCACCTATCGTTTTTATTTGAAAATTTTGAATAGGATGCTTTAAATAAAAATTAATGTATGATAACATAAACTTGAGCAAACTGATTAAATATTGGTAATTGTAGAGGCTGATTTTTCAGGCCTTTTGCAACTATATAATAGAGAGATTTGGATGTTAGAGGAGGGGAATCGAGATTGACTACTTTAAATGACTCTAGAGTTATCCAAGATATCGCGATTGAATCTGAGCAGCATAAGTCCTATATTTGTTTGACATTGGATGATGGTCCTTCCAAGGAATTTACTGTGAAAATTTTAGATATTTTGAAGGAGAATAACGCGAAAGCTACCTTTTTTGTATTGGGAGAGTTTGTTGAATATTTTCCCGATTTTGTAGAACGGACAGCGAGAGAGGGACATGAGATAGGCAATCATACGTATTCCCATCCTGATCTAACGATCATGACTGAAGATGAAATTATAGCTGAGATTGAACGTACAGAGGCCGCTATTATTCCTATTACAGGTAAACGCTGCACACTTTTTCGTCCGCCGAATGGTGTGTATAACGAAGCCACTGTTGATTTAGTTGAACGGCTGGGCTATCGCTTTGTTCTATGGTCTGATCCCTTGTTTATGAAGGATTGGGAATTGCCGGGCGTACCTGTATTGGTAGATAGACTAATGACGAATGTGAAGGCTGGGTCGATCATCTTGCTTCATGATGGCGGAGGAGACCGTGCGCAGACCGTTGAGACATTAAGAGAAGCTGTTCCCGCGTTGATCAAGCATGGCTATCAATTTGTGACCGTTAGTGAATTACTTGAACTTACGAATAATAGGGAGTGTGTTTAAGCTTTGGAAGAATTGTTGCTCCATCGTAAAAATTACTTGGATTGCTTGAAGATCGAATATGCTCAGGAGTTATTGCAGCATGGTGATTTGATCAGTTATTTATTTGCTAATTGTTACGAGGATACAGGCAAGATCTATACAGATATTATGCTTCCTAACAAAGGCTTCTGGCACTATGAAACGGGTTGCTTTACCTTAGAGGATGGAGCAAATCTAGGCATAAGCTTGTTAGGTGCGCCAATAAGAACAACTCAAGAAGCAGAGAGCTTCATTTATTCCCAGTTAGATGACAATAAGCGTGTGTTTTTTCGGGTAACGGCGTATCTGCTGCCAGGGCTTGAAACGCTTGCGCCAGATGCGAACCATTTTATTATAATAGAAGACTATAATAAAGCGGATAACACGCTGCAGATTGATGATGTAACGAATATTAAGCACAGATGGGTAGATAAAGAAATTATATTTAAAGTGCTGGAAAAGATGAATTACGAAATTTTTGCCATCGATTTCTCTAAAATTACTATAACACCAAATATGATTGAAAACTATAAAGAGACTGCAAAAGCTTCTATTAACAATAATAATGATGATTTTATCATTTATCAAAAGTGTATCGAACTGTTTGCAGACTTTAAGAATCAGTCCAACGAGCAAATTACGAAATCATTATATGGTGTCCAGCAAGCTTTTACTCTAATTAATGGCTCAAGATATTACTTCGCCTGCTTCATTAAGAAGGCTGGCTACAGCGATATTCTGCAGCATGTATTAGAGTACTGCTCTGATCTGGCAGAAACGATAAAAACGATCGTAATGAAAAAAATAACACAGCTAGAGACGGAAGCTTCGGCGGATTTTGATGATCTTATACATAAATGTTCTATATTAATGGAGTTTGAAAAGCTTACGCTGCGCTTGTTAAAGGACGAACTGGTGAATGGTGAAACCGTAAGAGATGATAAGCAGATGGTAGCAAGTCCTTATCATCTCAGAACAACAAGGAAAACAAGCCAGAGCCTATCCTTGGCATGGGAAGCAGACTCGCTTCCAGATTATATTATTTTTTATGAGCTGTCCGTTAATGGCGGTACTCCGATTATTGTCAAGGATACGAAATATAATCTGATCCGTTTGCAGCCGGATACCGAATATGAAATATCGGTGAGATCAATCAATGCACTAGGCTTTATCTCGGAAGCGAGTACAATCATCGAAATAACAGAGCCTCCTACTAGCACGAATGATTTGGCTTTGTTCAAGGAAGTCAAAGCTTCATCGCATGAAACGGATAATATTGATGTCAACTACCGTCCATATAACGTTGTGGATGGAGATAAAGCTACGAGATGGGCGAGCCAGTACAGTGTGCCGCAATGGATTTCTATTGATCTTGGCGAGGAAACGAATGTAGCATCTGTTCTGCTGAACTGGGAGGGTGCGTACGCCAATAGCTATCAAATTCAGCTATCCGACAATGAGGCAGACTGGCACGATATTTATAGCACTACGGAGAGCAAGGGCGGAATTGAGACACTTGCAGCAACAGGCAGGGGAAGATATCTGAGGCTTTATTGTACGGAAAAAGCAACCAACTTCGGCGTTTCTTTATGGCAGATTAGCGTGTATGCGAAATAGCCGTCTTCAATGAATGCATGCATGAAGCAGAGTACTGGACAACAGCTCTGATTATAGAAGATTTGAAGAGAACTGATCTTTCAGTTCTCTTTTTTTATAGAAACCCATTCGAATAGCGTGAGCTTCAATTCTGTAATAAATATCGAATTATGGAGAAAAATAAGATAAAATGTCGAATGTAATAGTTCTTAAGAACTGTTTTTATTTGGCATCTTGTGTTGATAATGATAATCATTTACGATGATTATGGAATCAATATCCAGCGTTACTACTGTTGAGGCAGGGGGTTATTAATGTTACGTCCGAAAGCACTTCCCAATGCCAAAAGGTTGGCTGAGGAAGCGTCGATTACGAATCTGTTGAATTGCTACTTAAGAGAAACCTCATCTGAATGCTGGCTTAGTTCGGGAGTGATTGCTGAACTTGCACACAGCGATCATGGGGCAGAGCGTATGCCTGTGCTGCATATCAAGCTGCTCAAGCAGCAGGTGGAGATGTATGCGGCTGTTCGATACGTATCCGCTACAGGAAGGCATCTCTATTCTTTTCCTATTTATTATCGGAACGCACCGCAAGCGACGATGCTGGAAGCTGATTATTTGACGCTTACTGCGCTGCTCGTGAAGGAGCTGTCCATCGTTCACAACAACGGTTATTATACCGGGGAATTTATGTATCGCGTCATCGAGAGCTGCCGTAATATTCAATCCTTTATTGAGGCGAGGCTAGATGATGGAGAAACATTGTATGGTGAAGCTTTCTCATTCATAGAAGCGGAGCAATCGCTGCTCTATGGTCATTCGATGCACCCTACGCCCAAAAGCAGACAGGGCATTCCAGATAAAGGCTACTCTTTATTTTCTCCTGAATTAAAGGGCAAGTTTCAATTGCATTATTTTGCAGCCTGTCGCTCGCTCGTGAGGGAAGGCACCACGAGCGAGCTGACGGCAACAGACTGGATTAAGCAACATTTGCAGTTAGAAGGGATAGAACAGGCTCATCCTATTCATAGATTGCTGGCTGATCCAGCATGGTCGATTATTCCTGTTCATCCTTTGCAGGCAACTTGGTTAATTGGTCGGCCTGAGGTCAGCGAATGGATGAATGCTGCCAAGCTTATTGACCTTGGAGCGCTAGGGAAGGAATTCCACGCAACCTCCTCGATTCGTACTCTCTATCATTCCGAAGCCCCTTTCATGCTCAAGGTGTCCGTGCCGATTAAGGTAACGAATTCACTCCGTGTGAATAAGAGCAGGGAGCTGGAGAGCGGCGGCGAGATTAAGCGGCTGATGGAGACGGCAGTTGGAGATGTAAGCCGATTATATCCGGGTTTTACGATTATTAATGATCCTGCTTATATTACCATCAAGTCTAAGCAACACGTAGAGTCGGGATTCGAAGTCGTTCTTCGTGCCAACCCATTCATGAGAGAGGATGCGAACGGAACGACGGTGATAGCGGCTCTCGTACAGCAGCCGTTGCCAGGGCAAAGGTCTCGTCTGGCTACGATTATAGAGGCAATTGCTGTCAGGGAAGGACGGCCGCTTGCAGAAGTTAGCTTGGATTGGTTCAAGCAATATTTGCAGTTGTCTTTATCCCCGATGCTGTGGTTATACCTCAAGTGGGGAATTGCCTTTGAAGCTCATCAGCAGAATAGTGTGGTGAGGCTAGAGAAAGGTTATCCCGTGCACTACTATTATCGCGATAATCAAGGCTACTATTTCTGTGAGTCCACGAGAGAGCTTCTTGAGCATGCCCTGCCGGGAATAGGCGGAGAAACAGGTAATTTCTATGAGGATCGAATCGTTGACGAGAGAATGTGCTATTACCTTGTTATTAACCACCTCTTCGGCTTAATTCAAGGGTTTGGTTCAGAGGAATTAATTGATGAAGATCAGTTGTTGGGCGAGCTTGTGGCGATGCTGGAATCTTATCTTCCAATGGACCGACAGAGCTCGGGCTTGCTGGAGAGGCTCTTAACCGGTGATACGCTGCCTTGCAAAGCAAATCTGTTGACACGCTTCTACGACGTAGATGAACTGGAGGGCAGCGAGGAAACGCCAGCGGTTTATGTACAGATCGTCAATCCGCTGCATAAGGTTGCAGAGCAAATTAGGCAGGCTGCTTCTCCAAAGCTAGCTGGCATACATTGATAGGAATAGAGGAGGAAAGCAAGTTGCTGCTGCAAGCTGTTAAGGTGAATGATGCTATTCTCTCACCTGTGTATAAGCAAGTGACGGAGCGGGTCGTGAGGCAGCTCTTGGAATCTTTAATTTATGAACAGGTTCTATTCCCGAGCATGAGCATGGAGGGAAAAGACTCTGTTTTTCTGATGGAAGGCAAGGATGCTCTGGGTGCAGATGTAGCTTATAGCTGTAAGGGCTCTGTTAAGCATACCTTCGGTCGCATTCGAATAGCCGCGTCTTCTATTCGACGGTTGGCTGATGGCAGAAGTGAAGTTGTCTCAAGTCCAAGTCAGATGCTATATGAACTGCTTGGAAGCCAAGCAGCAACCGATCGAGCGGGGCTCGGAGCGATGATGAATGAGCTGGAACAGACCAGGTTGAAGGATGTATTAGCGCAATATGAGCATGGGCAACGAGGAAAAGTATGGCTGCAGGGGCTGTCTTATGACGAGCTGGAAAGTATGCTTATGGATGGCCATCCATATCATCCCTGCTATAAGTCTCGTATCGGCTTTGATTATGCAGACAATTATTTATATGGACCTGAATTCAAGCCATCTATTCAGCCTCTCTGGCTTGCTGTTGAACGATCATTAGCATTGGTTGCGATAGATGAGCAATACAGCTATGAGCAATTGCTGCTGGATGAGCTAGGGGAAGAACAGTCGGCGATATTTGTGGAACAGATAATCAGGAAGGGCTGTTCTCCTGAAGCCTATGTATGGCTTCCTGTACATCCTTGGCAATGGACGAATAAGATTATCCCCGCCTTCTCCAAGGAGCTGCATAAACAGCAAATTCTATTGCTAGGCTGCACTGAGGATCGCTATCGGCCGCAGCAGTCGATTCGGACTCTCACTAATGAGACAGATCTGCAAAAAGCTAGCATAAAGTTATCACTTCATATAAGAAATACATCCTCCGTGAGGTTGATCACGCCTCACTCCATAGCAAGCGCTCCGGCAGTATCCCGTTGGTTGACGGCTCTGACGCAAGCAGACCCTTACTTGAAGCGTTCGGGTGTAATTATTCTAAAAGAATTCGCCGGCGTCAGCTTTGAAGAGAATCCAGCAGTTGCGCGGAACGAGAAGGAGCAGCTTGTTCTTAGTTCAGAGAATCGTTATGGTGCACTCGGCTGTCTCTGGCGCGAAAGCATTCATTCTTATTTGGAGCCTGGGGAGCAAGCCGTTCCCTTCCATGCGCTTTATGCGAACGATCATGAAGGGCAACCGTTTATACTTCCTTGGCTCCAAGAGCATGGTCTTCAAAACTGGTTGACGCATTTGCTGGAATGCAGCATGCTTCCTATTGTTCATTTGCTTGTCATGCATGGCATTGCCCTTGAGTCGCATGCGCAAAATATGGTTCTCGTTCATCGGCATGGCCTTCCCGTTCGTGTTGCGCTCAAGGATTTTCACGAAGGGGTGGAGTACTGTAAGGATGGGGCGAGTGAGCTTATTCCTCCTCCAAATTTTGCTGCTATTCATCCGATCTATGCACAAGGAAAGCTTGATGATTATTACGAAATGAAGGATTGTCACTCCCTTGTTGCGATGACGCTCGATGCACTATTCATGATTAATCTTGGCGAGCTTGCGTTATTGCTCGATTCCAATTGCAACTATAAGGAAGAGCAATTCTGGCAGCTGGCTGTGGAAATATTGGATGCTCATCGCAAGGAATATCCCGATCAGGAGGAGCGATTCATGGCCTTTCATCTCTACCCGCCGACATGTGTTGTCGAACAGCTAGCCAATAGCAGGCTGCAGCCGGATGCAGGTGAACTGAATCATTCCGTTAATAATCCGCTGTATGAAGCGAAGCTGGCACGGGAAAAAATGCTCAAGCCATTAGGTGAGAAAGGGGAGAAATTACACCATGAGGTTTCAAGTCAATCGTAAGGAATATACAGCGAATGATCTGTCGGTTCATTGGCAGGCGTATAAGGAGCTGCCGCATCTGTCTTCACCGCTTGGGAAGCGGTATGCGCTTTGCGTATCGGACCCTTCTCAGCTGCTGTTTGTTGTGCATTATTTGAAGGAGCATGGCGGTTCTGCTCTCCTCATGCACGGCAGTACTCCGCTTGAGACAGCAAGGGAAATTGCCAATTCGGCGGGCTGTCAGGGGCTTCTCTTTCAAGACCCTGCTTGTTACTATCCGAGTGCCGAACCTGTTGTTACAGTGGATGCTGTACCGAGCCTCTATCAATTCAGTTCAGGCACGACGGGGCATCCGAAGCTGATCGCTCGAAGCTGGAATGAGATCAATGAGGAAATATCAGCGTATAACGAAGCTATTGGGCTCGATTCCTCCTGCACGCCAATCGTACTTGCAGCCGTCACACATTCCTACGGATTGCTATGCGGAGTGATGGCTGCGCTGGCAAGAGGCAGCAGCCCTGTTATAGTATCAAATGCCAACCCGAAGCTTACGGTAGGGCTTGTTCGTGATTTTCCAGAGCATATCGTGTATGGCGTGCCTGTACAGCTCCAGACGATTGCTCAAATGAGCCAGTCACAGATTCGTTTCCATAAGCTGATCAGCTCGGGCGTTCCACTGCCTGCTCCTCTATTCGAGCGGCTGCAAGGAGCAACGGATACGCTTATGCAGCAATACGGTTGTTCGGAAGCCGGGTGTATGAGTGTAAGCAAGTCGATGCTGTCTCATCATGATCTAGGATACCCTCTCCGCTTATGGAAGTTTCGTGCAGAGAATGGTGGCGAAGGCAACAGCTCGCAGCCTGCTGAATTAGTTGGGGTATCGACTGCAACGAATCAGGCTGTACGTACGGGCGATCTGGGTGAGATTGGAGCGGACGGGAGATTATCCTTTGTCTCAAGAATAGATGATGTTATTAATGTGTCGGGTCTGAAGGTGTACCCGCTTGAAGTGGAAGAAGCGATAAGCGCTATGCCAGGAATTAGAGAAACTGCGGTATTCCGTGGCAGTCATCCGATCTCGGGTGATAAGGTGAAATGCTTGGTGATAGCTGACGGCGCTGTTTCAATTGAAGGGGTTAAGGAATGGTGCATGAAGAGGCTGCCCTCTTACAAAATTCCTTCAGACATTATTTTTGTCGCCGAAATACCGAAGAGTGCCACAGGTAAGGTTAGCCGCAGGCAATTGGAATTGGAGGAGGCGTATTCATGATAAGAGAGCAAGTAAAGGAGCAGCTCGAGCAGCTGCTGATTTATCGTCTTGAATCCGAGGCGGTGCGCAAGCTAAGACCGCTTAAAGAGACCATGCGGCTTAATGAGGATTTATATTTGGATTCTGTGATGATCCTGCAAATGATTGTTTATATAGAAGAAGATATGAGGTTATTCGTACCGGAGGATGAGGTAGATCCTACTGTATTTAGTACAATAGGCTCGCTGCTGGATTTTGTGATGAAGCTGGATTCGATTGATTTGAATGTGGCGGGTGATCGTGGAAGATGACGATACAGCCTCTTGAAGGAGAAGAATCGATCAAGGTTCATTGTTTGATTAGCTGCTTTTGTGAAGTCATTAGGCGCAGCAGCGGCGTGGACTATCGGCCGTTCTATTTGGGCGTATGGGATGCTGATTTCGTCGTGACAGATAGCGGTGAGCTATGTTACTTCTCCGAGCATTCGAAGCATCGGCCCTATTTGCAGCGTTATAAGGAATTGTTCGGGTTAGAGGTTCAAGAGTGGTATGATTTCTCCCGGAGCAAGGAAGATAACGTAAATACACTGCTTAGGCTGTTGGATGACAAGCCTGCTAATAGGCAAGTCATTGTGAACATAGACTTGTCCCTTATGCCAGAGCGGGAAAATAAGTTTCACCAGAAGCCATTCCCTCACTTTCTTATTATTGAGAAGACAGAGGATGAGGAAGAATGGCATATGTGTGATCCTGACTTCCGTTGGGAAGGACGAGTGAAGCGGGATCGCGTATTGGAAGCAGTAAGAGGGAATGAGCAGGGAGGCGGTTACCTCATTGATGCGGAGCTTATCCAAGAGCCGACGAAGGAAGCTGTTGATCAGGTGTTTCAAGCAACCTTCAAGAGAGATCGCAATGAGCTGACAGAAGCAATCAGGGCAGTCGTATCCGAGCTTACTGCGGATGAAACGAAGTTAAAAAGGCTTACTCCTGCCCTCCGTCAATTAAAGGTGCTGGCTATTCGCAAATACGGCTATGAGCATGCTTTTATGTATTTCATGCCGAAGCGTGATCCTGAGAACAAAGAGTTTCTGGAATGGTGTGACCGCATTGAGGAATTGGTACAAGGCTATACGACGATTCAATATATCGCGATAAAGCTGGCGACAACGGGCAGGCTGTCACTTCTTCCTTCGATTTATGAGCATTTAGACCGAATTGATGAGATTGAGCGGAAGATTAAGCTTGGTCTGGAGAAGCTATACCTGCAATGGTGGGACGCAGCTGTCCTGCAAGGCAGTGGGGGAGGAAAACGATGAGAATCGCGTTATGTACGATCTCGTTCCGGCATCAACTAATCTCTTTTGAGGAATTGGTAAGCTTCGCAGCTAAGCAAGGGTTTAATGGCATTGAATTATGGGGGGTTCACGCCCGGAATTTATATGACTCCAGCAGACATCTCTACGGGGTAGAAGGTCCAAGAGAGCTATTCATGAAGAATGGCCTCCAAATTTCGATGATCAGCGATTATTTGGATATTTCTCCTGGAGTAGGGCTGAAGCGTCTGGAAGAACAGAGCCTCAAACTTATTGATCTGGCGGATTGGTTCGGTGCGGATCGGATTCGTACATTCGCAGGTAATCAAGCCAGTGCTGATTTGTCTGAGGAGGAGATGGCTGATTATGTGAAAAGCCTGGCCTACATAGGCGATCTCTATCAGGCACGTGGCAAAAAGCTGCTCATAGAGACACATCCCGGAACGTTAGCGGATACGTTAAGCTCTACAATCTGGCTGATGGAGCAGTTGAATCATCCTGCAATTGCTCTAAATCTTGATTTTGTCCATTTGTGGGAGACGGGTACGGAGCCTCTTGTGGCATTCGAAGTGCTGGAGCCGTGGGTGGATTACTATCATTTGAAAAATATAGCTTCACTTGAGCAAGCTAATGTATTCGCACCGCATAGCGTATATTCGCCAAGCGGTGATCGCAGCGGTATGGTGCCTTTATCCGTGGGAGCCATCGACTACCGGCCAGTTCTTAAGCGGATGCAGAGTGAAGGAAGCGGCGAACGCTTTGCTTCCTTGGAATGGTTTGGGCCGTATCCTAAGGAAATATTGACGAATGATATTCAATTTATTCGTACGGCCTGTGAAGCCCAATTAATAGGAGGATAGCGTCATAAGGAGCTGTTCTTAAAGAAATTAGCAGGAATTGGTATTCCTGATTCCTAATCAGCACTTGGTGAAAAGAACCATCGTTGCCACTTTTACAGTTGCAACGATGGTTCTTTCTGTTTTATAGGGATTCACACACTATGATCTCTTACTGGGACAGCCCCTCTGTGCGCTCGTAGCAGTGCATTCGTTACTGAAGTGGGAGGTTAGTTGAAAACATACGATTTGCAGCAGATGGGCGATAACTATGTTAAGCAGTATAGGGGAGAAAAGGCTTGAATTGTGCAATAGCCGGTTTACTGATTATGATTAGCTGATTCATGAGCCAAGGAACTTCACGAACCAACGAACCCACGAACCCACGAACCAGCGAACCCACGAACCCACGAACCAGCGAACCAACGAACCAACGAACCAACGAACCCACGAACCAACGAACCCACGAACCCACGAACCCACGAACCCACGAACCCACGAACCCACGAACCCACGAACCCACGAACCCACGAACCCACGAACCCACGAACCAACGAACCAACGAACCCACGAACCCACGAACCCACGAACCCGCGAACCCACGAACCCACGAACCCACGAACCCACGAACCCGCGAACCCGCGAACCCGCGAACCCACGAACCCACGAACCCGCGAACCCACGAACCCACGAACCCACGAACCCACGAACCCACGAACCCACGAACCCACGAACCCACGAACCCACGAACCCACGAACCCACGAACCCACGAGCCAACAAACCAATGAACCAACAAACCAACGAACCAACGAACCAAAAGACCAATAAACTAATAATCAACAAACTAATCTATGGTTCTATTAATTTCTTAATTATTTAAGGGAGGAGTTCGAGTTAAGAGCGAGAGGCAGCGACTATGAGGCAAGTTCATCCAAGTGTGAGGAGAAGCGCGTATAATTTGAGTGATTAATGAAGAAAGCTGGGATGTATGAGTCTAGACTCATCCTTCAGGAAGCAAGGCTCGCGAGCTATGAGTCTAGACTCATAGAATGTTAGTTTTGCAGAGAAAACAGATGCAGGAGTGAGTGCAGCCTCATAGAATAGTGAGGGAATAGAATAGGAAGGATATCGCCACGCTCGGAGTAGGGAACTGATTAATTTAGGAGTTCGAGTTAAGAGCGAGAGGCAGCGGCTATGAGGCAAGTTCATCCAAGTGTGAGGAGAAACGCGTATAATTTGAGTGATTAATGAAGAAAGCTGGGATGTATGAGTCTAGACTCATACATCAGGAAGCAAGGCTCGCGAGGGATGAGCCTAGCCTCATAGAATGTTAGTTTTGCAGAGAAAATAGAATGCAGGAGTGAGTGTAGCCTCATAGAATAGTGAGGGAATAGGAATAGGAATAGGAATAGGAATAGGAATAGGAAAGTTAGCGCCATGCTCGCAGTTGAGCATTCAATAATCAAGTAAATGGCTATGCAAAGTGGATAGTTGAAAACATACGATTGGCAGCTGTGTTGGAGCTGTTGATTATTTGTTACAGCTCCCATATAACCAATCGGGATTGCCCACAAGCTATGGCTTCAATGAACATCTTTGTTCCGTCTGTTAATCTACCCAATAATTTTACAAAAGGATAGCAAAACAATGATACAAATTGTATACTTTTGGTAGGGCTATTTAGTGATTAGGGTCATCTATTGAATAGGTTTGTTGAAAAGAGACAGAAATAGAATGCGCAGAAGACTCAGGAATAAAGTCATGTAAAAGGAATTATAAACTAGTTGTTCAAGAAGTGATGAGATAAAGTCATGCACAAAAACATGTAAAAGAGACATGTAAGTGAGACATGTAAGTGAGACATGTAAGTGAGACATGTAAGTGAGTCATATAAAAGAGTCAGATCAAGGAGGGGTCGCCTTGGTAATCGGGATTTTCATTATAATGGCAGGCTGGATTAGCGGTTGGATATTATTTGGGCGGGTGAATTCGCGGTTAATCGTACAGAAGGGGAGTCACATACAGCCCACGACGATAACAGTTGTTATACCCGCACGCAATGAGGCTGCGAACATTGGGCCGCTGCTTGAATCTCTGAAAGCGCAGACTATGCAGCCGCTTCAAATTATTGTGGCTGATGATAGCTCAGAGGATGGCACAGTATTCATAGCGAGGCGAGCTGGAGCAGAAGTTATTGCTGCGGGAGCACTGCCTAAGGGATGGATGGGGAAAAATTGGGCATGCTGGAGCGGGGCTAAGGCCGCACGCGGCGAGCTTCTCGTCTTTCTGGATGCGGATATTGTACTGGAGCCCAATGCCCTTGCTTCTATAGCAGCTGGAGTTCTTACACGTGGTGGATTGCTATCTATCCAGCCCTATCACCGGGTGACTAAGCTGTATGAGAAATTTTCAGCTTTTTTCAATATTATTGTATTGGCCTCGGTTGGAGAGGGGGATATTCATTCTGGTGCTTTTGGTCCGTGTATCGCTTGCCGCCGGGATGATTATTTCCGCGTAGGCGGTCATGAAGCGGTTCGCGGGAAAATATTGGATCATTATGAGCTTGGCGTTGTGTTCTCCAAAGGAGGCTCGCCTATTTATAATTGCAGCGGAAAAGGGATCGTTAATTTCCGTATGTATCCGGATGGCTTCGTCAGTCTAGTTAAGGGCTGGGGCAAAAGCTTTGCGCTCGGTGCAGCTGCAACGCAGCCTATTGTACTGTTAGGCACAGTGCTATGGATTGTGGGAATCGTTAAGACAGTGACGATATGGCGGAGTATTGCTGCGGATCTGTCTTTAGAAAATATCGCAATAGGCGGTGTGATTTACGCTGCTTTCGTGCTGCAGCTTCGAGTTTGGTTCAAGCGTGCAGGCAGCTTCGGTTTTGGAACCGCTTTATTATTTCCGATACCGCTGTTTTTATTTCTCCTTGTGTTCACTTATTCCATCTATCAGGCTTATTGCAGAAGGCAGGTTCGCTGGAAGGGTCGTGATCTAACGATAGAGGAGGGGAGGTCCTAATGGACAGAGGGCCTATTAGAAATGAACATACCATAATAGAAATGAAGACACAAAAAAGAAGCTTGAATATTCAAGCTTCTGGAATGTTGACTTTATGGTCGGGACGACACGATTTGAACATGCGACCCCCTGGTCCCAAACCAGGTGCTCTACCAAGCTGAGCTACGTCCCGTAATAAAGATGGTGCCGGCGAGAGGATTCGAACCCCCGACCTACTGATTACAAGTCAGTTGCTCTACCAACTGAGCTACACCGGCGTGGTATGTCTTGGACACAAAAGTTATTATGCCATATGCTGAACGTTAATGCAATAGTTTTTTTAAATTATTTTTTTGCCTTGAAATGTACGACTGCGCTGTAATGCATTTTCTCCGTATTTGGGTTGAATACAGTATGATGCTGCACGGAATATACCTCAAGCAATAGCCCCTTGTTATTGTCAATCTGCTGGTCGATTCGCTTCTCTAATGTCCTCAAATCATACGCCTCGAAAAACTCCACTTTATCAGCGATAAGATCTAATCTAAACTCCATTTGTTACAGCCTCTTCTCAACTAGTATTTAGAATAAATCTATTATACCTTTCCTTCTCGATGTTTCAAAGTCTGTTCAACAGGTTAAACAGTCTTACACTGGTCAAGACGATCAGCAAATTGATATCGAATCTCGAAATGGAGGAATGACAAATGAAACCATCTGTACATGTTGTTGAATCAGGAGTAGGCGCTTTATCCGCGGTAAGAGAGTTGAATGTTAGAGGGTTTAATCAGGATGATATTTTTGTCCTAGCCCATGAAGAGGACCGTGAGGATTCATTGTCTGAATGGACAAATGCAAATAAAATCGGCGTGACGGAAGAAGGCGTGTTCAATGCGCTGGCTAATTTGTTCCGCAGTCGTGGTGATGAGCTAAGAGCGAAGCTTGAATCAGTCGGCTTGACTGAGAGAGAAGCAGAGCATTATGAGCAAGAGCTGGACAGGGGCAAGGTCCTTGTCATTGCTAAGCAATAAAAGTTAGGCCCATTCGTGTAGAAGGCGGTGAATGAAATGACCATTAAACATCGTGTTCCCTGTTTTGATAGCGAGGTTATCGTGAAGGAAATAGGTGAGGATGGACAGGCATTTCAGCTTAGTATTCAGAGTACGTCGAATCCACTTGGAATAGGCAACATCCTAGGAAGCTATTCCAACGAGGAGGAAGCTATAGGCTATTCCAACCAATTTTGTACCTTTTACACTGTTGCTCGTGAGAAAGGCTATTATTTGAAAGACACTAGCTTCGTTAAGCCGGAGCAACCGGACATACCTGTATCGGTTGTCTTATCAGAAGCTAAGGACGAGAGTCAGCTAAAAGAACTATTGCTAGCATAGATGAAAATGGGACTAGGTGCTTACTTAAGCACCTGGTCCCATTTTTTGGTTTTACAAATTGTAGGATATCACCTAAAATGGATCGGTATTGAAGAAGTTCAATGCGATTAACTGAAAAAGGCAAACTTATTGAAAAATAAGGACGCAAAGTTATGGGCCTAAGGTTGTATGACTAAGGTTGCCAGACCTCCAGATCCAGGACTAAAGAGCTGATAAAGCCATTTGCCCTTCTTTTGGGGTTCAAATGGCTTTGTTTTTTTCAGATACAGAGGAGAGAAAGCAATGCATCAGGTCAGACAATGGAAGAGCAAGGCGGCTAGGTTAGTGAATAAGCAAAAAATTACGGTGAAGCTGCTGTTAATTACTTCGCTTATCACCTTATTCAACGTGGGTGCTGGATATTTTATTTACACGCAAAATCTATCGGTATCCAATGCCGTGAAGGATGCGGAGCAATTGACTGCTGCGGAGCGAGAATATCGTGATGTTACCGACTTGCTATTGAAGACTATGCTGCTGATGGTGAATGCGATCGAGAACGATGATGTCGACACTAAGCCAATTACGGTTAATCTGGAGGCAGTCCCTGATAAGCTGGCAAAGCTTAGGGAGAAATTTGAGAAGCTGGATAAGAAATATTCGACTAACGATAAGGGAAAACAATATGCGAATCAGGTAAATGTGCTTCAGCTTGGGTATGAGGAGTTAAATAGCTTCGATCTCAGCTATGGAGAGCGAAATTCGGAAGTTAGAGCGTTACATATAAGAAATTTAATCGGTGTCTATACCGTCACTTTGAGTTATGCAAGTGATGTTATCGGAGAAAAAATGAATGCCGATGTGTTGGAAACAAATACGAGATTGTCCAAAAGTCTAGAGAAAGCTAATATTATCGTTATTATCAATGTTATCTTTTTAGCTCTACTCCCTTTTCTTATGTCCTATCAGCTTGGCCAAAGCATTAAGAAGGGTCTCGCTGGAATTATGGGGCGCATTAATGCCTATAAGAACAGCGATTTCACCTATAGCAGGAAGCTTGACAGGTTCGATGAATTCGGCGATATTGACCGATCCCTGTCGGCGATGGGTGGTACGCTGCGGGATACGATTAAATCGACGCTTGAGGTCAGCCATACCGTTCTTGGAATATCTGCTCAAATGGGTGAAATGGTTGGACGCAATCAAACCGCATCAGAGCAGGTAAAGGGACAGATTGTGCTCGGGACCGAGGTGCTGCTCTCGCAATATGATGATGCGTCATCTATATCTGCCATTACAGAAGAGATATCGGCGAGCTCACAGCAAATTGCTGCTTCCAGTGAATATATTAATAAAGATATGCAGGAGATGAAGCTGTCGTCCAATAGCGGCTCACAAGATATGGAAGGTGTCGTCCAAATGGTGAAGCGGGCTGCTGAGCAGTACGAGCAGGTTACGAAAGCTTTTGCAAGCATGACGGTTCGGTATAGCAATGTAACCAAATTTCTGGAGGGCATTCAGGATTTGAATACGCAGACCAATCTACTGTCTCTTAATGCTTCTATTGAATCAGCTAGAGCCGGCGAGCATGGCCGAGGCTTCGCTGTCGTTGCAGAAGAAATTCGCAAGCTCTCCGGCCAGACTGATTCGATATCCAAAAACATTGCGAAGGAACTAAAGCTTATCCAAGGTGATGTGACGCTTACGAGTCAACGTATCGGAGAATTCGCCCAGATCATATCGTCGACAAGGGAGGCTTCATTGACAGCATCCGTTACGTTCCAAGGTCTGGAGCAGCAAAGCAGTTCATTGTCGGAACAAGTCAGCGAAATATCGGTAGCGATCTCGGAGATTACGATTGGCATGACACAGATCGTCACAGCAGTGGATCAATTGCTCGGCACTTCGTCTGATGTAAATCAGAAGATGGAGCAGATGGGGCTTCTATCGACAGAGCAAAATGTTGTATCGGATAAATTGCATGGACTCGCCCAGCAATTGAAGCAATCCTCGACGGAGCTGAAGGAAAAGGCATCTCATTTCCATGTATAAAAATGACATGATTATATCCCTTTGACAATAGAAATTTATCCCTTTTGTTCTGAAAAAGCCATTTATAATGAAGTTGCGGCAAATATGGATCAGAGGGTGTTATTAGATTGACTACAGAATTACGACGAATGCTGGCAATGAATGGAATTAGTTCGGTTATTTTTATTTATATCGGTATTTTTGTTAATTTGTATATTTGGGAAAATGGGCAGTCGATCTATGAATTATCCTTGTTCAATATGTTCATGTACTTTAGCTGGGGGATAACGTTCACAATCGGAGCTGCATTATTGACGAAGTATACGATTCGATTGCTGATCGGGCTATCCGCGGGGCTAGGGGCAACAGCTTTTCTGCTGCTTACCTTTCTCCAGACGGATGTAAGATTTCTATGGATCGCTATAGTAGGACTGTCCGTTGGTGCCATGTATGGCTTTCAGTTCGCAGCACTTAATCTAAGTATAGCGTTATATGGGAAAGGGAAGGATTTTGCGCCGTTCTTCGCAGCCAATAATTTGATTCTCCAGGTGCTGGCCTTTCTCGTTCCGCTGATCTCAGCCTTTGTTATCGAGTTTTTTGATTATAACGGATCATTCGCATTAATGCTGTTATTTCTAGTCATCATGCTGCTCTTCTCCTTTACGATGCCGAAGATTGCGCTGCCGCCGCGTACTCGCGAAGATGGGAACTTCTTGAAGATGATGCACTGGCGCAATGTATTTGCAAGACCAGGCTCCAAATGGCTGCTGCTATCCATCTTGGCGGGCGGTATGTTCCTGCAGTTTCAGAACTTGTTCACGCTTATCTTCACCTTTACCGTGACGGAAGACAAGACCTGGATCGCTTTGCTGAATATGCTGTATACCGCATCAAGCTTTCTCGGCCTGCTCTTGTTCCGTAAAATTAAGCTGGATGAGAACAAATGGCTGTGGATTGGGACGCTGCTGCTGGCAACGGGTTTTCTCATTGTCATTATGCCGCTGGACCCACATTTAACGAAGCCGCTGCTTATTATGTCTAACCTGCTTACAACGATTGGAATGTTCTTCTTCGGCGTGATCTGGAATGCCCAGCTCTATCGCTGTATTCAGCCGCTTGGCGGAGGGCAGCAGGCAGCTTACCTAGTATGGCGTGAGTGCCTGCTCGTATTCACGCGCTGTGTGTTGTTATCCTTAATGCTGTTCCTGGACGACATCAAAGGCATTTTCTTCATTGTCATTATTGCGATTACGCTAATTTGCTTGTTCGCTATACCGGTGTTTCAGAAAAAAGCCGTAAAGGCGCTGGCACTGCCAGAATAGCTAACTAACGAGACTTCTTATGAGTTCTATTGAACTTAATGAGGAGTCTTTTTTGCGGATACAGGTATTCAATGGTTATTTAAAGTGCCTATTTACAGCTTTGGAATCCTAGTGTACTATTTAACTATAACACTAGTACAAAAGAGGAGCGGAGCAATGAAAACAGCAGTTATTACAAATCCCTCAATCGTATTGCAATTGGACGGAGTCACGAAGCAAATTAGCGGTAAAAAAATAGTGGACGGCTTAAGCTTTGATGTCGCTAAGGGTGAGATAGTAGGCTTGCTTGGCCCCAATGGAGCGGGGAAAACAACGACTATACGGATGATTGTTGGTTTGATCAACATGACGGAAGGCGATGTTCGGATAGGCGGGAGCAGCATTCGCACGAACTTCGAGCAAGCGATTCGCCATGTCGGTGGAATTATAGAAAACCCTGAGTTTTATCCGTATATGACGGGCTACGATAATCTGAAGCAATATCAGCGGATGTCGGACAGCATTTCAGAAGAAAGAATCAAGACGGTCACGAAGCTAGTGGGGCTGCAGGATGTCATGGGCAAGAAGGTGAAGGCGTATTCGCTAGGAATGAGGCAACGGCTAGGTATCGCTCAAGCTTTGCTGCATGAGCCTTCTGTTCTTATTCTCGACGAGCCGACTAATGGTCTGGACCCTGCCGGAATTCGGGAAATGCGTGATTACTTGAAGCAAATTGCTCAGGAGGAAGGCATTGCGATTCTAGTCTCCAGCCATTTGCTCGCGGAGATGGAGCTGATGTGCAGCAGAGTCGTTGTCATTCAGGAAGGCAAGCTGGTTACCGTTCGTTCGATAGGTGGAGCAGCGACTGAGCAGGAGCAATTAACGATAGCGTTGCAAGTAAGTGATGTAGACAAAGCAAGTGAAGCGATTGTCCGATTCGGGGCAGCAGCTCAGATCGTCCATCAGGAGGCTGCAACGAAGAGAGTAACGATCCAAACGCTCCATGAGGACATTCCCAAGCTTGTGGATGCACTGTCAGCCGAGGGCATCGGCATATACCGAATTGAGGAGACAAAAGTATCACTAGAGGATGAATTCATGAAATGGACAGGAGGGAACCGCATTGCGTAACTTCGGTGGGTTGGTTATAAATGAGTGGTTAAAGCTATCCAAGAAAAAGACTTTTTTTATCCCTTATGCCATTATGCTGGCATTCGTAGCTCTATTCACCTACGCTACTCATAGTATGGACCCGGGCGGCGACGGCTCGGTACTCGAATTTGCAGCGGGAATGATGACGGTAGGAGTAGCGGGACAGATTCTCCCGTTCATCGCTATTATATTTACAGCGAGCATCGTATCGCAGGAGTATCGCTTCGGCACAATTAAGTTTTTGTTGATTCGCTCCCATAGCCGCAGCAAGATACTGGCTTCCAAATACGCAGTTGCTCTGCTGGCTACGTTATCGTTGATAGCGGCTGTGCTGCTATTCTCCTTCGGAGCAGGCTTCATTCTATATGGAACGAATGCAGGTGAGCCCGTATGGGGAGCTATCTTGGAAAATATTGTGTATCTAATGGTCTATTCCATTGTATATGTAACGATGACCTTCATGATTGGCGTATTAACCAAATCGAGCGGTGTCACGATCGGTATTTCCATGTTCATCATCATGATCGCGAATATTGTTACGATGCTGCTGTCTCGTTATTCATTCGTGAAATACATGCTTACTTCTAATGTGGATTTATCCATGTATGCCGACGGCTCGCAGCCGCCAATTGCAGGCTTGACGATGTCCTTCTCGATTGCGGTCCTTGTCGCTTATATGGCGATTTTCCTACTTGCAAGCTTCGTAACATTCAGAAAACGCGATGTTTCCTAAACTCGGACATTCCGGGAGGACATTGAAAAGGAGCATAGCCCATTGTGAGCATCGAATTCAATAATAACTTGCCGATTTATTTGCAGATTATGAATTATATCAAGAAACAGATCATTATCGGAAAGCTGAAGCCTGGTGACAAAATCGAGTCTGTTCGCGATTTGGCTGCAGAGCTGCAGATTAATCCCAACACGATTCAGAGAACCTTCCAAGAGCTGGAGCGAGAAGGGATTGTTGAGACGAAGAGGGGTCTTGGGAGATACGTAACTAGCGAGGAGACGACCATTATGCAGATTAAGAAGGAAATGGCCGGAGAGCTGTTGGACAATTTTGTATCAGGCATGAAAGCGCTGGGGTTCAAAGAACAGGATATCATATCGATCGTATCGGATGCCGTAAGCGGAAAAACCGCTCCGCGTCCGAATGGACAGGAGTGAGCTTGATTGGCTAACATATTGGAAATGACAGCCGTATCCAAATCCTACGGGGCGAAGAAAGCCTTGCATGAAGTATCCTTAACAGCATCGTCCGGGAAAATTATCGGGTTGCTTGGAAGCAATGGCAGCGGGAAGAGCACCTTAATGAAGATCGCGGCAGGGCTGTCCCAGCCATCAAGCGGTAAAGTGTCGGTATGCGGGGAAGCAACAGGGACTCGAACAAAGGCGCTTGTATCGTTCATGCCGGATCAGCCCTTAACGGAGTCTTGGATGCGTGTGAAGGATGCCATTCAGTTCTATAAAGATTTTTATGCAGACTTTGATGAAGCGAAGGCGCAGGAGATGCTGGCGTTCATGAAGCTGGATGAGGCAGATCGGATTCGCACTTTGTCTAAAGGGATGAATGAACGTCTGCAATTGACGCTTACGCTATCGCGCAACGCAAAGCTTTATCTGCTTGATGAGCCGATAGGAGGAGTAGATCCCGTCGCGCGCGAGAAAATATTGGATGCGGTCGTAAAGTATTACAACGAGGAGAGCTGCCTTATTATATCCACCCATCTGGTCCGGGATATTGAGCGTATTTTTGATGAGGTTGTTTTTATAAAAGCGGGTCACGTCGTAATGCAAGAGGAAGTAGAAAATATTCGGATTAAGCATGGGAAGAGTGTGGATGAGATGTTCAAAGAGGTGTATGCCGAATGATCAAGCTGCTGAAATATGATTGGAAACGCAATGCCAACACGCTAATAGCTGCGGCGGCCGTCCTGCTGATCGTTCAAGTGCTGGTAACTGCTGTTGGCAGCTGGCAGAATTGGAATTTCGCCGTTATTTATACACTGTCGACAATGAGCTATGCATTTGCTGGGTTCCTGCTGTTCATTACAATGTGCAAAACCTATGACAGCAATATCAAGGGGTATAGCCGCAGATTGCTTCCGATTGGTGCGGTCTATACGATTTTGTCCCCTATTATATTAGGATTCTTATCCTTTGTAGTGCTGTGTGGAATAGCGGCTGTCCATGATGTATGGTTTATGAATGGGATGGGGATGGAGACGACCTTATTATCCTTAATCATGGACAATTCGGATGCTGCTGGCTTGGCAGGGGTGGTCTTCATCGCCATATGGGGCATTTTCTTGATGGCGATTATGGTGTTCTTCAGTATAACAGTCGCAAGAACCTTTTATGGAAAGAAAGGGATATGGATCGGGATTGTTGTGTTTCTAGCGGCCCAAATCATCATTTCCTGGATAGAGGCTCTCTTATTCCCTAAAGTTGTCGCGGATAACGGTTCGCTGGGCATCATTAATTTCGGTCAATCACAGGAGTATGACGGGGCATTTGACTTCCAAATAACGGCTGCACCTATCGAGCAATGGGGCTCTACCTTATTCGAGATAGTGGTTGCAGCGATACTCATCTACGCAATGGCCTATTTGCTTAATAAAAAGGTGAAAATATAAGGATATGGTCGTACAGAAGCGATTCTGTACGACCATTTTTTTGGCCAAATTCAATAAACAGCAGAAGCTTTTGACATGAGTTTGTCATATTTACGAGGGGAAATGCCTTTTCTTTCAGTTGACGCTCGCTTGCTCAAAGTGGTTCAATTAAGACAGTCAACGAGATAAGCAGAGGGGATAAGAACATGAGTAAACTGAAGCAATTTCTAAAAGCTGCACGCATTCGGGTTATCCCGGTTATGCTTATACCCGTCGCGCTGGGTGCTCTTGGCGCTTATGTATGGAACGATCAATTTCATCCGTGGTTATTTCTCATTACGTTGATCGGCTCAGCGGCCGTACATTTATTTTCCAATATGATTAATGATCTGTGGGATTATTACAGTGGCACGGATGAAGCCGCCAAGTCCACAGAGGGCGCAATTTCCACGAACTCAGGATTTCTGACTAATGGTACTTGGAGTATTCGCGTATTCGCAACGATTACTTGGTCCTTATTCGGCATCGCGGCGATTTGTGGAATTGTATTGTCGATCTTAAGCGGCTGGCCTGTTCTCGTCTTTGGCGTTCTTGGTGCTTTGCTGGCCTATTTCTATGTGGCTCCCCCGATTCGGTTCGGCTATCGTGGAAAAGGCTATAGTGAGATAGCGATTCTGCTATCCTTCGGTATTTTGCCAGTCGCAGGAGCATACTATGTCCAAGTTTCTCACCTGGACTATCGCGCCTTATTGCTGTCGCTTCCAATTGGACTGCTGACCACGCTTATTTTATTCAACCATCATTTTCTTCATTGGAGAGCAGATGAGCAAGCTGGTAAAAAGACGCTGGTCGTCGTGTGGGGTGAACGGAAGGCTCTGTTGTTCTCCAAGTGGCTGATGTTTCTTGCCTATGCCTCACTGATCGTTTGCGTTATTGCCGGGGCACTGCCTATTTATGCTTTGCTTGCTGTGATTACGGCTTTCCCTATCTATGCCGTATATGGAAAATTGAAAGATCATAATGAATCCCGTGCGTATTTGCCGCTGATGGGGGCATCCCTTCAAGCGACGATTCGCTGTGGTCTTTTACTTATTATCATCCTGTTGATTCAGGGTTTGTTCTAAATTAGATGATACGAACCAATGAATGAATACAACAATACAACTTAGAGAAATGAGGGTTTACAACATGGCAAAACAATGGACACTAGGTCAATTCGATACCATATTAAACGAGGGCGAAGTATGGACAATTGGCGGCTTCCCGCTTCCTGACGGTACATTCTGGCAATATCGCGAGCCAGATGCAGTCGTTATTGTCCGCAATGGCACTCTATACGTACGTGCGCCTCTTAGCCGTAGCCATGATCATGTGCAAATTCTTGATAATGCTAAGCATATGTACTATTCAGCGAAGCCAGTTGAAGTGCCGGAAGCAGGCGAGATCAGCTTTGAATTGCAGATCCGTGCGCGTTCCCAGAATACGGCGCCTGGTGATTTGTACGATGGCTATGTTTCCTTGAACCTGCTGGACTTCACAACGGGAGGGGCGCTTGATTTCTTTGCCGGCAACGACAAATATGCAAGCGTGTATGCCGTGCTTCCTTTCCCGGGAGTTCAGGTGCCTGAGACAGATAAAACGCGATTCTTCTGTGTATTCAAGGAAGATACGGACTTTGAGGCCAGAGAATTCAATACGTACAAAATTACTTATAACCGCGCAGCAGACGAAGTGGTGTTCTATGTGAATGGCAGAGAGGTGCGCCGTGAGCATGGTGTTCCCGTTAAATTCAATCAGTTCACCGTCGCTCTTGGCATTATGACAGAGAAGGATTTAACGCCAGAGGGCAGCGTGTCGGTTCACGGACAGACGGTAATAGGGGAATATTCGCCTATTACGATTACTGTAACGGAATAAGACTTGAACGTAATTCATAGCAGCAATGTAAGAGATTGTCCTCAGAAGAGGATGATCTCTTTTTTTATTACATAGCCATATTTGAGTTTAATGGTTGACTGCAAGCAGGTAACCACTATATGGTAGGGAGAAAGACTCATGGTAAAGGGGGAGCGAAGTCTCCATGATATTCGTTCTAATTGCCTTATGGGTAATCGGACTCACTTTATTGCTGTCTGACTTTCGCTCAACGGCGTCCCGCGGTTTAAGTGCTGTAGCCTTCACAGGAGGGGCGGGCGCACTTGCTGCGGTTATTGATGCGCAAATTATTCCATATGTAGAGCAAGCCTATCCGAATGAGACAGCGATCCAATTGCTATATATGCTGCAGGCAGGCTCATCGTTAACTTCTTACTATGGGCTTCCTATCGCTTTTGTCGTGTTCGCGGAAGCTTATCGACCGATTCATTCCCTTAATAAGGTGCGCAGCATACTGCCATTATTGTTGTTCATACCTGCCGCCTTATGTCTAATATTCACGCCAGGCTATGACGAGACGTACCCGATTACATTCCATGTTGTGGTCTGGTGGGCTGTTCCCTATATAGTGGCAGGAACAATTAATGTTTTGATGAAAAGAAATACGCGCCTGGCCAGAACCCATTGGATCGTATGTATGGCCGTGCTGCCAACGGTGCTGTTCGCCATGGTTATGAATTATTTGCTGCCGAGCTTCGGCTTGCTGCGGATGTGGGTCTATAATACTTGGTTTGTCGGATTTGGCTTTACGATGTTCGTAATCGGATTGTTCACTTATGGATTCATGGGTGTTCGAGTCCTTATTGACCGGAGAAGAATGGATACAACCTTGCGAGCTGTAACTTCTGGTACGGCTATATTGAATCATGCCATTAAGAATGATGTCAGCAAGATGAGGCTGTTCGGTGAGAAAATGAAAGCCTATGCCGAAGCGACAGATCAGCCCGAGCTTCTGGCTGATACGATAACGATGCTGAATACGTCACGGCATATCCAAGAAATGATTAGCCGCGTTCATCAACGTACGGAAGATCTGGTCCTCAAAAAGGACATTTGCATTCTGGGACAAGTGATTGCAGATACGGTGAAGCCCTATGCGCAGATGCTCGGAGGCATTGAACTGCAGCTGTCGCTGCTCGATGGCTGGGAATGCCGCATGGACCGGGCACAGACGACGGAAGCGATAGCTAATCTCATTGTTAATGCTATGGAAGCGATGAAAGGTGCCGGGCAGCTGTCTGTCCAAATGCGTGAAACGAAGCGTGAGCTTGTCATTGAGATTCGGGATACGGGGCCGGGAATGACTAGAATGCAAGCGGCACAAGCCTTCGAGCCGTTCTATACGACAAAGGTTGGGAGTGGTGCGAACTTCGGCCTAGGCTTATCTTATGCTTATAACGTGATGAGAAAGCATGGGGGATTGCTTCAAATCGACAGTAAGCCAGGTCAAGGTACAGCTATGCTAATGGTATTTAAGAAGCGTGCTGTTCAGGCAAGGAAGAGGCCCCTTGATGAGGTGTCAGGAGAAGCAGCACTAGAAGCAGCAATGGGGGGAACCACTCATGGATAACATACGAGTGTGGATTGTGGAGGATGATAAGGATTGGCTTCGCGGATTATCCGCTTACTTGAATAATCAACCTGGAATAGAGGTTGTGTATACAGCAGAGTGCCCAGAGGATGTGGAGCAGCTACTTCTGGAAGGACCTGCTCCTGCTGATGTCGTCCTTATGGACATTATGCTAAATGGACAACCGGAGGGAATTAGATTGGCAGAAGCAACCCTGCTTGCAACTGGAGCGCGAGTTATTATGCTGACCTCGATGGAAGAGAAGGAACTGATTCTTCAATCTTTCCAGGCAGGGGCTATCGACTATCAGATTAAGTCAGACTATGAACTATTGCCCGAGGCAATTGCGGCTGCAGCGAACCGCCAATCACCGATTAGCGCTGCTGCGGCAGAGCAAATGCGTGAAGAGTTTCGCCGATTAAAAAAACTGGAGCAGGAGTTCAAAGTCAAAACGATGAGCGATCGTATTACTCCAGCTGAGCTGCAATTACTGGAGCTGATCGACGAAGGCTACTCGCAATCGCAAATTGCTGAGAAGTTGGTCGTTTCCATCCGAACCGTTAAGAATCACATCAATAATGTATTGAAGAAATTGCAATTCAAAGGCTCCAAAGAGGCGGCCCGCGAAGCAAGAGAACTGGGATTGTTTAATAAGAAGGATACGAAATAGGATAGTACCATATAAAGATGGTACTATTTTTTTTGCATATATTTTCTACAATAAAGCTATAAAGGTTCACGTATCGCCTATTACTAATGGAAAAGAGGAGCTTCTTATGAATGCTACATTGCGTAAAAATTGGACCTCACTGCTCGGCGCACTATTCGTACTTGCGGCTTTCGTTACATTGTTCAAATATACGATTGATCAGGGGTGGATTACAGACCCGATGAAGATTGGGGCAGGACTCTTGATCGGTACGGGATTCGGCATTGTCGGATACAGATTAACGGTGGCCAAAGGTTGGGCAACAACCGGCCAGATCTTGATTGGTCTGGGAGCTTCTATTCTATATGCGACATGCTCGTTCTCCGGCATTTACTATGAATTATGGGACCCTATAACGGTGTTGATTGGCATGTCGGCAGTGACTGCGGTTCTGCTTGTATACGCTTATCGGTTTGAATCTAGACTCCTCATGAACATTGCTTTGGCAGGTGGTCTATTATCACCGCTGCTGATGCGTCCTGAGACGGATCAAGTATTTACTTTATTCCTCTATATGTTAGTTATGAATATTGCATTCTTCTACATGAGCATAGCGAAAAGCTGGATTGAGCTGCGCATCGTAGCTTTCTCAGGCAGCTGGCTCATGTATATCGTCTATTTCTTTCAGTTCGATCCGGCTATGGACGGAATATGGAGCATGCCGATACGTTATGCGCTGGCAGCCTTCCTTATTTTCCAAATCGGGTTTCTTATATCTTCTTGGAAAAACAACCTATCCTTCGATGGCTTGAATATGTATCTGAGCTTGGCGAATGGCATACTCTTCGGTCTATGGGCGCTTATTATTCTGAACGGAGATGTCCATTATGGATTCCCGCTCGCCTTCATTGGAATTATCTTCGTATTGTCGGGAGCGACCATTAATCAAATGCTTCGCAGAATGGAAGCAGCTTCAATTGTATATTGGTCTGTAGGGCTGCTCCTCATTCTGTTATCTCTTAATCAAGTCGGGGGCGGGCAGCAGGTGAAGCCGCTTATAAGCGTGCTCATCTGGGGAATCGTAGCGGTTGTGCTCGTAGCGTTAGGTCAAAAGAAGAAATGGGCGATATTGAATATTTTCTCTCTGGGCATTTGGTTTTTTACTGGATTGTACTGGTATATCGTTACTTGGACTACGCCACGCGGCGAATGGTTTGGTGTGTATATTCCATTCTTTAACTGGGGAGCAATGGCTTGGATTCTGCTCGCAGCGTTAGGCTTCTACTTCTCGATGCATCTGGTCGTGCCAGGCTTCAAAGCTCATGCGAATAAAATATTTTCCAACATCTTCGCATTGCTGTCGCATCTGATCGTCGGCGGCTTGTTGACTCGTCAGATTGAGAATATCTTTTTTGAATATTTTGAGCAATCGCCTCGCATTTATATGCAGCTTACCTTAACAGTATCATGGGGGATTTATTCGCTGCTGCTTTTCTTATGGGGTGCCAGCCGTGGGCAGTCGCTGTTCCGTTGGTTTGGTTCCATCGTACTCATATTGGTAGCCATAAAGGCGATCTTCATGGATTTAAGCGGGCAAGAAAGCTTGTACAAGGTCGTTGTATTGCTCCTGCTCGGCGGCATTTCGTTCCTTATTACATGGATTAATGGCAAATGGAACGGCACCAAGGAAATGGATAAGCCGCTTCCTTAATTATGAACACATAGCAAAGCGGTTGTCTGGGCTTACTAAGTGTGTAATCTTGACATGAAAACGGAATTATCGTATAGTTACTTACGTAAATTAAGTTACAAACATGGAGGTAATGAATATGTCTAAAACATTTTTAGAAGCGGTCAAGGCAAGACGTTCTTACTATGCAATTAACAAGGAAGCTGTCATATCGGATGATCAAATCGTAGAACTAATTAACGATGCCGTGAAATACACACCTTCGTCCTTTAACTCGCAAAGCGCTAGAGTATTAGTGCTGCTTGGAGACAATCACGATAAATTATGGGATATTACAACAAATACATTGAAAGCGATCGTTCCTGCGGAGAGCTTCGCTCCTACGCAAGAGAAAATGAACGCATTCAAAAGCGGTTATGGTACTGTTTTGTTCTTCGAGGATAATGCTGTTATTGAAGGCTTGCAACAAAACTTTGCAGCCTACGCAGACAACTTCCCTAAGTGGTCGCAACATTCTTCGGGCATGCTGCAATTCGTTGTATGGACTGCACTGGAGACTGAAGGCTTCGGCGCTTCCCTTCAGCACTATAATCCATTGATCGACGAAGAAGTGAAGAGAACTTGGGATGTTCCGGCATCTTGGAATTTGATTGCTCAAATGCCATTCGGAAAACCAGTTGCACAGCCAGGAGAGAAAGAATTCTCGCCGATTGAAGCACGTGTAAAAGTATACAAATAAGTAACAGCCAGGTCGAACTGGCAAGGCAGCTCCTGATGAATGATCAGGGCTGCTTTTTTATAAATACACTCATATTCCACATCAGGAAAGGACAGCGATAAGTATGCAAATTGCGGTTATAGTAATTTGCTTGTTGCTTTTTGTCGTTATTGCTGCGTTAATGCTTGGCAGCCTGTATTTCTATCGACTGGCTGTTTCACGCAGAAGCAAGTCATTTCTCGAGGGCAATGCGGATCTGGCGGATATTCCTGATCCCAAATATTTATGGCTGGAGCATCAGAAGCTGGACAAGATCGTTGTTCGATCCTTTGATGGACTCGCTTTGCATGCGCATTGGCTGGAGGCAGCGAAGCCTTCGACAAATACGGTTATTATCGCTCATGGCTACAGCGGGCATGGCTTGCAGATGGACTCTTTGGCTAAGCTGTATCATGAGGAATACGGCTTTCATGTTCTTCTTCCGGATAATAGGGGTCATGGGGAGAGTGAAGGGAGTTATATTGGCTTCGGCTGGCATGATCGCAAAGATTATTTGCAATGGATTGATTACGTTCTTGAACGCAAGGGGGAGAAGGGAGTTATCGTGCTGCATGGGGTCTCGATGGGCGGGGCTACCGTGCTGATGACAAGCGGAGAACCATTGCCAGAGCAGGTAAAAGCCGTCATATCGGATTGCGCGTATTCATCGGCTAAAGAGGAGCTTCGTTATCAAATGAACAGAATGTTCCGACTGCCTTCTTTTCCTTTTCTGCAGTTAACCAGCTTAGTCTGCCGGTTGCGGGCGGGGTATTGGTTCAAGGAGGCGTCAGCCGTATCACAGGTAGCGAAAGCGAAGAAGCCGATATTATTCATTCATGGCGATCAAGATACCTTCGTTCCAAGTACAATGGTACAGCCATTATACGAGCAGTGCGCAAGCGACAAGGCGCTCTTTATCGTACCGGGAGCAGGGCATGGTCTTGCTTACTCCACTGATCCGACAGGCTATAAGGAAGCGGTACGAAGCTTCTTGAAGCGCTGGATTGCGCAATGATTGCAGCAATCCTTTCATTAGACTAGCCGTGAGGGGTAAAAACATGTACAATAAAAACCGATACATCATTATAGACCTGAAATGATATACGAACCTTAACGATCCAGGAGGACCATATGAGTATCGATCCCCGCACGGTTAAACAAATGATTCAAATGCAGCTGAAGCCAAGTCTTGATTTTCAGACAGGCTCCAATCCGCTTAGTGTAAAGAATGGCGATAATTCGTTATTTGACAGTTTATTGTCTCAGTATATGAGTGGAGCACAGGCTGACGCTACCGAGCTGTCGGAGTTGTCTTCCTCTGTCTCGGATCAGCTTAATCGCTTATCCCAGTTGAATACAGTTGTTAATGAAGTACCTGTAACAGATGCAGCGCAAGGTTCGACAGATTATGAGGCACTTATTGCACAAGCATCTGCCAAATATGGCGTGGATGCAGACCTTATTAGAGCCATTATTCAGACAGAATCAGGGTTCCGTGCCGATGCGGTATCCTCAGCTGGAGCGAAGGGCTTGATGCAGCTGATGGATGCAACCGCTCGCAGTCTAGGGGTAACCAATTCCCTTGATGCGCAGCAGAATGTAGATGGAGGAACGCGTTATATCGCTTATTTGCTCCAAAAATATAAAGGCAATGAGCAGGTAGCACTTGCTGCCTACAATGCTGGACCGGGTCGTATTGACAGGCTCGGCATATCGAATGACAGCGAGCTGCAGGCAAATCTGGACAAGCTTCCAGAAGAGACCCAGCGGTATGTATCGAAGGTACAGCAAGCTCGTTATTAAGAGGCGCAAATACAGATCACGATTAGCAAGCCGCAAGCCGCGGTTGCCGTCGTTGATCTTTTTATTTTTTTATAGAAAGGTGCAAAACCGTATGCTTTATTGGGATCACTGTGCTTCAACTCCGCCTTATGAGGAAGTCATTGAGACGATGATGGAAATTATGAAGACCCATTATGCCAACCCATCGTCGATTCATCGTGCCGGCTCGGATGCGGACAAGCTTATCACAAGATCACGTGCGCTTTTGAGTGAGCTGTTCGCAGTGAATCCGGAGGAATGGCTATTCACATCGGGCGGTACAGAAAGTAATAATTTGGCGATTAAGGGGGCTGCCAGGCATTATAGGAGCCGAGGCAATCATCTTATTACGACACAAATTGAGCATGCCTCTGTCTATGAGACGTTTCAGCAATTGGAACAAGAGGGCTATGAGGTTACCTATTTGCCGGTGAATGAGACGGGCCATGTCGATGTGGAGCAGCTGCGCCAGGCAATTACAGACAAGACCATCTTGGTGAGTGTTATGCATGTTAATAATGAAGTAGGCTCGATCCAGCCAATTCAAAAGATTGGTCAGCTGCTTAAGGGTTATAGAACCGTATTGTTTCATGTAGATGCTGTACAAAGCATCGGCAAGCTTCCTATTCATTTGAAGGAATGGGGTATTGATCTGCTCAGCGGCTCAGCGCATAAGCTTCGCGGTCCGAAGGGAACGGGATACCTGTATGTTCGGAATACAGTTAAGCTGATGCCGCTGCTGTCAGGAGGCTCTCAAGAAAGAGAGATGCGTGCAGGGACTCAGAATGTACCGGGAATTGTCGCCTCCGCGAAAGCGATCCGAATGACGATGCAGACTGCAGACGCGCGGCGTGCAAGACTGTCCATATTAAGATCCAAGCTTGTAAGCATCATTAACGCTATTCCTCAGCTTCAGCTTAGCGGAGGGGAGCCTGAAGTGATGGCGCCGCATATCGTCCACTTTACGTATCCGGGCATGAAGCCGGAAGTGATGGTTCATATGCTGGAGCAGCAGGGTATGTTCGTCTCCACTAAATCAGCCTGCTCTTCGCAGAGCACGAATCCGAGCAAAGTGCTGCTTGCTATGGGGGCTGACAGGGCCAAAGCATCGGGCGGCATCAGGATCAGCCTAGGTGATGAGCATAGTGAACAGGATATTGAAAAGCTTGGTCAGGCGCTAAGAAATACGGTAGAAAAGCTAATCCCGCTTGAGAGGAGTTTAACCTAACGGTGAAATACGATAAAATTTTAATTCGATATGGCGATTTGACAATGAAAGGCCGTAATCGAAATCAATTCGAGAAAAAAATGCTGCAGCATTTAAAACGGTCGCTCCAAGCCTATAAGGGCTTAACTTATGAGAAAATGTTCGGACGATTGACCATTACGCTCAATGGCGAGGATTTCGAGCCTATTGCCGCACGGGTGAAGGATCTGTTCGGCATTCAATCCTTCAGCCCGGTCGTTAGTGTAGAGCCTGAGCTGGAGCGTATACGCGAGGCGGCTTTATCTCTTATGACTGCACTTGATAAGGAGCCTGACACGTTCAAAGTAAGCTCCAAGAGAGCGTGGAAGAAATTCCCCCATACCTCACAAGAAATGAATCATCTGGTAGGTGCTCATGTTCTGCGGGCAATGCCCGCTCTGAGCGTTGATGTTCGGGAGCCTGAGGTTGAGCTTCGCGTAGATATTCAAGAGGAAGCTGCTTATATATTCAGCGAGGTTATTAAAGGGGCCGGCGGCTTTCCATTTGGCTCCAACGGCAAGGCTATGCTGCTTCTCTCAGGTGGGATCGACAGTCCGGTAGCAGGCTGGATGGCGATGCGTAAGGGCCTTGAGCTTGAGGCCGTGCATTTCCACAGCTTTCCTTATACTAGTGAAAAAGCTAAAGAGAAGGTTATTGATCTGGCTAGAAGGCTTTCTTATTATGCCGGCGCACCGCTCAAGCTGCATATGGTTCCTTTTACTGAGATTCAGACTACGCTCGTTCAAGCAAAGCAAGATAATTTAATGATTACTTTAATGCGGAGAGCGATGCTCCGTATTACGGATAAGCTTGCTGAGCAGCAAGGCGCTGGTGGGATCATTACCGGGGAAAGCTTGGGTCAGGTAGCAAGCCAAACCTTGTCGAGCATGAATGTCATTGGGAGAGCAACGGAGCTTCCTATGCTGAAGCCTTTAATTATGATGGATAAGCATGAGATTATCGGGGAAGCCCGGCGAATAGAAACCTACGAGACGTCAATTCTGCCTTATGAGGATTGCTGTACGATCTTTTTGCCTAAATCTCCGAGCACCAATCCAAGCTTAAGAATGGTAGAGCGTGCTGAAGCCTACTTGGCCCAATTGCAGATGGACCGAATGCTGGAGGAAGCTGTTGCGCAGACAGAGACGCTGATTTTGACTCCAGAGGTGCAAGCAGCAAGTGAAACAGCTGGGGAAGACCGCTGGTTCTAAGAGATAACAAAGCAGAGAAACCTATTAATGGGATTCTCTGCTTTTTTGTTGCTGAAGCTTGCGGCGATTGGTCAAAACTCCTGCTGCGATAATCAAGATGATGATTACGAGTATGAACGCCCAGTAAATAAGGGGACTGCTTTTGAAGAAGTCGATGAAAATTTTCTCGCTCGTAATCATCTTGGCTGCCGTATAGGCAAGAACCGCTGAGCCGATATAGACAATCCAATTGTATTTGTTAATAAGCTTGATGAACAAGGTGCTGCCCCATACAATGACAGGCACACTGATTAACAGACCGAGAATAACGAGGATGATATTGCCATGCGAAGCTCCAGCTACCGCGATAACATTATCGATCCCCATTGCCGCATCCGCGATTATTATAGTCCGAATGGCCTGCCAAAGGGTGGTTCCTGCTTTTATGTCGCCATGGGAGTCTTCCTGTACAAGCAGCTTGTAAGCGATCCACAGCAGCAGAATACCCCCGATCAAATGCAGCCATGGCAATTCAAGCAGCTGCACAACGACTATGGTTGCTATAATCCGAATACCAATCGCACCCGCTGTACCCCACAGAACGGCCTTTTTCTGAAGGTTCTTTGGCAAGTTACGAGCGGCCATTCCGATTACAATGGCATTGTCACCAGCCAATATCAGGTCAATAAACACGATATTAAGCAAAGCCAACCAAAAATCAACGGAGAAAATATTCATTTTTGTTAAGCCTCCTCTCTTGTACTAGCCAGCTCCTCACGAAAGTTTACAGTACTTACGGACCTCGTAGAAGTTGGATGCAAAAACTTTATTGGACATATTCTCTGCCTTTTGGACATACAGGTGGAGAGAGGGGGCGACCGACTGTGGAAAGCTTAATCACTTTTTTTGAAATTATGCTTATTAATTTATTGCTCAGTGGCGACAATGCTGTCGTGATCGCATTGGCTAGCCAGCATCTTCCCCCAGGGCAACGTAAAAAAGCCGTTTGGTGGGGGGCGCTTGCCGCCATTGGACTGCGCTGCATCTTGACCTTAGCTGCTCTGACTCTGCTTCAAATCCCTTATTTGCAAGCTGTCGGTGCCATTCTGCTGCTCTATATAGCTGTCAAGCTGCTTGCGGATGCAGAGGGTGGAGGAAATGCCCATTCGGTCAAGAAAGCGAGATCCAGTTCTTTATCCCAAGCGATACGCACCATTGTAGCGGCTGATTTTATCATGAGCCTTGATAATGTACTAGCTATTGCTGCGGTTGCAAAAGGCGAGCCTCTTCTTATTATTCTCGGAATAGCGCTGAGCATACCTATGATCATTTGGGGCAGCCAAATGCTGGGCACCTTGCTGGCAAAGTTCCCTTCGCTTGCTTATATCGGAGCTGGACTATTAGGCTTTGCAGCAGGAGGCATGCTGGTCCATGATCCGGGAATGAAGCAGCTTTTATTCCATAATGCGACCACTGCAACGGAATTGATTCCGCTATTCTGCATTCCAATTGTCATTATTTGCGGAATCGTAAAAAGAAGATTTTTAGGCTGAAGCTGGTCCATTTTGAGCCTCTTCCAATCTGTCTGAACAGGCGCCGTTTGCGGTTTTTATAGGCAAGCGGTTTTTTTTTGCAAGGTTCCTGCTGTTCCCGCTGGTATTTTTATCGCACTTCCTTTAAACTATAAAAGATAAAAACTGTCGTCTTTCGTCATGAAATGCGCTAGACGTTGTAAGGAGCGGAATGCGAATGCCATCTAACAAATATTCCGCTGGAATTATCGTGTTGCTTGCCGGGGTCGTTATATTGCTAGGCAAACTTGGTGTTTTCAGTTTTCTGGGAACTGTTTTTTGGCCTTTGCTTATCCTTATCCCTGGAATTTTGCTGCATGTGTTTTATTTCGGCGGATTGCTTCCTGCAGCTGTCCTTATTCCGGGAGGAATATTGACGGTATATGCACTGTTGTTTATCGTTAGCAACGTTTCCGGCTGGAGTACCCTCAAATATTTGTGGCCGTTGTTCATTCTTGGCATAGCAGTCGGCTTATACGAATATTACCTGTTCGGTTCTTCGAAGCCTCGTGTTATGCTTACGGCGTCTATTGTGTTGACCGCCTCTGCCATAGTGCTTCTGTTGCTTACCTTGTTGTGGAGCTGGGGAATTTATGCCATAGCGATCGCACTGATTGCAGCAGGGGCTTGGATGATGTTCGGGAAACGCGTGCGTTGGTAGTTTGTTTTTAGAAGCAAGTCAAATTAGACAAAATGGAGTGGTACTAGCTATGCAAGCAAGAGAGAATATCCGTAACATCGCGATTATCGCGCACGTTGACCATGGTAAAACAACATTGGTCGACAAACTGCTACAGCAGTCAGGCACATTTAAAGAGCATGAGACTGTTCAAGAGCGTGCGATGGACTCTGGCGATTTGGAACGGGAACGCGGCATTACCATTCTGGCAAAGAATACAGCAATTACGTATAAAGATTATTTGATCAATATCATGGATACACCTGGGCATGCCGATTTCGGCGGCGAGGTAGAGCGTATTATGAAAATGGTCGACGGTGTATTGCTGGTTGTGGATGCGTTCGAGGGCTGTATGCCGCAAACGAAATTCGTATTGCGCAAAGCTTTGGAGAGCAACCTGACTCCAATCGTTGTCGTGAACAAAATCGACCGTCCGAATGCTCGCCCAACTGAAGTAATCGATGAAGTGTTGGATCTGTTCATTGAGCTTGGAGCAAATGATGAGCAATTAGAATTCCCTGTCGTGTATGCATCGGCTCTTATGGGAACTTCCAGTCTTGAATCCGAGCCAGAGAAGCAAGGCGATAACATGCAGGCTCTATACGAGACGATTGTTGAGAACATCCCTCATCCAACTGAAAATGTGGATGCGCCTCTGCAATTCCTTGTTACTTTGCTTGACTACAATGAATACCTGGGTCGTATTGCCGTTGGCCGCGTAAATCGCGGAATTGTTCGTCAAGGACAAACAGTAGCTGTAATGACGCGCGAAGGCGCAACGAAGCAAGCTCGTATCGAGAAATTATTCGGTTTCCAAGGTCTGAAGCGTATTGAGGTTGCCGAAGCGGGTGCAGGTGATATCGTTGCAATCGCAGGTATTAAAGAGATTAATATTGGCGAGACGATCGCTGATCCAGCTAATCCTGAAGCACTTCCTGTTCTCAAAATCGACGAGCCAACACTACAAATGACTTTCCTCGTTAATAACAGTCCGTTCGCTGGGCGTGAAGGCAAATGGGTAACTTCCCGTAAGCTGCGTGATCGCCTGTTCAAAGAGCTTGAGACAGACGTTGCTCTTCGTGTCGATGAGACTGACAGCCCTGATGCATTTGTCGTATCTGGACGCGGTGAGCTTCATCTAAGTATCCTGATTGAAAACATGCGTCGTGAAGGCTTTGAACTGCAAGTATCGAAGCCTGAAGTTATTGTGAAGGAAATTGACGGAGTCAAGCAAGAGCCATACGAGCGCCTTCTTATTGACTGCCCTGAAGAGAGCATGGGCGCTGTTATGGAGAGCCTTGGAACACGCAAAGCAGAAATGCTTAACATGATCAATAACGGGAATGGACAAGTTCGTCTGGAATTCCTTATTCCTGCTCGCGGCTTGATCGGTTACCGTACTTCTTTCCTGACTCTGACACGCGGCTATGGCATTATGAACAATGCGTTCGACAGCTACGGTCCATTAGCAGGATCTGGAGTAGGCGGACGTCATCAAGGCGTATTGGTGGCGAGCGAGACAGGCACAACGACCTTCTACGGTATGATGGGTGTAGAGGATCGCGGTATTCAATTCTTGGAGCCAGGTACAGAAATTTATGAAGGTATGATTGTTGGCGAGCATACGCGCGATAATGATATCATTGTAAACATTTGTAAAGAAAAACAACTCAACAATATTCGTTCTGCTGGTAAGGACGATACTGTTAAGCTCAAAACACCTCGTTTATTCTCGCTTGAGCAAGCGCTTGAGTACCTGAATGATGATGAGTTCTGCGAAATTACGCCGAAATCGATCAGACTTCGCAAGAAGATCTTGAATAAGAGCGAGCGCGAACGTGCAGAGAAGCACCGCAAAACAAGTGTCTAACCAAATGCGAGCTTGTTTAGGAGGTTAACGGCATGCAGGAATGGCTGAGTGAGCATCCCCTCGTTTCCTATTTGCTTATACTGGGCTTTACCATCTATATCTTCAATAAAGTATTTCGGGCCAATAGCGAGAAGCTTCCGATTCTCAAGGAAGTTATGGTCTATGTCGTGATGATCATCGGCTCGTTCGTCCTGATGATCTTGCAGATCGATAAGCTTCCGATTATCCAATGTATGGGGATTGCCGTCTTGATGATGCTTATGCTTCGCGGACGACAGCTTTATGACCAATGGAAAAGCAAACGGGCCGGCAACGGCGCCATGAAGGAAGCGGATCCCAGCAAATGACGTTTGATGACGCTTTGTTCAATTGGTTGCAGATTGAACTCGTTGCCAATGCCAGGTTAGATGACCGCGCAGCTGCGGATACACGTGACTTCTTCGTTCAAGTATTAACGGAGGATCATGGGGTGTCCGGGCTGCATATTGCGAAGACGGATGAGACGATGGTTCATGTCAAATTCGAGCGGAACGGAAGCACGAAGCTGCAGATGTATCCCCTTGAAGCGGCAGAGCAACTGCTCGCTGACATCCGATCGAATCCGAAATACAACTGATTCGAAGGTGAGTTAAGATGACACAAGGTTCGACTTCATTGCCTCCTAGAGGCAGACAGGCTGTACCAGCTCAATCCAAAAGTTCTAAAAAATCAAAAAAGCCCAAAAAACGTCGTGTATGGCGTACGCTGCTGCTCGTATTGGTTGCGGTTCTTATCTTAATCGCCGTGTACCTTGGCTATATTGCTAATAAAGCCAATCAAGCGATTGATAATATAGGGACTGAGGCAGCCAAGCCGATTCCGCCGGCGGAATCCGTGAAGAAGAAGTCAGTTGCCATGGTTTTGCTCGGTCTTGATTATAGGCCGAAGGCCGGGGGAATGAACACCGATGTTATGATGGTTGCTGCATTCAACCCGAATACCAAATCGGCAACAGTCGTATCTATTCCACGTGATTCTCTGCTTGAGCAAGAGGGCTATGCCAAGCGCAAAGCAAACGGCCATTATAATGCTTTCTATCGTCAGGCTATTAATGAGAAGAAGATGGAAAAGGAAGCGGCTGAGGCCGATGCCAAGCGCGCTATTCGTGAAATGCTCGGAAGCTATTTCGGGATCGAGACGAAATATACGGCTGTCATTAATTTCAAAGGCTTCATAGACGTGGTTGATGCACTTGGCGGTGTTCAAGTGAATGTAGACATGAATATGCGCTATAAAGATTCTTTTGATGGAACCGATATTAACTTGAAAAAGGGTCTGCAGGTTCTCGATGGAGACAATGCGCTCGACTTCGTTCGATATCGTCAATCCAATGATGGCAAGAACATGTCAAGTGACTTTGACCGCAATAAGCGAGAGACGGAAGTGATTGGCGCAATTGTGGACAAGATGAAGTCATTGGGTGGAATTGCCAGAATGGGTGAGGTCATTGAGGCGGTTGGAGATAATATGACAATTGATATGCCATCCTCTGAGATCAAGAACATGATGGCAGCTTATCTTGGCATTAGCAGCTCGGATGTTACCTTCATTCCATTGGAAGGCAATTGGAAGAGCCCATATGTCTATGTGAATGAAGCTAAGCTCGAAGAAGCGCGTGCAGCACTTCAAGCAAAAATGGCTGAATAGCCGTAGACTAGCGATCCATTAATGGATATAATAAGGATACGTTACCGATTTGATTCCCGTAAGAAGGAGGTCACACGGATGATCGTACCCGCAGAACACCTAGTCGTTCAGCCCATTTTTGAAATGACCTATTTGAATATGGTGACAAGCAAGTTTGGACAAGGGTTTGTCATGATGAAAAAAGCCTAGTGAGATTAATCACTAGGCTTTTTGTGTTATTTACTTTGTTTCATCATAGGCGCTGGCTGTGTATTTTGCGGCAGGACATCGCGGGGCATCTGCGGGACGATACGCCCCATTATGTCAGCTAATTCTTCGGCAAATCCGGAGAAGGGCTTGCCTCTTCTAATGTCAGCTCCGACTTCGTTCAGCCGCTGTGATAAGTCCATGTCGGCTGTTACGATAGCATCAATACCGTAAGGATCATTGTGCAGCGCTTCGGCTACCGAATATTTAATGGTGCCTACTCTGGAACGATCCAGCGTACTGTCTACATCGATTCCGACGATCGCGGTATTACCGAGTACAACACAATGTGCACCCTTAACCCCTTGGACTCCTTTGGCTAATTGTTCGAGATGCTGCGTAACTTCTGCTGAATTCGTAATTTCTTTTTTCTGGGGATTCGTCTGCTGCGCACGAACCGCGCCATTATTTTGTGGAGAGGGTGATGTGTCGTTTCTGGCGACGGTGCCGCAGCCTACGGCTATAAGACTAAGTGCGATTAACGCAACCAACCATTTGTACATGTACGCCACCTCGTCTTTCTTGTTGCAGATCGTCCGTTCAACTGTATTGTACCCGTACCCAAGTACGGCTATGTATGCTTGTGATTGAATGACCAACGCCGGGAGGGTTCTCATGAAAAAAATTTTCGTGCTCGACACTAATGTACTGCTTCATGATCCGCAAGCGATCTTTGCCTTCGACGATAATGAAGTTATCATTCCCGCGGTGGTGTTAGAAGAGATTGACTCGAAGAAGAGGCTGGCTGATGAATTGGGGCGCAATGCCCGTTCCGTTTCTCGGCTTCTTGATGGCATGCGTCAAAAGGGACGGCTGCATGAAGGCATTCCATTGCCTGGGGGAGGCGTTCTTAAGGTAGAGCTTAATCACCGCAGCTTCGTCCGAGTACAAGAAATGTTCGGCGAGATGTCTAATGACAATCGGATACTGGCGGTGGCGCTCAATTATCACCTAGAGCAGCTAGAGCGGCAAGAAACGAGCAGTGTAGTACTTGTGAGCAAGGATGTTCTCGTACGGATTAAGGCGGATGTGCTCGATTTAATGGCACAGGATTATTTATCTGATAGAACGATCACGAATACGGATTTCTACTCCGGCTATTTAACGTTGTTTGTACATCCTTCGGTCATTGATGAATTTTATACCTTTCGTTTTTTAACGATTAATAATTTGCAGCTGGGCAATAAGCTGAGGCCTAATGAGTTCGTTATTCTCCGTGATGAGATGGGAACATCCAAATCGGCGTTGCTCAAGGTAACCTCAGATGGAGCGAGGCTGGAGCCGCTCTACTTGAGCAATGATCCGGTCTGGGGCATTACGGCAAGGAATGCGCAGCAGAGGATGGCGCTGGAACTGCTCCTTAACGATGATATTCCGCTTGTCACCCTTAGCGGCAAAGCAGGGACCGGGAAAACACTGCTCGCGCTTGCTGCCGGCTTGTTGAAGGTAGAGGATGAGCATAAGTATAAGAAGCTGCTAATTGCCCGTCCGGTCGTTCCGATGGGCAAAGATATCGGGTATTTGCCAGGGGAGAAAGAAGAGAAGCTTAGACCTTGGATGCAGCCTATCTATGATAATTTGGAATTTCTGTTCGATACGAAAAAATCCGGCGATATTGATAAAATTTTAATGGGGCTTGGAAGCATACAAGTTGAAGCCTTGACTTATATTCGGGGACGCTCGATCCCTGGACAATTCATTATTATTGACGAGGCGCAAAACTTGACGAAGCATGAAGTGAAGACGATCGTCTCCCGTGTAGGCGAGGGAAGCAAAATCGTATTAATGGGTGATCCCGAGCAGATTGATCATCCTTATTTGGACTCGATCAGCAATGGTCTGACGCATATCGTTGAGCATTTCAAGAATGAGGGGATAAGTGGTCATATTACCTTAGAGAAAGGAGAGCGATCGAAGCTGGCTCAGCTCGCTGCTGATTTGCTCTAGTCTGCTTTATAGGTATTATTATAATAAAGCAAAGGGCGGCCTGCTTCGCGCAGGTCGCCCTTGTTAGGTGTGGAAAATTAAAGCTTTCTTGGACAATAATCCATAATATTGCTATTATAATTGTGAGGTTAGGAACGGGAAGGGGTGGAACTGGCAATGACTGCAAGGAAGTATACCGTGCTTATTTCGGGAGCCATTATATTAGTTATATTTCTGCTTGTGCGGTTATTGAACAATGTCAACCCATCATCTTTAGATACCCAGAATTTCATAGCTAACCAGAAGCCAGCAGCAGGAGATACTGAAGCTGAACCTATAAATACGATTGTTGTAAACGTTTACATGGATGGTCTGGAATTTAAGCTGCTTTGTGCAGCTACTGAGATGTTTATGACAAAATATCCGCATATAACGGTCAATTTGAATAATGCCAAGCCGGATTCATCCGTCTATACGACTTGGAAAGAAGATCTTGAGATTGAAAAGTCCTCCGATATTATGTTAATGGAGAGCGGATGGGTCCATGGATTCGCTGTGAATGGCCTGATATCGTCAGTGGATCGTATGAAGGCAGTAGAGATGGGGGCCTCGCAGCCCTTGAATTTGCTGGCACCTGTTAGATGGAATAACTACCTCTGGGGAATTCCATATGATACAGATCCTTACATGCTAGTGTGGAATAAGCAATTGCTGAAGGATTTGGGCTACGATAAACCTCCGCAGAAGTGGGAGGATTTCATGCTGCTGGTAAGTGAAATGAATGAGCAGTTTGAAGGAGCGAAGGTTTTGCAGCCGGCTTCTTATGATCTTCAGGCAATTATCGCTTGGCTAGACGCATGGTCGACGCCAGAGTCCCAGGCCGTCTATTTCTCTTCGAGCAGTAAGGGAAAGGCTTCAATGGAAGAGAAGCTAGGATGGCTGGAGATGCAAGAATCACCCATTGCCAGCTTTCGCCCAGCAAGCAACCCATCCTCCCTGGCTTCAGAGATGGAGAGTCAGAAGCTGCTTTCTACTGTTTTGTCATGGTCTACTTACAGCAAGCTTTCTTCGGAAGAGAAGGGAAAGCTACTGCTTGATAAAGATAAATTACAGCATGTATGGCTGAATAGCAGAGCCTTTGTCGTTTCCTCGAGCAGTAAAGTCAGGGATGACGCATTCTTATGGATACAAGAGATTACAAGCGATATGCAGCAGCGAAAAACCTATAATTTGTTCCACAAGCTCCCGGCAAACAACAGAATGTTTGAGGAGAATGCAGATCACCTGAGCATACTTGCTCGCAAGCTGCCTACTTGGTGGCTGCCGCTGCTGAACGAAGAGTCTCTTCCATCGACGCCTGAACCAGATTGGCCAGTTGAATGGGAAAGGGCGGAGAAATATTGGACTAAATACGTAACCGGGAGCATTGACAGAAAGACGTTTATGGATTCGATTCACCGTGAAGATTTATAATTTCACACGCAGTTTTACGATAAGCTCTCCATTATCAATCTCTACGTCAGTAGCTTTAACGAATGAAACAATCAAGCTGGGATAGAAGCCGAGGTCGAATCTTTCCTCTAATGCTTGCCGTGTCGTATCGGGTAAAGAGAAGCCGTTGAATAATAGTTCATCAATATGGAATTTAATGCCGTTAGCAGGCTCTTCTATGACCGTGTAATGACCTGTTACAGTCAGCTCGATATCATCTCTTTTGCCAGAGGCTGTTACAGAGCCTTCTTGGAAGGAGAAGGAGAAGTTGTTGAATCTTTCGTCTTGTTCACGCAGGAACTTATTCAGTGCATCCTCCGGTACACGGAGGGTGTAGTTGAAGCCTTTAATTTCCAATAAATGCTTGTTATCCTGAACCCAACCGGGGAGATTCTGCATCGCACTTGCCAGGGCGCCAAAATATTGCTCGACCTCATGGATACCAACCGTTTCCCAATAATTAGTGAGCTCCATCATCATCAGCCTCAGGCGCTCAGAATCTGGACGTCCTGCAAGCTCCTCATCGATTTGCTTCTCCAGAAGGAGGACACGCTCTCTCTGTGTATGAAGCCGTTGCTCGATCTCGGATAATTCGTCGCTCTTCTCCGCAAGCTTCGCATAACTGGCTGTCAGGCTGTCATAATGCTCCTGATAGCTGTTCAAGGCATCTCTATCTTTTGCAAATATAATATCGATATAATCGAGCATGGCAAATAAATCTCCCAACGAATTGAAGGATAAAAGCGCAGCAAGAAGAAAGTCCCTTTCTCCCATATAATAAGCACGCAGCACTTTGCCTGCTTCTTCTCGTTTAGCTATCATTTTTTGTTCTTGGTTATGTAATTGGAGCTCGGTTTGCTCTAGTTCTTTGCTTAAGTTTTGCTGCTGTAATTGAATACGGCTAATTTCTTTATCAATTTCCACGACGGATAAGCTTTTTTCCAGCAGCTGCTTGCTGTCCTCTGCTAATAATGAGCTAGGTTCGGCCATTACAGGAGACATCACAGCGGCCAATAAAGCAACGATAAGGAAGATAGGGCTCACTCTGAGGATAATACTAATACTCTGGAACTTCATAGGCACAGTCTCCTCTCTGAAAGAAATCTCTTTGCTAGGCCTGTACAGCAATCATTGTATGCAGTCTATTATATCTTAGAACAAGAGAAGGATGAACAAGTCTATGGAAAACAAAGGGCTCATGCAACGCATAGCAGCACTAATCAAGGAGCAGCCCCCAGTAGGTGCTGGAATTGGGCTTGGGGGAAGAGAACGAGTGCCCTGTATTAGCTTTAAGGAATATATGAGGCTTTGTCTCTATGATGAGCAGGCCGGGTACTATCGTAGTGGTCCAGTGCGTATAGGCAGATCTGGCGATTTTTATACAAGCTCTGCAGTAGGGACGATTTTAGCAGAATGCTTGGCTTCGTTTCTGAGCGAGTACTTCTCGAAGACAGCCGCCGATGTGAATCTGATTGAGTGGGGAGCCGGTACTGGCAGGTTGTCCTCACAGCTTAGCGCGTCGTGGGATAGGCGTGCGGGAGCTGTACCGTATAAAGTGAGGTCATTCATCATCGAAGATCACCCAGAGCATTTACGGGCGGCTGGCGCAGCCATAGCGAATTCATCCACAGTAGATGGGAATTGGGAGCCCCCAGTAGCCTTGACGTCAGAGCAAGCGTGGGAGCAGCCTCAGCTGTGGGGGGACCGTCCTGTCGTTATTCTTGCTAATGAGCTGCTTGATGCCTTCCCCGTCCATCGTGTGGAGAAGGCGAATGGAGCGATTGTGGAATTGGGCGTTGCGGGTACAGCAGAGCTGGGCTTTCATTATGTACATATGCCTTTATCTGATCATCGAATCATAGATTGGTTGGAGCAAGATGGGATTAAGCTGCTGGAAGGGCAGCAGACAGAGATTAATCCGGATGCCGGCCTGTGGCTGCAAAAACTCGGGAAGGTTGTAACGAGAGGAGCTGTTATCCTCCTTGATTATGGGCATGAGGCGGAAGAATACACTGCGGCTCATCGAATGAAAGGCACACTGCTCTGTTATTCCGAGCATCTAGCCTCGGATCTGCCATTTGAGCGAGTAGGCCGGCAGGATATAACGGCTCATGTTCCATTCACATTTGTGCGAAAAGCTGCGGAGGAGGCAGGCTGGAAGGTTGCCTATTATGACACGCAGAAGCAGTTTTTAGTGGACTACGGGGCTTTGGGGCTTCTTCGTGCTCCTGTGACCACTGATCCATTCAGCGAAGCTGCAAGATGGAATCGTTCAGTCCGCCAGCTTCTGCTCAGCGACGGGATGAGCGAAGCCTTCAAAGTCATGATTTTGGAGAAAAGCGAATAAACAAAAGAAAGATGCACTCATGAGGAGTGCATCTTTCTTTTTGCTGCGATTGTGATTAGAATGGCATGCCCATTTTGAATACGCTCCAGTAAGTGAAGCCTACAAACGAAATAAGCATGTAACCCCAGAACATGACTATGTACGTTCTTTCGGAAAAGTTGAGGTACCCCAAAAATACGAATGCGATTGTTTGGGCGAAAAAGAGAAGTGCGAATTCAGTCATGTGACCTGCGAAAGCCATCAAACCGATCACAAGTGTCCAAAAACCGAGTACCCGATACATGCGTGCCATGAAAAAATCCCCCCTTCACTTTACCAGAATTTCTATTGTACATTATAACGTTTGGAGATAACAGTGTAAACAAGCAACATGGATGAATTTGCAATTATTTGTCTGATTATCTTCCTAGAGCTTGGTTTCCTATACAGTTTGCGCTGTATTCCAATTAATTATGTATGAGCTTTCAAAAATTTGGTTATACAAATTAGTATCCAATAGATTCTATGAACTCTACCAAGGGCATAGAGATAAAGTAAGCGCCTTTACGTTAGGAGGTTTTGGTCGCATGACAGCAGTCAGACAAGATGCTTGGAGTCCGGACGATGATCTTATACTCGCCGAGGTTACCTTGCGCCATATTAGAGAGGGCAGTACCCAGCTTGCAGCTTTTGAGGAGGTTGGCGAACGAATTGCACGGACTTCTGCAGCATGTGGATTCCGTTGGAACAGCTGTGTTCGCAAACGGTACGAGGAAGCGATTCAAATCGCCAAGCAGCAGCGACAGAAACGCAATTATTTAAAGAAACAAGCGATTGTAGCAACGCCGCATGTCTCTTCTATAGCTGTGTTCGAGACGGAAGAAAGATCATTCAGATCGGATATAGCTACGACAACAACCGAAGAGGGGTTATCTGTTGACTCCGTTATTCGCTTCCTGCGCCAGTTCAAATCAACCTATCAGGATGTGAGTCGGCAGATCAAGTCTTTCGAGAAAGAGCTAAAAGAGAAAGAAGAAGAGCTGGAGCGCTTGCGCCGGGATAATGAGAGATTGTCTAAAGAAGTGAATAACGTGCAGACCGATTATCGGGCTGTTAATGATGACTACAAAACATTAATACAAATTATGGATCGGGCTCGACGATTGACCGTCCTTACTCATGATGAGGAAGCTAAGCCGCGATTCAAAATGGATGCGAACGGGAATCTGGAACGCATTGAATAACGCAAAAGCTCCACCATATTCGTATGGTGGAGCTTTTGCGTTATTTTATTCTTATGTTATTCTCCCGTTCTATATTTTGTTAGACTTGTTTAGAAATCGTTAAGACTGGCTGTGCTATGATAGGGGCATCTAGATAAGACGGAGGGAACGAAGATTGAGGATTGATATTGTTGGAGGCGGGGCCATTGGATTGCTGCATGCAGCAATGCTCGTCCAGGTTCATCCCAATACTACGGTGTGGACGAGAACAGAGTCGCAGGCTGCGTGGCTGCGATCCGAAGGAATCAAGCTCATTGATCAGAACGGAATGGCCCAGAGCATATCCATTGGCAGCCATAGTCTGGAAGATAGCTGGGAGCTGCACAATCTAGGCAGAGGGATTCCTCATTGGGTTATTCTCACAGTTAAACAAAGCCATATTGATGACGCTTTAATAGATGGCCTTGCATGTTTGCTTACTAAGGAATCCTCTTTGCTCTGCTTGCAAAACGGCATTGGTCATTTAGAAAAGTTAGAGGGAAGATTGCATACTCCTAATTTATATGCTGGTGTGACCTCAGTTGGAGCCAGACGGCTAGAGGTCGGTACCGTCCAGTGTACCGGAAGAGGCGAACTATGGTTCGGCCTGGCAAACGAGATACATAATAGCGAAAAGTCGAGCAATATGGACCAAAATAAGGATTGTGTACAAAAAATGTTGATTAATGTATTGAAATCGGCAGGATTCAGCGCGTTTATGTCGAATCAGATGAAGGATCGAATTTACCAAAAACTTCTGGTTAATGCGGTGATCAACCCGCTAACTGCTATATTTGATGTGACGAATGGGGAGCTTCCGAAGAATCCAGCCCGTAGACGGCTGATGCGTGCCTTATATGAGGAGACCGCCTCCATATTAGCTGCTGACGGCATGAAACAGGCGGAGGAAGGCTGGGAACGTATTCTGCAGGTGTGTGAGTCGACCTCCTTGAATATATCTTCTATGCTAAGTGATGTGCGTGCGGAGCGTTTAACAGAGATTGATTGGATTAACGGAGGAGTTGCTTCTATTGCTAGACGCAAGGAAATTCCTTCGCCTCTAAATGATTCAGTAAGCGCTATAGTGCAGAGGCTGGCAAGGGAATAGATAGAGGGGGAAATGCTGATGACAGAAATATTAGTATCTCTAAAATATATGTATGCGGTTTTGGCTCTTATCCCTGTCATACCTTTTGTTATTATTTATTACGGTTATGGCGCCTACATTAAGGACCGCAAAAAATCATTTCGATTGGCGATGGATGTAACCACTGCCTTATTAATTGGAATTGTAGCTGTATTATTTAATGAATTGTTCGGCAGTCGATTCGGTATTTATGGCATTATTCTCTTCATGCTTATTATTGGCGGTTTGCTCGGCAATGCCCAATTCCGCAAGCGCGGGAGCGTCGATGTGAAGCGAATTTTCCGTGCAGTCTGGCGGCTTGGTTTCTTCACCATGAGCATCCTGTATTTGCTTTTAATGATTATTGGGATAGGGCAGACGATATTTTCGATATAATAATGGACGGCCTAACGATGGGGCCGTTTTTCTTTTTGACGCATCACTCCTCAATTGTGTACAATCAGGTTGTACTTGAAGAACAATGAAGACAAATAAAGGTCATCACACAAATTAGGGGGTAATGGCTGCGCTATGACAACAGAAGCCTATCATTTACCAAGCGCCCAGCCGATTACAGAGGCGTATATAAATCGGACAGATGAGCAAGTCGAAGCCTTGTTTGGCTATCATCCTCAGCGGGAGCAGGATTGGATTACACGTTCGAAGAGACTGGATGCAACTGCTCATTCGCGTGCGGATGTAGGGGCAGTCGCTGAAGTGCTGCGACGCTACAACAGCCGATTCCATGCGGCACCAGAAGGACTTGCTGCGGTTCAAGCTATTGCAGATGGAGCACCGGTTATCGTTGGAGGACAGCAGGCTGGTCTTTGGACAGGCCCTTTATTAGTCATACATAAAGCTGTATCCATTATTGGTGCAGCGAAGTGGTCCTCACAATTGCTAGGCAGAACAGTGGTGCCTGTCTTTTGGATAGCGGGGGAGGATCATGACTGGGATGAAGTGAATCATGCTTATGTGGTAACTGCAGAGCAAGAGCTGCGCAAGCTATCGATTCCGCGTCCAGGTGAAGCAAGAACATCCGTGAGCCGTACAGCAGTGGATGCTGATACGTGGAGCAGGTTAATTGAAGAGCTGAATGCCGCTTTGCCGCATTCAGAGTTCAAGCCAGCTCTGCTTGAGCAGCTTGCTCAGACGGCAGAACAATCCCGCTCGTTATCGGATCTGTTCGCAGGCGTATTAAGCTACTTGCTCAGCAAGGAGGGCCTCGTTCTTCTGGATGCAGATGATGCCGAGCTGCGCAAGCTGGAATCACCGATGTTCCGCCGCCTCATTGAACGTAACGATGAGCTCGAACAATCTTATACGGCTGCAGCCGACAGAGTGAAGGAGCTTGGCTACACGCTTCAAGCGGATGTCGTGCCAGGAAGCGCTAATTTATTCGTTTTTCAGTCATCCAAAGGCGACGAACGCACTTTGCTGCATAAAGTAGAAGGGGGATTTCAGGATCGCAAGGCTACTGCTTCGTGGACGAAGGAGCAGCTGCTTGAGCTAGCAGATGAACAGCCTGGGCAGCTCAGCAATAATGTACTGACTAGGCCCTTGATGCAGGATTATTTATTGCCTGTGCTTGGTACTGTGCTGGGATCTGGCGAAATTGCTTATTGGGCACTAACTGGAGATGCTTTCCGCCAATTAGATATGGAGATGCCGATTATACTCCCGAGAATGTCGTTTACTTTAATAGAAGGCACAATTGCCAAGAATATGGTAAAATATGATTTGTCATTCGATGATGTAGCCGTTCGATTCGCTGAGAGGAAACAGCAGTGGCTGACGGATCAAGATCAGTTGTCTATAGATGAGCAATTTGCATCAGCAAAAGAATCTTTCCTCGATATGTACGGTCCACTGCTAGAACTAGCATCCTCTATTCAGCCTGGGCTGGCGAAGCTGGGCGAGACGAACCGTCAGAAAATCATTGAGCAAATTGAATATCTGGAATCCAAGACGAAGGATGCCTTCAACAAGCAGTATGAAGCGTCTACCCGTCAGTTGGATAGAATCGCGTTGTCTCTATGGCCATCAGGCAAGCCTCAGGAAAGAGTCATTACGATGGTCGGGTATTGGAACCGATACGGGACGGCATGGCTTGATAAGCTGCTTGAGGTGCCTTACAGCCGCAACGGCGGACATCAAATCATTTATTTATAATTATTAGGAGGGTATTCAATGAGTTCAATTGAAAACAGCATTATTACTGACATCGCATTAGCGCCAGAGGGGCACCTCAAAATTGACTGGGTTAGTGCCCACATGCCTGTATTGAACCGGATACGTGAGCAGTTTGAGAAAGAGCAGCCATTCAAAGGATTGAAAGTTACAATATCGCTCCACTTGGAAGCAAAGACTGCTTATTTGGCTAAAGTAGTAAAAGCTGGCGGTGCCGATGTAACCATTACGGGCAGCAACCCATTATCTACACAGGATGATGTATGTGCTGCATTGGTTGAGGACGGTATTACTGTATTTGCTAAATACAATCCGGAGCCAGCTGAATATAAGGAATTGCTGGTGAAATCACTTGAAAGCAAGCCAGACCTCATTATCGACGATGGCGGCGACTTGGTTACTCTTCTTCATACAGAGCGCGAGGATCTTCGTGTGAACGTTCGAGGCGGAGCTGAGGAAACAACGACGGGCATTATCCGTTTGAAGGCGATGGAGAAGGAAGGCAAGCTGCAGTTCCCTATGGTCGCTGTTAATGATGCGTATTGCAAATATTTATTTGATAACCGTTATGGTACTGGACAATCCGTATTTGATGGCATTAACCGCACGACTAATCTAGTTGTTGCAGGGAAAACCGTTGTTGTAGTTGGCTACGGCTGGTGCGGCAAAGGGGTTGCCATGCGGGCTAAAGGCATGGGCGCAAACGTAGTGGTGACGGAAATTGATGCAATCAAGGCTGTTGAAGCTTACATGGACGGATTTACCGTGCTGCCAATGATTGAGGCGGCAAAAGTAGGCGAACTGTTCATTACGGTAACAGGCAATAAAGATTGTATCCGTGACGAGCATTATGAAGTCATGAAGAACGGCGCTATTTTGTCCAATGCGGGACACTTTGACGTGGAGTTCAACAAGCCGCAGCTTGCTGCACGAGCAACAGAAATTCGGACCGTTCGCCGCAACATTGAAGAATATAAGCTGAAGGACGGACGCAGCATCTATGTGCTGGCAGAAGGCCGCCTTGTGAATCTAGCTGCAGGTGACGGACATCCAGCAGAAATTATGGATACGACATTTGCTTTGCAGGCGCTTGGACTTCGTTACGTGAACGAACAGTATAAAGCTCTTGGCAGCACAGTAGTTAATGTGCCGTACGAGCTGGATGAGCAGGTTGCTCGATTTAAATTAGATTCCTTGGGAATTAGCATTGATACGCTTACTGATGAGCAAATTGCTTATCTCGCCAGCTGGAATGAACATGAATAAATAGGAATACCAATGGAAGAAGGAACAGTCCCAAAAATCATGAAGATGATTTTTGGGACTGTTTTTTTCTTTGTTAGGCGGAAGGGATGAAGCGATCTGAATATCTAAGCTTCCAGGTTCTATCGCCTACGGAAAAGACGCCACTTGATTCTTTGGACACAGCGAATATGGCGGGACTTTATTATCCTGAATATGCAGGACAACTTCCCAACGAGACGATCAACACAATCGGATCGGGCGGCATTTATTCCACGGCGGAGGATTTAATCCGATTCTCGCAAGTTTTCACGGGAGAAGCGGAAGAAGTTTTGTCTCGTAAATCGGCTGCAGCCATGGCGCAAAATGAGTATAAGACGCCGTTGTGGCCTGATGATGCAGACAACTCAATCGAATACGGTCTTGGCTGGGACAGCGTCAATCTGTATCCCTTCAGCGAATATGGGATAAAGGCACTAACCAAAGGCGGGGATACGGTTCTCTATCACGCCTCCCTTGTTGTGCTTCCCGAGCTGGGCATAGCGGCAGCTGTCGTCTCTTCCGGCGGGGCAAGTACGACCGACCAGCTTTTGGCGAACGAAATCTTGCTTCAGGCGCTGAAGGAGAAAGGTATAATTGCTGAATTCAAGGCTGAGAAGTCCTACGGCACACCGGATATTGCCGATATGCCGAAGTCCATGCTGCAATATTCGGGAATCTATGGCTCATCACGTACATTGAAAAAAATAGATATTACCGAAAGTGGCATCATATCCGTTACTTCGAAGCAACCCGTTGCTCCACCCGAGAGCTACTATTATTCGGCAGACGGCACGTTCCGGAGTAGCGATGGGAATAGGGTGGTCAGCTTCGTGACGGAGGAGAACGGGCGTACCTACTTATGGCTTCGTCAATACGCTTCTATCACAAGTCTTGGGCAGATTGCTCTAGCTGTGTACAGCGCCGAGAAGCTCCAGCCCCAAGATCTTCCGGCAGAGACAATAGAGGCATGGGATAAGCGCGACGGGAAGAAGTATTATGTGCTGAATGAGAAGTACACATCGATTTCTTATTTGGCGTCCAAAATCTTTGAATTGAATGTGTCCACACAGTTACCAGGATACGTGTTGGATAACCGAATAACTGGCCCGAATTCAGCTGTCTCCGAATTGCAAATACCGGGAATGAATGGGCGGGATCTCACAAGCTATACGTTTTTTACACAGGAAGGCGTTGAGTACTTGAATTTGGGCGGGGTCATCTTAGTGAATGAGGATGCCGTGAAGCCTTCTAACTTCGCTAAAAAATCAACCGTTACGATTCAATCCGACGGATACGCACAATGGTATACGATAAGCGACGAAGACGGAGGTAAGACCATTAAGGTGAACATCCCCTTGAACGCTTCCTTCGCCGTTTATAATGCAACGGGATTATGCACCTACTTTAGTATTATCGGGGGCAAGGAACAGGTTGAGTTACCCGCGGGAGGCTCTATTGTTTTTGCTGGCAATGCCGGCACGAAATTCGAGATTTCAGCGCAATAACGTCACAATAGTCATTTCATAAAAGGCCCAGATATAGTCCTGCGCATAAGAAAGAAGTTTGATCAAGAAAAGTTGGTTGAACTAAAAGCATCCAGAAAAAAGTGCTTTGATTCATTCCAATAGTGAACATTCAACTAACAGAGAACGTTAGCTCAATGATGGCAGCGGAAGTCTAAGACTCTATTTTCGAGTCCTAAGATTTCCGCTGCCATCCTTTTCTATGGTCCGTCTAACACTTTATTTTCTCAAGACGACTAGCCTAGCTCAAAGGCCAGTTTATTAATAAATAAACGTGAGGCTTTAGGGAGATGCTCTACGTTCAAGCTTACCCAGCCTAGATGGACTGTCTTCTGTATTGGAAGCTCCAACTGGAGCTTGACGATATCTGAGGAGACAGAGTCAGTAAAGGAGAAATCCAGTCCTACGGTGATAGCCGAGCCTTCTGACACCGCCCTCAGTATGGCAACTGTATTGTTGGTGTAAAATAAAGTGTTCAGTTTGCCATAGGCCTCTTCAAACTGCTCGACATACCATTTCAGATAATCATCCTTATATAGAACGATTGGGTGATGCAGCAAATCCTCAGGTGTAATGGACTTTCTGAGGGCAAGGGGAGATTGCCTGCTCACACCAACGACGATTTTACCTTCCAAGAGCCTGCCGAAGGACAAGTTCGGTTTACGCTCTATCAAATCCTCGAATAATAGAATCAATCCAATATCCGCTCGATTATGCTGAATATCGTCAATAATCTCTGTCGTGCTTTTTTCTGTCATTTCCATCTGGATGAGCGGATAATCCCTTTTGAAGTTCACGATACTATTTATTAATAAGGATAAGGGGCCAGGAATAGAAGCAAGACGAAGCTCACCGGTTTGTATATCTGAGTATAATTGGGCCTCAAGCTTGAGCTCTTGCAGCTTGCTTAATACTTCGGCAGCTTTCTTAATAATGATAGATCCTTCAATAGTTGGAACGGTTCCATTTCTTGATCTTTTGAACAGGGTGACCTGAAGCTCATCTTCTAGATGAGAAATGGACTGGCTGACCGCAGATAATGTGACATGTCGGTTCTGGGAGGCGCTCGTTAATGAGCCTGTCTTGGCTACTTCTACGATAAGCTCTAATTGGTCAAGCTGGATAATAATCACTTCCTTATTCAACTATTTTAATTAAGTATAACTTAAGTTATACCTTATTTTGTTTAAATATACTTAATTAATAGATGGAAGTACAATAAGAATAGTTACCCGATGAATTAACCAACAGGAGGAATTAAGATGAATACAACAAGAGTAGCAGTGATCACTGGGGGAGCAAGCGGGATTGGTCGTGAGACCTGTATCAAATTCGCTAGCAAAGGCGACAGGGTAGTCGTAGCTGATTATAATGAAGCGGGCGGTCAAGAAACAGTTGAGCTGATTAAAAATGCGGGCGGAGAAGCGACGTTTGTAAAAGTCGATGTCTCCAAGCAAGAGGAAGTAGAAGCATTAGTCGAGGCAGCAGTGCAAGCATATGGCCGAATTGATGTTATGTTTAACAATGCAGGAATTGGTGGAGCAGGACCTGTGCTTGAGCAAAATATGGATTTGTATCACCGTACGATTGCAATTAACCAGCACGGTGTTGCTTATGGCATTATCGCAGCTGGCCGGAAGATGAAGGAGCTTGGTATCCGTGGTGTTATTATAAATACCGCATCCGTATTCGGATTTCTGGCTTCTTATGGAACCTTTGCTTATCACGCAACGAAAGGCGCGGTTATTATGATGAGTAAATCAGCTGCCCTAGAGCTTGCACCGCATGGCATTCGTGTCGTTGCTGTAGCGCCAGGCGCAGTGGATACCCCAATTATCCAAGGCTTCAAGGACAAAGGAATGCTCGATAGCATGCGTGCGAAAGTTATGGGCGGTGAATTGACCAAACCAGAGGTTGTAGCAGGCTCCGTATATCTTCTTTCCTTGGATGAGGCTGAAGCGATTACTGGCAGTGTTGTTATGGTGGATCAAGGTTTTGCTTCTTTTAAATAAGGAGGAAAGCATCCTGTTGATTTAGCTGGATTTCTAAGCGTTGTCTATATAGATGTAGAAGCGATTGTTCCCGGGATAGAAATCTGGGGAACAATCGTTTGAAATCTTTTTTCATAAAATCCTGCTCCCAGAGCAGGATTTTTATTTTTAGCGGCGAACTACTGTATCTTAGTGGGGAAAAGTGGAGCAAAGTGGTGAGTTTGGGGGAAGAGGTGGAGCGGCCTTATGTTTATGGGGGAATACCAACATAGCATTGATGAGAAAGGCCGAATTATTATTCCATCCAAATTCCGTGAATCGCTTGGCACCTCCTTCATTGCAACAAGAGGTCTTGATAACTGCTTATTCGTGTATCCGATGAGCGAGTGGAGCGTACTTGAGCAAAAGCTCAAAACGTTGCCGCTGATGAAGTCGGATGCTCGTGCGTTTACCCGGTTTTTCTTTTCCGGAGCAACGGAATGCGAATTGGATAAACAGGGAAGGGTAAACCTGCCAGGTCATCTCCGTGAATATGCCAAGCTGGATAAGGATTGCATGGTGCTTGGCGTATCCAGTCGAGTAGAAATATGGAGCAAGGCGACATGGGAAGGCTACTATGAGCAGTCAGAACAGACATTCAACGAAATTGCCGAGAAATTGGTTGATTTCGATTTCAACTTTTAGAATGGACAACGAGAATGGGAGGACAATAGCGTGTTTCAGCATATTACAGTGCTTTTGGAAGAGGCGGTTGAAGGCTTGGCGATCAAGCCCGGCGGCATATATGTCGACTGTACACTCGGCGGTGCGGGCCACAGCGAGCTTATCGCATCCCGCTTAAGCGATGGAGGGCGATTAATCGCGTTTGACCAAGATGATCTGGCGCTTAATAATGCTCGCGTTAAGCTAGCTCCCTATATGGATAAAGTGACGCTTGTCAAAAGCAATTTTCGCTATTTGGAAGAGATGCTGCTAACGTGCAATGTGCCTGTGGACGATAATGGGATTCCACAGGTGGATGGGATTTTATTCGATCTTGGCGTATCCAGCCCACAGCTGGATGAAGCCGATCGGGGCTTCAGCTACAATCATGACGCTCCGCTTGATATGAGAATGGATCAAGGAGGAGCGCTCACAGCCTTCGATATTGTCAATGGCTGGGAGGAACGTGAGATATCCCGTGTTCTCTCTCATTATGGCGAGGAGAAATTCGCTAGATCTATCGCTCGCAAAATTATTCAAGCTCGTGAGAAGGCACCCGTCGAGACGACGGGAGAGCTGGCTGAGCTGATTAAATCAGGAATACCAGCTGCAACGAGACGAACGGGAGGCCATCCTGCCAAACGGTCGTTTCAAGCACTGCGAATTGCGGTTAATGATGAACTTGGTGCGGAAGAAGAAGCGCTTGAACAGACGGTACGCTGCCTTGCTCCTGGAGGCAGAGCATCCGTTATTACGTTTCATTCGCTAGAGGATCGAATCTGCAAACAATTATTTGCGAAATATATTGAAAAATGCACTTGTCCGCCGGATTTCCCAATGTGTGTATGCGGCGGCACAGGAACGCTGCGGTTAGTTAACCGCAAGCCCATTGTTCCAAGCGAGCAGGAGCTGGAGCTTAATCAGCGCGCTCGTTCGGCCAAGCTGCGTGTCGCAGAAAAATTGTAGGTAGGGGAGGGTCTTTGCTTGGCTTATATCAATGGCAATTTGGCTTTGCAGCCAAAGCGCAAACCCGATAAAAAACCAGTCATTCGGGAAACGAAAAAAGTTGTTGTCAAACGAAAAACGATCCCGACGCAAGAAAAGCTGTTGTACATGCTCACTATTGTTTTTTGTGTTATAGTCGCAGGCGTTATTATTAATCAATTCTCCACAACCTATAATATGAACGTTGAGATTAAGCAGAAGACGAATGAGTATGAGGCATTGAACGTTGAAATCATCGAGCTCAAGAGACAAGTTGAGATGCTGAATGATCCTGCAAGAATTCGCAAGATGGCAGAGACACAAGGGATGGCTAGCACAGATGTGCCCGGCATTACCGTGAATACGGGAACTAATGGGACGTCCGCTACGCCTAATAGGTGATCAATATGGTGAAACGAATTAAAGTGCGCACACTGTTGTTTGGAGGGGTAATGACCCTCCTTTTTCTTGTTCTTATCGGTCGAATCTATTGGGTTCAGGTTGTCGATGGTGCGCAGTGGTATGAGATGGCGAAGAAACGATGGGTAGCGGAAGAAACGCTTGTAGCGAGCAGGGGCACGATAACGGATCGTTCCGGCAATGTTCTGGCAATGGATGCGCTCGCTTATACCGTAGCTGTTAATCCTGACATGATCAATAAGCTGGGAATTGAGGAAGATGTGATAGCTGGTCTTCATAAGCTGCTAGGGAAAGATGAGAGCGCGCTTCGCAAAATTGTAACGATGCAGAAAGACAACGGGGAATTCTATCAGCAGCGAGAGATTCATAAGGAAGGCTTGAAGATTGATAAGGAGCTGGCGGACAAAGTCAAGGCGCTCAGCGAAGAGCTGAAGAAGAAGCATGACAAGAAAGATGTCGGCATTTACTTAATGAATGATTCGAAGCGCTATTACCCGCGTCAAGAGCTCGCATCCCAAGTCATTGGCTATACCGATAAGCAAAATGAGGCGAAGACCGGCTTAGAGCTGTACTTCGATGATCTATTAAGAGGCGAGAATGGCCATCAAAAGTATCAGAAGGACGGCAAGCGGGTCCAATTAACGAATGGCGAGGTCGATTATAAGCCAGCCAAGGATGGCAAGGATATTGCTCTCACTATTGATACCGAGATTCAGAGCTACGTCGAGGAAGCCCTGAAGAAGATTCAGAAGGAATACAATCCAAAGACAATTACAGCCATTGCTGCTGATCCAAGCACGATGGAAATATTGGCCATTGCGAATATGCCATCTTTTAATCCTAATACGTATGAGCTTAATAATAATAATGTGGCCAATTATGCAGCACGGGCACTCTATGAGCCAGGTTCTACCTTTAAGATAGTAACGCTGGCTGCAGCAGTAGAAGAAGGCGTCTTCAATCCTGAAGAGAAATATGTCTCCGGTAGAATGGCTATCCGCGGTACGAAGGATGTTACGGACGTGAGGCGGCATTTGGGGACGATCACTTATTTGGAAGGCTTAAAGTATTCCAGTAACGTAGCCTTTGTTAAGCTGGGCCAGAAGATGGGCGGAGATAAGTTTCTCCAGTACGTCAACAACTTTGGCTTTGGGCAGAAAACAGGGATTGCTCTTGGAGGAGAATTGCCAGGCAGAATTAGTGTGAAGCCGAATAACGAGAGTGATATTGCCAGAGCTTCGTTCGGTCAAGGCGAGGTTCAAGTAACGCCGATCCAGCAGGTAGCGGCAGTGGCAGCTGTAGCTAATGGCGGTAAGCTCATGCAGCCGCAGCTGGTCAAAGAAATTTATGACCCGGTAACAGGGACGACCCAGAAGTTCGAGCCTAAGTTCGTGCGTCAAGTTATCTCCAAGGAATCCTCGCAAAAGGTAGGGGAATATTTGGAGCAGGTTGTATCGGACCGAGTCAATGGTACGGGTAAGAATGCTTATATTGAGGGCTATCGCGTAGCCGGCAAAACAGGTACGGCACAAAAGGTTATTGGCGGCAAGTACTCCCAATCGAAATTCGTGGTTTCGTTTATCGGCTATGCGCCTGTAGAAAATCCGAAAATCGTTTTGTATATCGTTGTCGATGAGCCGAATAACTCGCTCGTTGGCGGGGGAACCGTAGCTGCTCCTGCGTTCAAGGAAATTGTATATAAAAGCTTACGCCATATGGGGATTGCTCCTGATTATAAAGAGACGGAAGAACAGGCGGCCAGTCGAGAGGTTACGGTTCAATTGCCTGACATGAAAGATAAGAAAGTGTCCCAAGCAAAAACTGAGCTGAAAGCTCGTGCGCTGAGTTATGAAGTCGTTGGGAATGGGACGACTGTTATTCAACAAATTCCTGCGGCTGGAGATGCGGTTCATCCAACGCAGCGGATCTATCTCATTACTGAGCAGAAGGAAAAGCTGAAAGTACCGGATATGACGGGCATTTCCTTGCGGGATGCACTTGAAATTGCCTCCGTTCTTCGTATTCCAGTGAAGATCGAGGGTGAGGGCTATGTAGTCTCTCAAAAAGAAGAGCAGAAGAATGGCGCACGCCAATTGATTCTGCAATTGGAGCCTCCCTTGGGAGCGGGATCTGCTATAACTGGCTCTGAGACTGACGGAACAAGCAAGGAAGAGGATTCCACGGCTCAGAGTGACGTAGTTGAAGGCGAAGTGGAAGAAGAGGTGCCAGCGGAATAGCTGGAACCTATTTGTCTGCAGCCAAAGTGAACTAGCTTGTTCTATCCCCTCCTTGTCCTGAATAGGCTGGAAATGAGCGTCTCTGTACGCTCTGCCGAAGGATAAGGCGGAGGGGGAAAGGCAATGAAGGTTTCCAATGTAACGTTGCGTCGCCGATTGTTCATGGTGTTGATTATTGGTGTATTTGCTTTTTTGGCGTTAGTGATTAGGCTCTCCTATGTTCAATTATGGCAAGGCGAGCAGCTGTCAGCAAAGGCTGAAAATTCTTGGCGCCGTGATATTCCTTACGTAGCAAGAAGAGGTGAGATTTGGGATCGCAATGGCCTGAAGCTGGCCTACAACGTCAGCTCGCCTACCGTGTGGGCTATTCTCGCACAAGTAAAAGACAAGCCGGCGACAGCGAATACACTTGCGCCATTGCTTGATATGACGCCAGAGACGCTGCTCAAGTCTTTAAGCAAGAAGAAGACGATGCTGGTGAAGCTTGCGCCCGGCGGCAGGAAAATGACGATGGAAAAAGCGCAGAAGGTAAGAGAATTAGCTCTGCCTGGCATAGTGGTAGCTGAGGATAATAAGCGGTTCTATCCATTCGGGAACTTGGCCGCTCATGTGCTTGGATTCACAGGCATTGATAATCAAGGCTTGACTGGCGTAGAAGCCAAATATGATGATGAGCTGAGCGGTATCCCTGGCAACGTGTCCTTTCTATCTGATGCTAGAGGAAAGCAAATGCCGAATTCATCCGATATTTACGTGGAGCCTAAGGAAGGGCTTACGATGCAGCTCACTATAGACAAGCAGGTTCAAATGGTTATTGAGCGTGAGCTGGATCAAGCGATGACGCAGCTGCAAGCTGACAATATTATTGCAATTGCGATGGACCCTAATAATGGAGAAATACTTGGCATGGCAAGTAGACCGACGTTCGAGCCGGATAAATATAAAGAAGTGCCTACCGAGGTGTATAATCGCAACCTGCCAATTTGGATGACCTACGAGCCTGGCTCGACATTCAAGATTATTACGCTTGCTGCTGCTATAGAGGAAAATAAAGTTAATTTGAAAAACGAGATGTTTTTCGATCCAGGCGCCATTGAAGTAGGCGGGGCAAGGCTCCGCTGCTGGAAGAAGGGCGGGCATGGCAGCCAGACCTTCCTTGAGGTTGTGGAAAATTCATGCAATCCTGGTTTTGTCACACTAGGGCAAAGACTTGGCAAAGAAAAGCTTTTTGAGTATATTAAAAACTTCGGATTCGGTACAAAGACAGGGATTGATATCGGAGGAGAAGAAAACGGAATTATGTTCAAGCTTAGCCGCGTCGGTCCTGTAGAACTAGCAACGACTGCATTTGGTCAAGGGGTATCGGTAACGCCTATTCAACAGATTACAGCCGTATCGGCAGCGGTAAACGGCGGAACTCTCTATAAACCGCATGTAACGAAGGGCTGGATGAATCCTGAGACGGGCAAGATGGTACAGCAAACGCAGCCAGAGGCGGTTAGGCAAGTCATATCGGAGCAGACGTCCAAGCAGGTGCGTGAGGCGCTGGAAAGTGTAGTTGCCAAGGGTACAGGGCGTAATGCTTTTATTGATGGCTACAGGGTAGGCGGCAAGACAGGAACGGCGCAGAAGGTTGTCAACGGGCGATATTCAACGAATGAGCATATCGTTTCATTTATTGGCTTTGCTCCAGCGGATAACCCTCAGATCGTTATTTATGTGGCAGTCGATAACCCGCAAGGCATCCAGTTCGGGGGATTAGTGGCTGCGCCGATTGTAAAGAACATTATGGAAGATGCACTTTCTATCCTGCAAGTTCCGCCGCGTAAGGATCAGATTGGAAAAACGTATAAATACGGAGAGACGCCCATTGTAACCGTACCTAATCTGGTAGGGAAATCCGTATCAGATATTTATGAGGATATGAATATGAACTTCAATCTGACCTCTGCAGGATCGGGGAATACGGTCGTTCGCCAAGCCCCTGCTGCTGGCGCTAGAGTGGATAAAGGCTCGACGATAAGGATTTATTTGGGTGACGAAGATGATATAACGCATTCCCATTGACTATAATGATAGGTAACAGTACTTAGGAGGAATAGACATGCGATTAGCGGAATTGGCTGAACGCCTCATTACAGCAAGGCTTCAAGGTGCTGGCGATATAGAAGTAACAGGGATAGAGACAGATTCCCGTAAAGTGCAACCCGGCTATTTGTTCGTATGCCTGCCCGGTCATACCGTTGACGGACATGACTATGCGGCTCAAGCGGCTGAGAATGGCGCAACGGCTTTTGTAGTTGAGCGAGAGCTGCCCATTGCCGCACCGCAGCTAATTGTGAAGGATAGCAGATTGGCTATGGCTGTGCTTGCTGACCATTATTACGGACATCCCAGCCAATCCGTGCGATTAATCGGCGTAACGGGAACGAACGGAAAAACAACAACAACCTATTTAATAGAAAGAATATTGAATGATAACCAGCAAAGCGCTGGCGTTATCGGTACAGTCGAGATGCGTTATGCAGGGAAGTCATTCCCGATGTCCGGTACGACGCCGGAGTCGCTGCAGCTTCAGCAATACTTATCAGACATGCGCGATGCTGGAACGGCTTACTGCGCAATAGAGGTTTCCTCGCATGCACTGGAGCAGGGCCGAGTGAAGGGCTGCCGATTCAAGACAGCGATCTTCACGAATCTGACGCAGGATCATCTTGATTATCACGGTACGATGGAGCGTTATGCAGCAGCAAAGGGCTTGTTCTTCTCTCGCTTGGGCAATGTTTATCCTGCAAGTCAGCAGGATCGCTCCTTCGCCGTGCTGAATGCTGACGATGCGGCAGCTGAAACCTTCGCCAAGCTAACGTCTGCCGAGACGATTACTTATGGAATCGACAATGAAGCAGATATCCGGGCTTCGGCTATCCAGATTACCGCGCAGGGAACATCTTTCCATGTGCGGACGTTCCGTGGTGAAGCGGATATCACGTTGAAGATGGTTGGCAAATTCAATGTGTATAATGCACTCGCTGCAATAGCTGCTGCTCTAATAGAAGGAATCGAGCTGGAGTCAATAAAAGCAAGTCTCGAGGCGCTGCCTGGCGTGCCTGGACGGGTGGAATCGGTCGTTGCGGGCCAAGACTTCGCTGTCATTGTTGATTACGCACATACGCCCGACGGACTGGAAAATGTACTGAGCGCTGTAAAAGGGCTCAATCCATCAAGGCTCATTTGCGTGTTCGGCTGCGGGGGTGACCGTGATCGGACGAAGCGCCCTTTGATGGGCTCAATCGCTGCTCGTTACGCTGATTATGTGGTGGTTACTTCGGACAATCCTCGCACAGAGAACGCTGAGCTTATTTTGCGTGATATAGAAGCCGGACTATTGCAGGACCATATCTCAACGGACCGTTACGAGCTTCTGGCAGATCGACGCTCCGCAATTCAAAAAGCGGTTGAAATGGCAAGCTCCGGCGATGTAGTATTGATTGCGGGGAAAGGTCATGAGACTTATCAGGATATAAATGGTGTGAAGCATTCGTTTGATGACCGATTAGTAGCGCAAGAAGCGATAAGGGGAGCATTACAGTGATAAAACGTACATTGGAGCAAATTGCCCTCATGTGCGGCGCCAAGCCGAACACGAAGGAAACTCAAATTAAAATTGAAGGGGTAGGAACAGACTCCCGCCGCGTGCAGCAAGGGTCTTTGTTCGTGCCGCTTGTAGGTGATAAGTTCGACGGACATCAATATGTCGAGCAAGCTCTGCGTGACGGAGCTTCTGCTGCATTATGGGAAGCGGGCCGTGAAGTGCCGGCTGAGCTGGCTGACGCGCCATTATTGTTTGTGAAGAATACATTGGAGGCGCTCCAGCAGTTAGCTTCTGCCTACCGAGATGAGCTGTATGTGCGAGTAATTGGCATTACAGGCAGCAACGGCAAGACGACGACGAAGGATATGGTCGCCGCTATTCTTGGAACGGTAATGAAGGTGCATAAGACGGAAGGGAATTTGAATAATCATATCGGCTTGCCGCTTACAGTGCTGCAATTAGATGAAGATACGGATGCTGCTGTGCTTGAGATGGGCATGAGCGGCTTCGGAGAGATCGAGCTGCTGACGAAGATTGCGAAGCCTGATATTGCTGTTATAACGAATATTGGAGATGCCCATTTGCTTCAACTAGGCTCAAGAGCAGGAATTGCCAAGGCCAAGCTGGAGATTGCGATTGGGCTGCAAAGCGGAGGCCTTCTGCTGTATAACGGAGATGAACCGTTATTGGAAGATGAATTGAAACAGATGAGCCAGCCGGAAGGGCTGGAGAAACAGACCTTCGGCCTTGCCGATAGCAATGCTTGGTCAGCTTCAGGCATTGGAATTGGAGCTGTATCCTCAACCTTTACCTTGCATCGCCAAGGACAGGCGACTTCTTCTGCACCATATACGATACCGGTGCCCGGTACGCATAATGTGAGCAATGCATTGGCTGCAATTGCCGTTGCCCGCAGGCTGGGACTATCGGAGGCTGATATCAAAGAGGGCCTCAGCGGGCTCAAGCTGACCGGGATGCGCATTCAGCCTGTTGAAGCGTATAATGGGGCGATGATTCTTAATGATGCTTATAACGCCAACCCGACAGCGGTACGCGCTGCCATTGATCTTGTGGAGCAGCTGGACGGTTTCCGCAAAAAATGGATTGTGCTCGGCGATATGCTGGAGCTGGGACCGGATGAAGCGGCGCTTCATTATGAGGTTGGGGCTTATATTACGCCGCAGAAGGCAGCGGCCGTTCTTACGTTTGGAGAGCTCTCCAAGAAAACAGCCGAAGGGGCGAAGTCACAATTCCCGGCGGGCGAGAAGGAAGAGAACATCCTTCATTTTGATGATAAAGGGAAGTTAGCAGAATGGTTAAGACAGCAATTGGAGCCTGCGGACCTTGTGCTTGTCAAAGGATCAAGAGGCATGCGTATGGAACAAATTATCGAAGCATTGGAAGTGAGGTGAGGAAATGGACATGATGGTCATCTTATTTTCATTAGGCACTTCTTTTCTTATAGCAGTTCTACTCGGACCATTGTTCATTCCACTCCTCCGGCGAATGAAATTCGGTCAGCAGATTAGGGTCGATGGCCCTCAAAGCCATCTGAAGAAGAGCGGTACCCCAACTATGGGCGGTATTATTATTATGTTGGCGCTGCTAATTGCTTTCTTGAAATTTTCGGATAAGAGCGCTGAATTCTGGGTGCTGCTTACGGCATCTTTGGGCTTTGGCCTAGTCGGGTTTTTGGATGATTATATCAAAATCGTATTTAAGCGTTCCTTGGGATTGACCGCAAGGCAGAAGCTGTTCGGACAGCTGCTATTCTCCGTCATCGTATGTGCGCAGCTGTACAATATGAATCATAGTACCGCTATTTCAATTCCTGGTACTGGACTAGGCTTCGATTTAGGCTGGTTCTATTATCCATTAGTCGTTATTATTTTATTTGGGGCCAGCAATTCCGTTAATTTCACGGATGGCGTGGATGGCTTGTTGTCTGGTACGAGTGCGATTGCGTTCGGAGCATTCATGATTATTGCGCTTCAGGCATCTGCTTATGAATCCGCTGTGTTCTCGGCAGCCATGATTGGTGCAGTGCTGGGCTTTTTAATCTACAATGCACATCCAGCCAAAGTATTCATGGGCGATACAGGTTCGCTTGGCATAGGCGGGGGAATCGCTGCTGTTGCTATTCTTACGAAGGCAGAGCTATTGCTCGTTATTATCGGGGGCGTGTTCGTGCTTGAGATGCTGTCGGTTATTTTGCAGGTAGGCTCCTTCAAGCTCCGCGGCAAGCGCATCTTCAAGATGAGTCCCATTCATCATCACTTTGAATTGTCAGGCTGGTCTGAATGGCGCGTCGTAACGGTCTTCTGGGCGGTTGGACTTGTGCTTGCGGCAATAGGCCTGCTTCTGGCAAAGGTTTTCTAATGACAGCTAACGTTTATTCATAAAAAGGAGAGGTATGTATGAATCATCCGGCGTCTTACCGGAATCGCAAAGTTGCCGTGCTTGGCTTGGCAAGAAGCGGTGTTAGTGTAGCGAAAGTGTTTCATGCCTTGGGTGCCGAGGTAATTGTTAATGATAAAAAAGAGCGTGAATTATGCCCCGAAGCGGATGAGTTAATCGCTTTGGGCATTTCTGTGCTATGCGGTTACCATCCCGATGATCTGATTACGAAGGATACGGCTCTGCTGATCAAGAATCCAGGCATTCCTTATTCTGCCGACCCTGTCCGTGTGGCGCAGGAATTAGGCGTGGAGGTAGTGACTGAGGTTGAGGTCGCTTATTGGCTGTCGCCAGCGCCGATTATCGGGATCACCGGCTCGAACGGCAAGACAACCACGACGACATGGATCGGTGAGCTGCTTACAGAAGCAGGCTTGAATCCGATTATTGCTGGGAATATTGGAACGCCGCTGTGCGAGGCCGCGAATGAAGCGAGCAAGGACAATTGGATCGTTGCAGAACTCAGCAGCTTTCAATTGAAGGGCACGGCGGCTTTTCGCCCAAAAGTTGCTCTTCTATTGAATATTGTGGAGACTCATCTGGACTATCACGGAGGCATGGAGGATTATATTGCCTCGAAGCTTAAGCTGTTCGCGAATATGACGGAAGAGGATACAGCCGTTCTTAATTGGGATGATGCGGAGTGCAGAAAAGCAGCTCAGCATATCACTGCACGGTTCCTGCCGTTCTCGCTGTATGAAAGCCTCGAGGAAGGCATCTGCATAGAGCCCCCCTTTGTTCAAGGAGAAGAGGCAGGGACGGGGGTTAGGCAGATCGTCTGGCGCCGCAAAGCAGCAGATGATGTAGTCATAGTTCCAGTTGATGAACTGGGCATACCAGGCCGTCATAATGCAGCTAATGCCCTTGCCGCGATTGCGGCTTGTATAGCAGCCGGCGCTGAGCCAAGCAAGCTTGCTGCGCCACTGCGAGCATTCAGGGGCGTTGAGCATCGACTGGAGTATGTGGGTGAAGTGAACGGGGTTAACTACTATAACGATTCCAAGGCAACGAATCCAACGGCAACGATTATGTCAATTGGTTCCTTGACGGCTCCAATTGTCCTGATCGCTGGCGGTCTGGATCGCGGCTCTGATTATATGGAGCTGCTGCCCTTGTTCCGTGATCGTCTGAAGGGGCTGGTCACGCTTGGAGAAACGAGAGAAAAGCTCGGGAACGTCGCGGAGCAAGCAGGTTTAGCCAATGTCCGTTTGGTCGAACCTGAAGAGGACGCCGAGTCTACGCTGCGCGAAGCGGTACGGCAAGCAGCCTCTCTTGCAGAGCCGGGTGATATCGTATTATTGTCGCCTGCTTGTGCAAGTTGGGACATGTTTAAGTCTTATGAGCAACGCGGGCGCATTTTTAAAAATTCGGCGCATACCTTGTAAGTAGGGGGCTCGTCCCTACTTACGCATGCTAAGAGGTGTGTTCGCTATGGCCAAAGCCAGGTCCGCCCCGGACGTATGGATGATCGTTTCAATCGCGCTCATTCTGACCATCGGTCTAATAATGGTATACAGCGCGAGCGCCGTGCTCGCTTTCCATGAGTTCGGCGATCGGTTCTATTATGTGAAACGTCAGCTGTTATTTGCCGGTTTGGGTGTCGGTGCATTGCTATTTACGATGAATGCCAATTATTTGATGTGGAAAAATTGGGCGAAGGTCGCACTAATTGTTTGCTTCGTATTGCTGGTTATCGTATTGATTCCCGGTGTTGGCGTAGTGCGCGGGGGAGCAAGAAGCTGGCTTGGCATCAGCTCCTTCGGTATTCAACCATCCGAGTTCATGAAGCTGGCAATGATCTTGTTCCTTGCCAAGTGGCTGTCTGAGAAGCAGCAGACGATCACGCTGTTTACGAAAGGGCTGCTTCCGCCGCTTGGTCTTGTCGGCCTAGCCTTCGGTCTTATTATGCTGCAGCCGGATCTGGGCTCAGGCGCTGTTATGGTTGGTGCAGCCCTGCTGCTTATCTTCACGGCAGGAGCAAGAATTGCACATTTGGCTTCACTTGGGATAGGCGGGGCTGCTGGCTTAGTCGCCCTGATCATAGCCGAGCCATATCGGCTTAAGCGAATAACAGGCTTTCTTGATCCGTGGGCTGATCCGCTAGGCTCTGGCTATCAAATTATTCAATCGCTCTATGCGATAGGGCCGGGTGGTTTAGTTGGATTGGGGCTTGGGATGAGCCGACAGAAATTTAGTTACTTGCCTGAGCCGCAGACAGATTTTATTTTCTCAATCGTGGCTGAGGAATTGGGCTTTATAGGTGGTTCTGCTCTTATCCTGCTTTTTCTGATTCTCGTATGGCGAGGGATCAGAACGGCTATTGCAGCTCCGGATACGTTCGGCAGCCTGCTTGCTGTAGGTATAACGAGCATTATAGGTGTACAAGTTCTGATTAATATTGGTGTGGTCATCGGGATGATGCCTGTCACGGGCATTACATTGCCGCTCATCAGCTACGGGGGCTCATCGCTAACGCTGCTGCTGACGGCACTCGGCATCCTGCTTAATATATCTCGTTATTCGAGATAGAGGATTTGAACGTTATGAGGATGGTCGACAGGGTGCTGTGTTTTACGCGGCGCCTGGCGTCCATTTTGTGCTTTATATAAATGATGAGAGAATGGGTATTCATCAAGGTGATGATATAGGCGATTGTCACACTCATGCTGTAGAGGGCATAAGATACTCTATAAATCGTGACCGTCACCCGGAAGGGCCGGTTGTTGCACAACGCAGTAAGGGAATCGACCAGCAAATAGGATTGGAACCCAAACTGTACTGTGAATCCGCTATATCCTCATCTTGATGGCATAAGGAGGTACGACAGAATGAAACATATTATCGCAGAGCTAGAGCAAGCGGGAGTCGGTCAGTTGTTAATCAATGAGCCGCTAGCGAATCATACCACATGGAAGATAGGCGGTCCCGCTGATATCCTGCTTATTCCAGACGGCAAAGACCAACTCGTGTCGGCCATCCGATTGCTTCATAAGCATCAAATTCCGTGGACCAATCTTGGCCGTGGATCAAATATGCTGGTGAGTGATAAAGGGATTCGCGGAGTTGTGATCAAACCGCGTGACGGGCTTGACTATGTACGCTTTGACGGGACACTCGTGTATGCGGGTGCATCCTATTCGTTCATTAAACTGGCTGTAATGGCTGGCAAACAGGGGCTGACCGGTCTTGAATTCGCAGGGGGGATTCCTGGCGCGGTAGGTGGAGCTGTCTATATGAACGCAGGCGCACATGGATCGGATGTGTCACGTATTTTTAGATCAGCTGACATTGTACTGGATACAGGTGAGTTGGTTCGATTCGAACGGGATGATATGCAATTCTCCTATCGTCATTCTATCCTTCACGAGAAGAAGGGTATGGTTGTAGAGGCCGTGTTCGAGCTTGCAACTGGAGATGCCAAGGAGATTGCAGCTGCTATGGCTGCTCATAAAGCACGCAGGCTTCGTACTCAGCCCCTGCAGCTCGCATGTGCAGGCAGCGTCTTCCGTAATCCGCCGAATGACTTTGCGGCAAGGCTTGTTCAAGAGGCAGGATTAAAAGGCGTTCGTGTCGGAGGCGCTCAGGTTTCGGAGCTTCATGCCAACTTCATCATTAACACTGGGCAAGCGACAGCTGAAGATGTTCTCACCCTCATGTCCCACATTCAAGGCACGGTGGAGGACCGTTTCGGAATTCGATTAGTGCCGGAAGTATTGGTGGTGGGTGAGCGGTAATTCGGAGGTGATACATTGGACAAATTGGTGATTGAAGGCGGGAAACCTCTCTCAGGATCCATTGTTATCCAAGGAGCGAAAAATGCCGCTTTGCCGATATTGGCTGCCAGTCTGCTGGCGGAAGGCACAACGATTATTGATGGTGTGCCGAAATTGCTGGATATCGATGTCATGCTTAACATTTTGCGCGAATTAGGATGCCGCGCCGAGCACACGGGGGATACGGTTGTTCTGAATACAGACACCACACATCTCTCTCATGTGCCGGAATCGTTAATGGGACAGATGCGCTCTTCTATCTTTTTGATGGGGCCATTACTTGCAAGATTCGGAGAAACACAAGTGTACCAGCCGGGCGGTTGCGCAATCGGTGAACGAAAAATTGATCTTCACTTAGAGGGGCTGCAAGCACTGGGCGCCAGCATTGAGGAGATCGGCAATCGGATTATTTGTCGGGCAGATCGTTTGCGCGGTGCAGATATTCATCTGGCCTTTCCAAGCGTAGGCGCTACGGAGAACATTATGATGGCTGCTGTGCTTGCAGAGGGTCGAACAACGATCAGCAATGCTGCGCGCGAGCCGGAGATTCAGGATTTGCAACGGTTTCTTAATGCGATGGGTGCAAAAATAATAGGTGCCGGAACCGATACGATCACTATTGATGGGGTACAGTCACTTACACCATGCCGATACAAGGTTATTCCTGATCGAATCGTAGCTGGTACCATTATGGTTGCAGCAGCGGCAACAAGAGGGCAAGTTACGCTGCTAAATACGCATCCTACACATTTATCCTCATTAATACATGTACTGCGTCGTGCTGGTGTTCAAATTATCATAGACGGTGATATAATAAAAGTCAGTGGGACGACGAGGGCCAAAGCAGTAGAGAGGGTTGTTACATCTCCGTACCCTGCTTTTCCAACCGACTTACAGTCACAAGTTATGGTATTGCTCGCTCTGGCTGACGGAGTCAGCATTATGAAGGAGACGATCTTTGAGGGCCGTTTCAAGCATGTGGATGAACTTTCAAGGATGGGGGCAGATATTCGCGTTGATCTCAATGCGGCTTTCATTCGAGGAGTTCCAAGGCTCTATGGCGCAACGGTGGAAGCAACTGACCTTCGGGCGGGAGCGGCATTAGTTATTGCTGGCCTGGCTGCCCAAGGCAAGACAGTGGTTGAGCAGATCCATCATATTGATCGTGGTTACGATCGGATAGAGGCTATGTTGAGTCGGTTAGGTGCTCGAATATCACGCCACTCACCCGTGCCCAAAAATTGACCGTTAAGATCCGCAGCTGTATAGAGAGACTCCCGGCTCCCGCCATGAAGGGGGACCGGATGTTTTTGGGGAAAGAAGGGACAAGTTATGAATGCGTCAATGCCGGTACTAAAAGAACCAAATGGCAAAAGGAAAGGCAGCCGCAAGCTGCTTGTTATCCTTGTTCTGTTATTTGCTGTTCTATTATCTGTACTGTTTTTTAACTCTTCTATTAGCAAGATTACAACAATTAAGATAGAAGGCGCAGAATATGCGAAGAAGGAAGAGATTCAGCAAGCTGCTGATATTGCTACCGGCGATGCCTTCTTCGGCGCGATGACCGAAAAGATTGAGAATCGTATTCGCGCATTGAAACCAATTGATGAAGTTAAAGTGGTCAAAACTTTTCCCGGTGTTGTGAAAATAACGGTTAAAGAGTTTCCTGTAGTAGCTTTTGAATTAACCAGCAATGGGGAATTGGCTGCCATTATGTCTAATGGAACAAGCGTAACCGCACAAGGGACAGAAGAATTGGTAGACAAGCCAATCCTCTCAGGCTGGAAGCCGGGAGATGCCCAGCGTACGGAACTGGCGAAGCAGCTCGGACTTATATCAAGCAAACAATTATCGGATCTATCTGAGATCATTCCTTACCCATCGAAGGCCTATCCCGATCGTATCAAAATATATACAAGAACGAAATTTGAGGTTGTCACGAGCGTTTCCTTGCTTTCGAATAAGATAGATGCTCTTAATGCGGTGGTAGAAACACAGGAACCAGGGAAAATAACGATGCTTCTTGCAGATACGTATGTTTCATTTGATGGAAGTTCAACAGAAAATATGGAATCTGAATAAAAAGAGACTACTCAATAGCTTGAAAGAATGGTAGAATTTTAGGCATGGATTTATTGTGGCAGGCTTAGCCGGGCACTGAAAGATCCCTCAAAACTTCCTTCCAGTATTATCAAGCGACTTAAATAGATGATTTTTTTGTTGAAAAAAGAGGGAAAATATCAAGTACGTTGAATATGTAGAAAGACGTTTATTAAGTAATCTTATTTGTGTTCTATAATTTTCTATTTGAAATGGAGGTGCCGCGGGTTGAGCAGCAACGACATCATCGTTAGTTTGGACATCGGTACATCCAAGGTTCGCGTTATTATTGGTGAAGTGACGAATGGAGCCATTAATATTATTGGAGTTGGATCTGCCGACTCGGAGGGTATTCGCAAAGGAGCTATTGTAGATATTGACCAGACTGTCCAATCCATTCGCAATGCTGTTGAGCATGCGGAGAGAATGGTCGGCATTCAAATATCAGAAGTATACGTCGGCATACAAGGCAATCATATTGCTCTGCAGACGAATCATGGCGTCGTTGCCGTATCCAATGAGGATCGTGAAATAGGTGAGGAAGATATAGAACGGGTGCTGCAAGCAGCTAAAGTAGTTGCTCTGCCGCCTGAGCGTGAAATCATTAACTTGGTGCCTAAGCAGTATTTGGTAGACGGCTTGGAAGGGATCTCGGATCCGCGAGGAATGATTGGCGTTCGTCTGGAAGTTGAGTCTACTATTGTGACTGGAGCAAAGACGGCGATACATAATTTAATGCGTTGTGTAGAGAAGGCTGATCTTCGTATATCGGGCGTAATCCTGATGTCGCTCGCTTCCGGTGTGATGTCCCTGACCAAGGATGAGAAATCAATGGGAACGGTTCTGACAGACATAGGAGCAGGTTCTTGTACGATTGCTATATTTGATCAAGGCGGATTGGCAGCCATCTCAACGTTGCCAATTGGCGGGGAATACGTGACGAATGATATTGCATACGGCTTGCGCACCCAAGGCGAGCAAGCTGAGAAAATCAAACTGAAATACGGTTGCTCGTTTGTCAGTGATGCAGCCGAAGATGTGAAATTCAAGGTTATGCGGATGGGCAGCAATGTGGAGAAGGAATTCTCTCAGGTTGATCTGGCTAGCATTATTGAACCTCGCATGCAAGAAATATTCCAGCTTGTGAAGCAAGAGGTTCGTCGACTGGGCTATGGGGAAAAGGTAAATGGCTACGTCCTTACTGGCGGCTCGGTAACGATGCCTGGTACACTTGCATTAGCACAAGCAGAGCTTGAATCTACCGTGCGTATTGCACTGCCTGATTATATCGGCGTTCGGGATCCTGCATTTAGCAGCGGTGTAGGAATGATTCAATATGTATCGAAATATATGGGAATACGCGGAGTAAGTTCAGTGAAGAAACCTGCTGGTCGTAAGACGGGTTCCACCGCTTCATCCAAACCCGGTATGTTCGAACGGATAAAAAATATGTTTAATGAATTTATTTGATCGGGGGAAAATGACAGATGTTGGAGTTCGATTTGGATATAGAGCAGCTTGCACAGATTAAAGTAATTGGTGTGGGTGGCGGCGGTAGCAATGCCGTTAACAGGATGATTGAGAACGGCGTCAAAGGCGTCGATTTTATTACAGTGAATACGGATGCGCAAGCCTTGCATTTGGCTAAGTCGGAGCACAAGCTGCAGATCGGCGATAAGCTGACACGCGGTTTAGGTGCGGGTGCGAACCCTGAGGTTGGCAAGAAAGCGGCGGAAGAATCTCGCGAGCTTGTCATCAACCAGCTGAAGGGTGCGGATATGGTATTCGTAACTGCTGGTATGGGCGGCGGTACAGGTACAGGTGCGGCTCCTGTCATTGCAGAAATTGCAAGAGAATGCGGAGCACTAACTGTAGGTGTTGTAACTCGTCCATTTACTTTCGAGGGACGCAAACGCTCTGCCCATGCTGAGATCGGTATTGAAGCACTGAAAGAGAAGGTCGACACCCTCATCGTCATTCCAAACGATCGCTTGCTTGAGATCGTTGATAAGAAGACCCCGATGCTCGAAGCTTTCCGCGAAGCGGATAACGTATTGCGTCAAGCCGTTCAAGGTATCTCCGATTTGATCGCTGTTCCAGGTCTAATCAACCTTGACTTTGCAGATGTAAAGACGATTATGACTGAGCGTGGTTCAGCGTTAATGGGTATTGGTATTGCTACTGGCGAGAACCGTGCAGCGGAAGCCGCTAAAAAAGCAATTATGAGCCCACTGCTTGAAACCTCTATTGATGGCGCTCGCGGTGTCATTATGAATATCACTGGCGGCAGCAACTTGTCACTCTATGAAGTGAATGAAGCTGCAGAGATTGTTATTTCGGCTTCTGATCCAGAAGTGAACATGATCTTCGGTGCAATTATTGATGAGGATTTGAAGGATGAGATCAAAGTAACGGTTATTGCTACCGGCTTTGAACATAAGCCTTCTGCGGCGATTCGCCGTCAGCCTCAAGCAGAGCCAGAAGCACGTACAAATCCTTCTGCAACTGCAGCGCCATCGCCTTCTAACGTGAAGCCATTTGGCAGCAGCCCTTCTAGCGATCAGCTTGAAATTCCAGCATTCTTGCGCAACCGTCCGCGCAGTGACCGTTAAATAGGGACTGTCACATAAAGAGTCCCAAATTAAAAGAAGCTTCAAATCCACAAGTGAAATGGATTTGAGGCTTCTTTTTTTATAGAACCATGTCTGTCTCGATAGGGGCCTACTCATAAAGGTTCTTGGACATTTTTTTACCCATTGGTGGGCGAGCAGGTTAGGAAGTAGAACTTACTCACCTGCTTGTTAGTGAAGCATTTTCTCTACGTAATAAGGATATTTTCGCTAAAAGGATTACTCTGCAAGCCTGATCGAGGTTTAACGTCACTAAGGTTTCTAGTCGAGAAGCTTAGTTTCTCACTAGTGAACCTAGCTTCACTGTCCCATTTTTTTGCCGCTATATAGAGTAGGGCATTGTAAAGGGATTCACCAAATAGAGAATGCTGTTCCTTCCTAGAATAAAAATACTACACTGCTATTTAAATAATTATGTAATTGAATAGCGCAATTAGCGTCTCAACAGTGACGCACAAAAAGGAAGTCCCAACAGCCATAGGCTTCAGGGGCATCCTTTAATTAAACAAACCCTCGTTAATGAAAGATCCTCTGGACACAAACTTTGCTTGCTTTCCTGTTATACTTTGGCTTTCTTTGCCGCTTTATTTTATCCAACTCGACAAAAAAAGATAGGTCAGTCCGTCATGATTAGACAGACTTTGAAATAGGATTTGAATATACTAGTGTCAATCGAACTTTTCCGGGTACCGTCAGCCGGCTTGATGATCGAACCCGCAGGAAGGTGAAGCCTTGGCTATCTATGTCGATGTCTTATTTCTAAGAGAATTGCTAGTTGACGGCAGCTTGTTGCTAACAACCGCTTGGGCTCGGAATATAAGAGCACGTCCCTGGCGTGTACTTGCTGCTGCTGCAATTGGCGCCTGCTATGTCATTCTGATGCTGTTTCCTCCGCTTACTGTATTATTTACGTTTCTTGTAAAAATAGGGGTATCCCTATTGATGCTTTGGGTGGCATTCGGCTTTGCGTCCATCCAGCATTATCTCCGGAATATTGCTGCTTTTTATACGATTAATTTTGTGGCTGCGGGGGCTATTATAGGCATTTATTATTTGCTTATGCAAGGCTCAGGAAAAGTATGGAGAACGATCACCTTTATTAATGGCGGCATGCAGGTTGAGCTTAAGATGGGCTTTGTTTACTTGTTAGCAACTTTTTCCATCGGACTGTATATATACCGTGCTGTGCTGACTCAGAGAAGAGAAAGGGAGCTGGTGCAAACTCATCTTGCCGAGGTTGTCATTCGTATTGGTGAAAGCGAGCATAAGTGTACAGGCTTGATTGATACCGGCAATCAGCTATACGATCCTTTAACTCGCATACCCGTTATGGTCGTGGAAGCCTCCGTCTGGCAGGAGGTGCTGCCAGAATCTTGGCTGCAGAGTATTAGAGAAGGGCAGGTTGATCGACTGGTAGCAGGCTTGTTAGAGGAGGAGTTCATTTGGCAGGATCGGCTGCGTCTGGTCCCATATCGAGGCATAAACCGCGGGTCACAGTTCATGCTGGCACTGAAGCCGGATTCCGTTCAAGTAGAGCGGGAGGGGCAAGTCTATGTGACTCGGAAGGTGCTTGTCGGCATAGATGGAGGCAAGCTCGCGTCAGACAGTACTTATCAAGCGATTATTCATCCATCTCTTGTTCAGAACAACCAATGATTAGATAACCCATGAATTGCAAATCATTTTGGGGAGGGATGGGCCGGATGCTCGTCAATTGGAAATTGGTCCTGCAGTTATACTATTATCGCGTTTTATTTTTATTCGGATTAAAAAGCGAACAGATTTATTACATTGGTGGCAGCGAGGCGCTTCCGCCGCCCCTGACCCGCGAAGAAGAAGAGTATTTGCTGGATAAGCTGCCTTCGGGCGATACGGCTATTCGTGCCATGCTGATTGAGCGCAATCTGCGCTTAGTCGTATATATTGCCCGCAAGTTCGAGAATACGGGCATTCATATTGAAGACTTGGTATCGATTGGTGCAATTGGACTTATTAAAGCGGTTAATACATTTGATCCAGAGAAAAAAATAAAGCTTGCTACATATGCCTCCAGGTGTATTGAGAACGAAATATTGATGTATTTGCGCCGCAACAGCAAAACGCGGACAGAGGTGTCCTTTGATGAGCCGCTTAACATTGATTGGGATGGCAATGAGCTGCTGTTGTCTGATGTACTGGGCACAGAAAATGATACGATTTACCGCAATATTGAGGAGCAGGTCGACCGCAAGCTTTTGCATAAGGCATTAGATAAGCTGTCGGAGCGTGAGCGAATTATTATGGAGCTTCGATTCGGTTTGGCAGACGGAGAAGAAAAAACACAGAAGGATGTAGCTGATTTACTCGGAATTTCTCAGTCCTATATTTCACGGCTGGAGAAGCGAATTATTAAGCGTTTACGCAAGGAATTTAATAAAATGGTCTAACTCCAGCACTCCAATCGGGTTTCTTAAGGTTGGAAGCGGAGGAATAAAAACGGGTCTCAAGGAGATAATGTACATTAATGTTTCTCCTTGGGAGGTAATCACGTTGACCCGAAATAAAGTCGAGATCTGTGGAGTGGATACCGCAAAACTGCCTGTCCTGACCAACATCGAAATGCGGGAGCTGTTCACCGCGTTGCAAACCCGCAATGAATGGGCAGCCAGAGAGAAATTAGTAAACGGCAACTTGAGGCTTGTACTTAGCGTCATACAGCGGTTTAACAATAGGGGAGAATTTGTAGACGATTTATTCCAAGTCGGCTGCATCGGACTTATGAAGGCGATCGATAATTTCGACCTTGGCCAAAATGTTAAATTCTCTACCTATGCCGTACCGATGATTATCGGGGAAATTCGCCGTTACTTACGTGACAACAACCCGATACGCGTATCGCGGAGCTTGCGGGACATTGCTTATAAAGCGCTGCAGGTGCGGGACAGCTTAACGAATCAAAATTCTCGCGAACCGACAATATTTGAAATCTCTGAGGTATTGAACGTACCGAAGGAAGATGTTGTCTTCGCACTTGACGCTATTCAAGATCCGGTCTCCTTATTTGAACCGATTTATCATGATGGCGGAGATCCGATCTATGTAATGGATCAAATCAGTGACGACAGAAACAAAGATGTCTCGTGGATTGAAGAGATTGCGTTGCGAGAAGCTATGCATAAGCTCAATGATCGAGAAAAGATGATTTTGTCGATGCGTTTCTTCGAGGGGAAAACCCAGATGGAGGTTGCTGATGAAATCGGCATCTCACAGGCGCAGGTGTCCAGGCTTGAGAAGTCAGCTATTCAACAAATGCAAAAGCATGTCAAAACGTAACGGTGCCTTCGGGCACCGTTTTTTGTTGTTTGGCTGAAAATAATATAGAAAATTTTAGAAACTTTATGTAGGTGACTGGCGTTTAATTTTATAGTAATCAAAGAGGAAGGGATGAAAGGATGAGGATAGCGTGGTTGGAGATGCGAAGATTTATTGCTGTCGTACTGGCTATAACCCTTGTATTATCGGCTGTACAACAAGCAGCAGCAGCTGGGAAGCAAGAAGCTAAGGAAATTGCTCTGCAGGCGGAAGCGACGTTTAAGCTTGGAAGCAATAAGGTCTACATTAATGGCAATCCCTTGTCGGTACAGCCTGCCTATGAGAAGAGCGGGGTAACGATGGTTTCCCTTTACGCTCTTATTAAATTGTTTCATTTAGAGCAGCAAAAGACGAATAATAATTATTCCCTTCTAACGATGTATTATCAGCCCTTTACATTGAGCTTCACGGTAGGGAAGAAAGCAGCTAAAACTACGCAATTAGGCAAAATAAAAAATATGGAGCTGACGGCAGCGCCAGCATTGAATAATGGCTCAGCGATGGTGCCGCTTCGCGATTTCGTGCAAGCCTTTGGCGGGCAGCTAAGCTATGATGCCAAGAAGAAGCAATTTAGTGTGAAGACAGTGGAGCAGCCTGTTACAGAAGCCTCCAAACGAATTGGCAGCAAAGCTAACCAATGGTCGATGCAAGCCCCGGTCGGGCTTCAGCTGCTATCTGTATCTGAATCAGATAAGACTCTCGTTTTCAAGGGATTTTACGGTACTCAACGCATATTCGGATATACCTTATCTATCTCTGTAACAGAAGATAAGGTGAAGAAAACCCCGAAGCAGCTGCTGAATGAGCAGGTTAAAAAGATCGACCAGAGACAATCCTTGATGGATAGCAGGATAGACAAACAGCAGTCCAAAACGTATGCCTATTATTCGACCAAGTGGAGAGACGGGCCGTGGGGAACCAGCTATTCGCAAAACTGGGGCATTCAATCGGGCGGGCGAACGTACTGGGTGAGTGTCCAGCAATCCAATGATGGCAATGGCTATCGCTCCAAGGAAAGGGACCGTAATGCCCAGGCCTTAATCCGAGCTTTTCAAACCTCTTATGATCAAAAAGATTCAAGCCTATTCGATTACGACGTGGCTTTCAAGTCTATAACGATTGTGAATGAGGAATACGGTCTGACGGCGAAGCTTCCAGAAGGATGGGAGGCAGATGACAGCGTATCGTACCCGCATTTAACGAACGGAAAAGCGGAGTTAACCATGAAGCTTTATCCGGTTAAGGACATGTGGAAATGGGCAGATATACGCATTGCCGCTTACAAGGCCAATGGCGCAATCATTGTTGAGCCAGCAGTAAGTACAGTTGGCTGGCTGAATAATTATGCTAATGCGAGCTTTTTAGCTAAGCTTGCTCATGGATCAAATCAGATGTCTTACCATGCATTCTCAGTGATTGAGAATATCGGATTTGAGATGATTTATACGTATTCGCCCACAGAAAATGATCAAGAGCAGTACAAGGTGGGAATTATTTTTGAGGGTCTGAATGTTGATATGGAGAAAGTACGAAACCAGTCAAGCTTGCTTGAGAAATAAAGCTGAATAAAATGTGGGCTGTCCCATAAGTGTTTAGAGAGCCCCAAGTTAAAAAGCAGCTTCAAATCCACAAATATAGTGGATTTGAAGCTGCTCTTTTCGTTAATTGCTTACTCACAGATTTACGGCATTTTTTCCCTATTGATTCAGAAGCAGGTTAGGAAGTAAAGCGAGTTTAAACTAGAACAATCACTATTGAAATGATAGGCCTCCAAAATTTTGCCTAGAGATGATGAGCTTACTTTTTCTTGTATTTTTGCGGTCGGGAGGACATTTTGGGCATATGCCACATATAAATAAAGAAAGGCAATAGGACATTCATCCCGCTGGAAAAGTGGTGAAGCGAAAGTGAAAATATCTGATTTTCAATCGAAGGACGTAATCAATATTGTCGATGGAAAAAAACTCGGACATATTAGCGATTTGGAGCTCGATCTCAGGCAAGGAAGAATCGACTCTATAGTTATCCCGCAATTTACCAGGTTTCTTGGTGTGTTTGGAGGGGGCGGGACGGAAGTGGTCATTCCTTGGCGTAACATTGTGAAGATTGGAACCGATGTTGTGCTCGTTCGTTTAGACGAAACGAAGCAGCGTCCGGAAGAAGAAGATTTGCACGCTCGCTCTTAACGAGGTAAACTGCATACAGAGGTGAGAACCGAGATGGAAGCATTCAAATCAATGGATTCGGCGAAGGGACCTTCGCTTTTTTTATTGTCTTCATGGGTAGATAAGGATGAACGACTGACAGCAGGATTCACGGGTAGAGACGGCGGAGTGAGCGAGGCGCCATGGGCAAGCCTTAATGTAGGGATTCACGTGGGGGATAAGGATGAAGCGGTTATAAGCAATCGCAGGCTGGTTGCTGAATCAATAGGATGGCCATTCGAGGCATGGACCTGCGCAGAGCAGGTGCACGGCAATAGCGTGTATGAGGTTACCGCTGCGGATCGAGGTAAAGGACGGTCGTCGAGAGCATCAGCGATTGCCGATTCGGATGCGATTATGACCAATGTTCCTGGTGTGCTGCTAGCTTCTTTTTATGCGGATTGTGTGCCCCTCTATTTCTATGATCCTGAGCATGAAGCAGTAGCATTGGCTCATGCGGGCTGGAAAGGGACCGCACAGCAGATTGCAGCCCGTACGATAGAAGCTATGACACAGAGCTACGGCACAAGGCCGGAAGCGGTGCTGGGCGCTATAGGGCCTTCCATTGGCGATTGCTGCTATGAGGTGGATAATCGGGTCATTGAACAGTTGGAGCCGCTTGTCAAATCTATTCTTATTGGGCAATCAGCATCGCCTGATTCACTAATCAGAATGGTGGAAAACGGCAAAGCTATGGTAAACTTGAAAGAAATTAACCGATATATCATGTTAAAAGCAGGAATTTTGCCGATTCATATCGAATTGACTGAGTGGTGCACTGGCTGTAGACGGGATTTATTCTTTTCCCATCGTATGGAAGGCGGCGGCTTGACCGGCCGGATGGCCAGCTGGATCGGTATCCGGGAGAGGTGACTTACATTCAATGACAACGACGCTTAAAGATCGTATAGAAGACGTAGAAAGTCGCATAGCAGCAGCATGTCTGCGAAGCGGGCGAAGCCGGGAGGACATTCATGTCATTGCGGTTACGAAATATGTATCCTTGGATACAACGCTTGCCGCTTATAGACAAGGCTTGCGTCAGCTAGGGGAAAATAGATGGCAGGATGCGCAGGCGAAGTGGGAGGCGATAAGTGCAGCAGAGGCTGATCAAGAAAGTGAACAGGCTGTGTGGCATTTTATCGGTTCGCTTCAAACGAATAAGGTTAAAGACGTCATAGGGAAATTTACATACATTCACTCACTTGATCGTATGTCGCTTGCTCAAGCGATTGACAAGCGTGCATCACAGCTCGGAATAAAGGTCCCGTGTTTTATTCAAGTGAACGTCTCTGGCGAGGATTCCAAGCATGGAATTGAGCCGGAGCAGCTGCATTCTTTTGTAACTGAATTGCAGGGTTTAGCTTCCATACAACCGATTGGTTTAATGACAATGGCTCCCTATGAGACCGAGGCTGAGCAGACAAGACCTATTTTCCGCCGATTGCGGGAACTAAGAGATGAGCTTAATAATCGGTTATTGCTGGACAAGCCGATGACGGAGCTGTCGATGGGAATGTCAGGTGACTTTGAAGTGGCGATTGAAGAGGGAGCAACATGGATCAGACTTGGTACGATACTTGTTGGAAAAGAGGGATGAGCAATGAGCGTTATGAACAAATTTATGAATTTTCTCGGTCTTCAAGAGGAAGAAGAGATTATCGAGCGTGAAAGAATAGTGCAAACCGATGAGCATGAACAGGAAATGACTGAAACTTCTCCCTTTGAGTCACGTAAAAGTACAAAGGGAAACAATGTCGTCAGCATTCACTCACAGAAAAACGCTCGTGTTGTACTTAGCGAGCCGCGTTCTTATGACGAAGCGCAGGATATCGCGGATCATTTGCGTTCACGTCGTGCGGTTGTCGTGAATTTGCAGCGTGTGCGTAATGATCTTGCTGTTCGTATCGTTGATTTTTTGAGCGGTACGGTGTACGCTTTAAACGGCAATATTTCGAAGCTGGGTCCGAACATCTTTCTGTGTACACCTGATTCGGTCGAAATTCAAGGGTCCATTACAGAAATGCTGGCAGAGGATAACGATTACAATAAGATGAGGTGACCTTTGAATTGAGTCTCTATAACTTAATTATGTCTATTCAAAATGTGTACAGCTTTTTGATCATTGGCTATGTGCTGCTGTCATGGCTGCCCAACGCACGTGAGAGCTTTATCGGTGTTGCACTTGGCAAAGTGGTAGAGCCGTACCTCGGCATCTTCCGCAGATTTATACCGCCTATTGGAGGGATGCTCGATATCTCGCCTATCGTCGCTATATTTGCTTTGCGGTTCATCGGGATGGGTGTATATGCCGTCATTAGTTTTATAGTTAATTTGTTCTAAAGGAAGGGCTTGTTATGAAACCAGCCATATATGCGCATTTCCACCCGGACGAGAAGTCCTTTGTTGACCGGGCTTGGGAATGGATAGAGCGGTCCGCACAGCTGCACGAGCTGAAGCGGACCGATTTTTTGGACCCGAGGCAAGCGGAGATCGTCTCCATGCTGGCGAATAGGCAAGTTGACGTACAGCTGCGGCTAGATGGCGGTTATGAGGGGGCGGAGCGCTGCAGAGCGATAATTGGCCCGGACTATCGCTATTTGGATGATGAGCCTGCGGGAATCTCCGTACTGGAAGTGAATGCCGGTGGAGGCTCGAATCTAGAGCTTGACCACGGCGATTATCTGGGAGCTCTTCTTGGACTTGGCATTAAGCGGGATCGCGTTGGGGATATCCATGTGCATGAGCAATTTTGCCATATCCTTGTCGTCGACGAAATTGCTGATTATCTGAATGTACATTTGAGGCAGGTTCATCGAATGAATGTGCTAACGGAGATCATTCCATTATCCGATCTGCAACCAGTGATACCGGAGCTGCAGGAGATGAGCTTCACGGTTGCTTCTATGCGGCTTGATGGCATTGCCAGCGACGTACATCGCATTAGCCGGACTAAGATTGTTGAACCTATTCGGGCGGGGAGATGCCGCGTTAATTGGAAGACCGAAGAAAACCCCTCTGAGCTGCTTCGCACAGGAGATGTCGTTTCAATTAAAGGACTGGGGCGATTCAAGGTACTGGAAGCAGATGGTGTGACAAAAAAGGGAAGAATTCGCGTTAATATTGGTAAATATATTTAACTGGTTGCAGGATTCTGTGTGTAGTTGTCGAATCCTTTGCACAACGAATATTTCCGAAGTGCGGCCGCTAATGCGGTTAATACGTTGAGGGGGTGCGCCAGTGCCGTTAACGCCATTGGACATACATAACAAAGAGTTTGGACGGAGATTACGCGGGTACGACGAGGATGAGGTTAATGAATTTTTAGATCAGGTTATTAAAGATTATGAATCGATCATCCGTGAGAATAAAGAATTGCAGAACCAAATTCTTGGGCTGCAGGAGAAGCTGAATCACTTCGCTAACATTGAAGAAACGTTGAGCAAGACAATCATTGTTGCACAAGAAGCAGCCGATGAAGTTCGGAGCAATGCGAAGAAAGAAGCGCAGCTTATTCTGAAAGAGTCAGAGAAGAATGCTGATCGTATCATTAATGAGTCACTGATCAAATCACGCAAAGTATCGTTGGAAGTAGAAGAACTGAAGAAGCAAGCTTCGATCTACCGTGCTCGCTTCCGGACTCTTATAGAGGCTCAGCTTGAGCTGCTGACTCATGATGGTTGGGATACGCTTGATTCCGGCTCCTATGGCAGCCAGAATTCCACCCCACAATTGACAGGGGAAGAGCTCCAACGCAGTTAACAGGCATTTGCCATTTGACAACCGAAACGTGATAAGCTATAACTAATATTAATCAAATGTAAGAACTTCCTTGACGAGAACAAGTACATTTCCCAGTTCGTTCCTTCAGAGAGCCGTCGATTGGTGCAAGCCGGCGTTCGAACCGAAATGGAATATCATCTCCGAGAAGCGGATCTGAACCTGTATAGACGCTGGTCTTATACATTACTAGGAGCTGACGGCTTGTCCCCCGTTATAGGGACCGCGAATAGCTATTCGCGCCAAAGTGCCGCATATTGCTGGAATTCCAGTTTAATAGGCGGAACAAGGGTGGTATCGCGAGCAACAGTCTCGTCCCTTTCCATAGGGACGGGGCTTTTTTTATTTATAACCAGGAGGGGATTGCGAGATGCAACGCGTAGATGTGAAAGAGAAGGCAAGAGCCCGTGAGCTGCGGGTATTGGAACAATGGGAGAAGAACGACACGTTCAAGCAATCCATCGCGAACCGTGCAGGAAAACCAAACTTCGTATTTTATGAAGGACCGCCGACAGCCAATGGCGCACCTCATATCGGGCATGTGCTCGGTCGAGTCATTAAGGATTTTATCGGCCGCTATAAGACAATGACTGGTTATCGTGTTGTCCGTAAAGCGGGCTGGGATACGCATGGCTTGCCAGTTGAGCTGGGTGTAGAGAAGCAGCTCGGCATTTCAGGCAAACAAGAAATTGAAAAATATGGTATCGAGGAATTTATTAATAAATGCAAGGACAGCGTATTCGTCTATGAGAAGCAATGGCGTGAGCTGACTGAGGCTATCGCTTATTGGACAGATCTTGATAATCCGTACATTACGCTTAAAAATGAGTATATCGAGAGCGTGTGGCATATTTTGTCCACGATTCATAGCAAAGGGCTGCTCTACCGCGGTCACCGCGTTAGCCCGTATTGCCCATGCTGTCAAACGACGCTTAGCTCGCATGAAGTGGCACAAGGCTATGAAGATGTGAAGGATCTAAGTGCGACAGTCAAATTCAAGCTTCAACAATCCGGCGAGTATGTACTGGCTTGGACGACGACTCCTTGGACATTGCCTGCCAATGCTGCCCTAGCTGTTAATCCGGAGCTTGATTATATCCGCGCAGCTAAGAACGGCGAGGTCTATATTGTCGCTCAAAACCTGGCAGAGAGCGTGCTGAAGGAAGATTATGAAACGTTAGCTACATTGAAAGGGTCCGAGCTTGTAGGGCTTGCTTATGAGCCTCCATTCCGTTATGTGCCAATTGAACATGGCCATATCGTTATCGCCGGCGATTTCGTTAGTGATACAAGCGGTACAGGTATCGTGCATATCGCGCCTGCACATGGTGAGGATGACTATAAGGTTGCCCGCCAGAATGGCGTAAGCATGCTGAGTGTCGTTAATAATGCGGGTCGTTACGTCGATGAAGTAACAGATCTTGCAGGCAAATTCGTGAAGGATTGCGATGTTGATATCGTCAAAATGCTTAGCGAAAGCGGACTGCTCTTCTCCAAGGAGCGTTATGAGCATAGCTATCCGTTCTGTTGGCGCTGTAAATCTCCGTTGCTCTACTACGCAACAGAGAGCTGGTTCATCGAGACGACGAAGGTGAAGGATCAATTGATTGCCAATAACAATGGCGTAGATTGGTATCCGGGCCATATTCGTGAGGGCCGCTTCGGCAAGTTCCTTGAGGATCTGGTTGATTGGAACATTAGCCGCAACCGCTATTGGGGAACACCGCTTAATGTATGGGTATGTGAAGCGACAGGCAAGGAATACGCGCCAAGCAGCATCGCAGACCTGCGCGAGCGCGCAGTAGGTGAAGTGCCGGCAGATATTGAGCTGCACAAGCCATACGTAGATGCTATTCAACTGAAATCGCCGTTCCAAGAAGGTGCGATTATGACACGTACGCCGGAAGTAATCGATGTCTGGTTCGATAGCGGCTCGATGCCATTTGCGCAGCAGCATCATCCTTTCGAGAATGAAGAGACCTTTGCTGATCAATATCCGGCAGACATTATTTGTGAAGGCATTGATCAGACGCGCGGCTGGTTCTTCAGCTTGCTGGCGGTATCAACGCTCTATAACGGCAAAGCGCCTTATAAAGCGGTTATTTCAACCGGACATATATTGGATGAGAATGGTCAGAAAATGTCCAAATCCAAAGGAAATGTCATTGACCCATGGGAGATCATCAATGAATATGGTACAGATGCGTTCCGTTGGGCCTTGCTCGCTGACAGCGCGCCGTGGAACAGCAAGCGGTTCTCTCGCGGTATCGTAGGAGAAGCCAAATCCAAGGTAATTGACACAATTGTCAATACCCATGCTTTCTATGCGCTGTATGCATCTATCGACGGATTTGATCCGGCGGCGCATCCAGAGAAGCGTTCCGAGAGCAAGCTGGATCGCTGGATTGTATCTCGTCTCAACAGCTTGATCAAGACTGTGGTTAAAGGACTGGAAGTGAATGATTTCCTTAACCCGGCAAAATCAATCGAGACATTCGTTGACGAGCTGAGCAACTGGTACATCCGTCGTTCACGTGACCGGTTCTGGGGAAGCGGCTTATCCGAGGATAAGGTGGCAGCCTATCAGACACTGCGTGAAGTGCTTGTAACGTTGGCACGTATTATTGCTCCGTATGCTCCACTGCTGGCAGAAGATGTGTACGGTAATCTAGGTGGCGAGTCAAGTGTCCACTTGGCCGATTACCCTGTGGCAGACGAAGCTCTAATCGACGCTCAACTGGAGCTGGATATGGACAGCGCGAAGCAAGTCGTTGAGTTGGCGCGCAACGTACGTAATGAGACGGGAATCAAGACAAGACAGCCTTTGTCTGAGCTGATCGTTTCACTGGACCGCGATTTTGATGTAGCAGGCTATGAGGAAATTGTGAAGGATGAAATCAATGTCAAATCTATTGTTGTTCAGAATAGCGACAACGGCTTCGTCGATTTCACCTTTAAGCTGAATCTGAAGGTCGCAGGCAAAAAATACGGCAAATTTGTAGGCCCGATTCAAGCCTTCCTGAAAGCATTGACAGCGGAGCAGACTCGCGCTGCGGTAGCTGGAGGAAGCATCACTTTTGTATCGCCAGAAGGGGAGTCCCTTGATATCGCATTAGAGGAGCTACTAGTTGAGAAGCAGGCCAAATCGGGCTTCGCCTCGGCTTCAGGCAATGGCATTACAGTAGCGCTCAACACAGACATTACACCGGAGCTGGAGCAAGAAGGCTGGGTTCGTGAAGTGATCCGGGCGGTTCAGGATACTCGCAAAAAGCTTGATCTTCCGATCGAGAAGCGGGTTGATCTGGTACTTCATGTAGATAAAGAGCTCAAAGAAGCGTTGGAAGCATTCGGTAAAGTGCTTCATGACAGCGTACTTCTCAACAGCGTGTCTTATGAGTCGTCGTCAGCCGATATGGAGAGTGTTCAATTGGGTGAGAAAGAAATCGGAATTCTTATCCGCAAGTAGGCATATGGATCATACGGTTAGGGATATAGTATAAGAACATCGACAAAAACGAGTGCCTTTTATAGGCCTCGTTTTTTCCTTGCTCGATATCCTAAGGAGGATACCGTATGAAATTTTTCAAATCAGGCAATGACAAAGGGAAAAATAGCGAGAAGCAGCCGGACTCTATTGAAGATTCATTAAGCAAGCTGGACGTTCGCCTTAGAAAAATTGCGGAGGATATGGAAAGGACGCAGATCGCTGATTATGTGGATTTGTTGAACCATCCCTTCAAGCTAATCTGGCGCAATATTTTGGCTGGAACAGCGAGAGGGGTCGGAATCGCGATTGGCTTTACTTTTTTTGCCGCGACGATTCTATATGTTCTTCAAATATTGGGTGCTTTGAATTTGCCGATTATTGGAGATTATATTGCGGATATTGTTCGAATTGTTCAAATTCAATTAGAAGGAAAGAACTATTAGAAGGCGGCGAGGGCAAGTCGTCGCCGCCTTCTTCTTTAGTTCGTGTCAGGCTCAAGCTCATGATCGCCTTCTCCATCCTCCATATAATGTCTATATTGCCGGTTGCGGATAATGGATACGTGGCTGCCTGTAATATCAGTGGCTATGAAGCTCTCGAAGGGCTCGACAAATCCATCATTCTCTTCGGCTTCAATGCCAACGAGATTATAATCGTCTACATCCCGATTCTCAGACATGGCAGGGGAAGTCGAATCGCCCCATTGTTCAACAATTTGCCAAGCATCCTCGCCATCGAAGCCATTGTAGGAATCATGCTCATCCATGCTCGTGCGCCCGAAAGGTTCATCCAGCAGATCTTCTTCTATAGGCCGCTGGGCAATTAGCAGCTTGCGGGGAGCATCCTCAACACAGTATAGGGAGTCTGGAAGTGCCTGCAAACGTTCATAAGGTATTGGCTCTTTGCATGTGAGGCAAATGCCGTAAGTGCCATTTTGCATCGCCTCCAATGCTTGTGAGATGCGCGTGAGATGCAGCTCTTCTTGCTCGACCAAAGCAATATCCTTCGAACGCTCGAATAATTCGGTCCCAATGTCGGCAGGATGATTATCAATAGGAGAAAGCTCGCCGGTGCTGTCTCTCAGTGAGGAAGAGAGTCCATGATGGTCGGATTCGGCAAGCCGATGCTCAATATCTTGCTTGTCTGCCAGCAGACAGTCACGAAGCTGATCCAGTTGTGTGGTCGTAAGTGTGGTCATGTAAGGCACCTTCTTTATTGGATTGGCATGCTCCTATATAGCTTTCGCCGTTGTTGTGTTTTTCATAAAGGACTTCATTGGAAAAGTGACGAGCAGCAACTTCACTGGCTGACCTGCTCGTTGTTATGCTACAATAATTTGGGACAAACTAGGGAGGGATACGATGCGTTTTTATTATTATTGGATTGCAGTAGCTGTACTCGTTATTGATTATATTACGAAGAAGCTTATTGCAACTCAGCTCGAGCTCGGAGATATGATCAGTGTAATCGGTGATTTTTTCATCATTACGTCGCATCGTAACACAGGCGCGGCCTTTGGTATTTTGGAAGGTCAACGAATATTTTTTATTCTGATTACTTTACTTATTGTTGGAGCTATTATTTGGTACATACAAATTTCTCGCAAATTGGCGAAGCCTGGTCTTATGATTGGTTTAGGACTCGTGCTTGGCGGTGCGATCGGCAATTTCTATGACCGTGCTTTGTATGGAGAAGTTGTTGACTTTCTGATGTTCAATTTCGGAAGCTACACGTTCCCAATATTTAATGTGGCCGATGCCGCAATCTGCTGCGGTGCAGCATTAATTATGCTGGATGTTATTTTGTCAGGAAGAGAAGAGCAAAAAAAAGCAAGCAACGGAGAGGACAAGGAAAATAAAGACCATGAGCAGCAATCCTTATAATGAGAATGAAGAGACGTTGGCGTTTGTCGTAACACCGGAGCAATCGGGTGAACGGCTTGATAAATATGTAACAGAAAGCTTAAATGATGAAGCGATATCACGAACACAGGTGCAGGAATGGATCAAAGCCGGTGCAGTGTCCGTTAATCAATCCATCGGGAAGTCCAATTATAAGCTATCGGAGGGCGATAGCATTGTGATTCGCATTCCAGAGCCGGAGGACTCCTCCATTATTCCCCAGGCAATACCATTGGATATTGTATATGAAGACAGCGATGTTATTGTCATCAATAAACCGCGGGGCATGGTCGTTCATCCTGCGCCAGGACATTCTTCAGGTACAGTAGTGAATGCCCTGATGTACCATTGCAAGGATTTGTCCGGTATCAACGGTGTCGTCAGACCTGGAATCGTCCATCGCATTGATAAGGATACTTCCGGACTGCTGATGGCGGCGAAGAATGATCTTGCTCATCTGTCATTGGCCGAGCAGTTGAAGGAGCATACGGTCACTCGCAAATATATAGCGTTGGTGCATGACAATCTGCCGCATGACCAAGGTACGATTAATGCTCCAATCGGCAGGGACACGAATGATCGCAAGCTGTTCACTGTAACGGAGAAGAACAGCAGACATGCGGTTACTCACTTCATCGTATTGGAGCGACTGGGTGATTATACGATTGTGGAGCTACAGCTTGAAACCGGCCGCACCCATCAAATTCGTGTGCATATGAAATATATTGAGCATCCATTAGCGGGCGATCCTGTATATGGACGCAACAAAACGGTTGCGCTGAAGGGACAAGCTCTTCATGCTGCTGTTATTGGCTTCAAGCATCCTCGCACAGGAGAGTACCTGCAATTCGAAGCGCCGATTCCGAATGATATGGAGCATGTTCTAAACTCCCTAAGATTGCGCTGATCCTTGTCCGACCAGATGAATTGTGGGGAATAATGCAAACATTTCGGCATATCCTTCATTATTTCGAAGTCGAAAGTGAGTTATTCTAGAGCTAATCTTGCTAATGAATACACACTTCACAAGGATTGGTGATGGATATGACAAATATAAACCACAATTATACAGAGCTGCAGGGCAGCTATCTGTTCTCCGAGATTGCTAAGCGGCGGAATAAATTTATTCAAGATAATCCGAATGCCGAAATTATTAGTCTAGGTATTGGCGATGTTACGCTGGGTTTGCCTGAGGCAGTAACGAAGGCCATGCATGCAGCTGTTGATGAGCTTGCGGTTCCGGGCTCATTCCGTGGCTATGGCCCGGAGCAAGGGTATGATTTCCTTATTCAAGCTATTATCGAGAATGATTATAAAGCTCGCGGAATCACGATTCAGACCAATGAAGTATTCGTCAGTGACGGCTCCAAATGCGATGTGGGCAACATTCAGGAAATATTCAGCCAAGACAGCGTGATCGCCGTTCAAGATCCAGTATATCCGGTGTATGTCGATACGAATGTAATGGCTGGCCGTTCCGGCAAGTTCAACAAAGAGACCAATCGTTATGAGAACATTGCTTATCTGGAATGTACGGCTGAGAATCAGTTCACGCCAAGCCTGCCAGACCGCAAGGTTGATCTGATCTATCTTTGTTACCCGAATAACCCGGCGGGCGTGACCTTGTCGAAGGAAGAGCTCAAGAAGTGGGTCGATTATGCAAAAGACAATAACTGCATTATTTTGTATGATTCCGCTTATGAAGCCTTTATTCAAGAGGAAGATGTTCCGCGCAGTATTTATGAGATTGAAGGAGCTAGAGAGGTTGCCATTGAATTCCGCAGCTTCTCCAAGACAGCAGGGTTTACTGGCGTTCGTTGCGCGTATACTGTTGTCCCGCGCGAGCTGAAGGGCTTGGATGCCAATGGAAGCGAAGTATTGATCAATGATCTCTGGAATCGCCGCCATACGACGAAATTCAATGGTGTATCGTATGTGACACAGAGAGGTGCTGCTGCTATCTATTCCCCAGAAGGCAAAGAGCAAATCGCAGCGCTCGTTGATTATTATATGACGAATGCACGTATTATCCGCGAGGGGCTGACATCGCTTGGCCTTGAGGTGTACGGTGGTGTCAATGCTCCTTATATTTGGCTCAAGACGCCAAATGGCCTTGATTCTTGGGCATTCTTCGATAAACTGCTATCAGAAGCGAATATTGTCGGAACGCCTGGTGTTGGCTTTGGTCAGAGCGGGCAGGGATACTTCCGATTGACGGCATTCGGCAGCCGGGAGAATACGGAAAAAGCGGTTGAACGGATTCGCCAGCTATCGCTGTAATAGTATTTTATAACTTAGAAGCTATCTCACAGGGAGCTGGCTTGCGTCAAAGCATGAAAACATTTAAAAAAGGGGCTGTCCCAAAAATCATTAAAATGATTTTTGAGACAGCCCCTTTCCTTCGCAGGCATTTTATACCCCTTATAGATGGAGCGTATTAAGGAATATATTACCTTATTCTAGGAAGCGTTTTTCACAAAAACAGGCTTGATTTTGGGGCATATTGGAGATAACGTAAGCTATACTCATTAGTCGGGCACCGACCTGCCCCACTAATGAACATACCTTCACTGTTACTCCGTTTTACCTGTTTCAGCTACAAATTAGAGCAAATGTATTCTTTAAATTGCCCATCACATTCCTTAGCTAGCTTGGGAGCTTGCCTTTTTGGATTAGCCTCATTTTTTAAAATGAATTTGTTCCAAATGAAGCGGTTAAGGCAGGCGGAGTATTCGAATGATTCTGGAGAAGCAATGGCGATCGAAAGAACATTCGAATGTGCAGGCAGTTTCTTAACTCGAAGAGGGGCTATTCATGTAGTTATTTTATATAGGACGGCCCCATTGATGATGACAGAATGTTTTGCCAATTGCTTGTCGTTATAGGAAGGGACACAATAGCCAATAGTATGGTGTAGGTGTTACGTAAGTTTTTGTCTGCATCTTGACTTCTTTTGTCGAACGTGGGATAATTCTTATGGTATAGAGTAGTACCTTTAACTCAGCCCCGTGAGGCTGGCAAGGTAGCGTGAATAATTGATTATTCAGCATAGAAGTGGTAGATCCAGTTGTATGGCATCCTGCTGGGATGGCAGCGACTCGATTAGTGCCCTCTATGTGCGAATAATCTCAGGCTCCTTGCGTTCATCGCAAGGAGTCTTTTTTATGGCTAACTTGTAATCTGGCACTGATTTCGTAACGGACGGAGGCAGCGATGGCATGGTGGAAGAAGAGCATCTGGTCATAATGGATGAGACAGCAATTCGGCGGGCGTTAACACGAATCGCACATGAAATTGTGGAGAAGAACAAGGGGATAGACAACTGTGTTCTGATAGGCATTCGGACAAGGGGCATTTACTTAGCCAGACGTATTGCGGACCGTATCCGTGACATTGAAGGAAAGCCTGTGGAGATTAGTGAGCTCGATATTACCTCCTACCGGGATGACCGAAAGTCAGCAACGAGTTCAGATGTGGAGCTGTCGACCGTAATAGGCAGCTTAAGCGACACGCTTTCTGTACAGGACAAAAAAATCATATTATTCGATGATGTCCTGTATACAGGAAGAACGATTAGAGCTGCGATGGATGCTGTAATGGATTGCGGCAGACCGCAAAGCATACAGCTTGCCGTATTGGTAGACAGAGGGCATCGTGAGCTGCCCATTCGGCCTGATTATGTAGGCAAGAATGTGCCATCATCCAAGCAAGAGCAGATTGCTGTATTACTTACTGAAGTTGATCTAATGGATCAAGTGAAAATTATTCATCAGAGGGGGCAAGCCGGATGACTGTCACGCAACTAAAACAACGGAGTTTGCTCGGTCTGAAAGAACTTGGAAAAGAAGAAATTGAGTCGATCTTGGATCGAGCGGCGTATTGGGAGCAGCATAGCACAAAGGTCCATACAACTATGCAAGGAAAGTTTGCTGCCAATATGTTTTTTGAGAACAGCACAAGAACAAGATTTTCCTTCGAGGTTGCCGAGAAACGTCTGGGAGCGGAAGTATTGAACTTTTCTGCCGCGGTATCAAGCGTACAGAAGGGTGAATCCATCTATGATACAGTAAGGACGCTCGAATCAATGGGGATTGATGTCGGAATTATTAGGCTGAAGCCGATTGGTGTTCTGGCTGATCTGGCAACGAAGATTCAAGTGCCGCTAATTAATGCGGGCGATGGCAATAATGAGCATCCGACACAAGCGCTTCTCGATATGTATACGATGCGCAAGCAATTCGGCAGTCTTAGCGGTTTGACTGTCTCCATCATCGGAGATGTGCTTCACAGTCGTGTTGCTCGCTCGAATCTGTGGGCACTCCGCAAGTTCGGTGCTCACGTACAATTCTGCTCCCCAAGCAATATGCAGGCAGCTGATCTGGATGTGCCTTATGTCTCTATGGACGAAGCGCTAAAAGCCGATGTCGTGATGATGCTGCGCGTTCAACTGGAGCGGCATGAGAGTGGCAAGCTTAATTCAGCCGAAAGCTATCGAGAGCATTTTGGTCTTACCGTAGAGCGGGCAAGCAAGCTGGCAGACCACACGATTATTATGCATCCTGCTCCAATTAATCGAAACGTCGAGATCGACGATGAGTTGGTTGAGCATCCGCAATCGCGTATCTTCCCTCAGATGGAGAACGGCGTTCCTATTCGGATGGCTGTTGTTGAACGGGCGCTAAGCTAACTACGAATGGATTACTACCTAATAATATATTTGGACAACTGTGCCGAATAAATCCGGAGGGTGAATAAATAATGTCAGTATGGATTCTAAACGGTAACGTATGGAATGAAGCAGCAGGCTCGCTGCAGAAGCAGCATGTGAAGCTTGAGAATGGCCTCATCGCACAGATCGTAGAAGGCTCGCAAGCGGTTGATACAGGCTCCGCTGAAGTCATTGATGCAGAGGGCAAGCTGCTGTCAGCTGGATTTATCGACATGCACGTCCATTTGCGTGATCCTGGTTTTACACATAAAGAGGATATCGCAACTGGCACAAGATCGGCTGCAAAGGGCGGTTTTACAACAATCGCTTGTATGCCGAATACGCGTCCGGTTACGGATACCGCAGAGACAGTTCAATACATTCTGAATACAGCCGCTAAAGAAGGCATTGTACGTGTTCTTCCTTATGCAGCAATTACGAAAAATGAGCTGGGCCGAGAGCTGACGGATTTTGCTGCTCTGAAAGAAGCCGGAGCGATTGGCTTCACGGATGATGGCGTGGGCGTTCAAAATGCGCAAATGATGAAGGATGCTATGGCACTAGCGCAATCCATGAATATGCCAGTCATCGCTCACTGTGAAGATGACACGCTCATTGAAGGCGGGTTCGTAAGTGAAGGTGCCTTCTCCCGCAAGCATGGCCTCAAAGGCATCCCGAATGAGTCGGAAGCGATCCACGTTGGACGGGATGTATTGCTGGCAGAGGCAACAGGCGTTCATTACCATGTCTGTCATGTGAGCACAGAGCAGTCTGTACGCTTGATTCGCCTGGCGAAGTCGATCGGTGTGCGGGTAACTGCTGAGGTATGTCCGCATCACCTGATTTTGTCCGATGAAGATATTCCGGGCTTTGACTCCAATTGGAAAATGAATCCGCCGCTTCGTACACCACGCGATGTGCAAGCCGTTATTGAGGGGCTTGAGGATGGCACAATTGATATGGTCGTTACAGACCATGCGCCGCATAGTGCAGAAGAGAAAGCACGCGGTATGGAGCTTGCTCCATTCGGAATTGTCGGTTTTGAGACAGCCTTTCCGCTGCTCTACACGAAGTTTGTTCTTACAGGCAAATGGACGCTTGGCTTCTTGCTGCAACGCATGACAGCTGATCCCGCTCGTGTATTCGGACTTCCTACTGGACGTGTTGAAGAGGGAGCGCCAGCGGATCTTACCCTGGTTGATCTGGATAATGAACGTGCAGTGGATCCAGCTACGTTTGCTTCGAAAAGCAACAATACCCCATTCGGTGGATGGAAGCTGCAAGGCTGGCCGGTTGCAACGATTGTGAATGGCAAAGTTGTATGGACTGAAAACGGCTCGTTTAGTGAATAGGCAAGAACTACGAAGACCTGAGGAGTGATACGGATGCAAGCAAGATTATTATTGGAAGACGGAACGTTGTTTACAGGTGTCTCTTTCGGTGCTGAAACGCAGACGATGGGAGAGGTTGTTTTTAATACAGGTATTACAGGCTATCAGGAAGTATTGTCTGATCCATCGTATTGTGGTCAAATTGTTACGATGACATACCCTTTGATCGGCAACTATGGTATTTCTAGAGATGACTTCGAGTCGATCAGCCCATCCATACACGGCTTTGTGGTACGCCGCAACGAGCCGGTACCAAGCAACTGGCGTGCACAGTATTCGCTGGGTCAATTGCTGAAAGAATACAACATTCCAGGTATCAGTGAAATTGATACTCGGATGCTGACTAGAATACTTCGCCAGCATGGTACGATGAAGGGTATTCTAACGACTGGCAATGAGCAAGTAGAAGAGATGCTGGAGCGTCTTGGCAAAACTTCGCTTATGACTGATCAAGTAGCTCGTACTTCTACGAAGCAAGTATTCTCTAGCCCTGGTAATGGCGAGCGTATCGTTCTTGTTGATTTCGGTGCAAAGAGCGGTATCCTGCGCGAGCTGACAAAGCGCGGCTGTGATGTTGTTGTTGTCCCTCATGACACAACGGCAGAAGAGATCCGTAAGCTGGCACCAGACGGCATCCAGTTATCAAATGGCCCTGGGGATCCAAAGGATGTACCATACGCAGTTACAATGATTAAGGAACTGCTTGGCGAATACCCAATCTTCGGAATCTGCCTTGGTCACCAGCTGTTTGCTCTCGCTTGCGGAGCAGACACAACTAGACTCAAGTTCGGCCATCGCGGCGGCAACCATCCGGTGAAGGAGCTAGCGACGAACAAATGCTACATTACTTCACAAAACCATGGTTACACCGTATTGGATGATACAATTGCGAACACGGAATTGTCCGTAACGCACATTAATAATAATGACCGTACAATTGAAGGTCTGAAGCATAACCAGTATCCAGCATTCTCGGTGCAATATCACCCGGAGGCAGCTCCTGGTCCATACGATTCCAGTTATTTGTTCGACGAATTCCTAGAGATGATTCGCACACACAAGATCAATAACCCGCAAAAGCGTCGTCAAGTTGTGCTGGCGGAAACGCTGAAAGGAGAGCTTCAATATGCCCAAAAATAATGAACTCAAAAAAATTCTCGTTATCGGCTCCGGCCCGATTGTCATCGGACAAGCGGCGGAATTCGATTATGCCGGCACACAAGCTTGCCAAGCTTTAATGGAAGAAGGTTACGAGGTTGTTCTGATCAACAGTAACCCTGCAACGATTATGACAGACACGAATATGGCTCATAAAGTATACATCGAGCCAATCACACTTGAATTCGTATCCCAAATCATTCGCCAAGAGCGTCCGGATGGCTTGCTGCCAACGCTCGGCGGCCAGACTGGTCTGAACATGGCTGTAGAGCTGGCTCGTGCAGGCGTACTTGAAGCTGAGAACGTGAAGCTGCTGGGTACACAGTTGACGGCGATCGAGAAAGCAGAAGACCGTGACTTGTTCCGTGACCTGATGCGTGAGCTGGAACAGCCTGTTCCAGACAGCGACATCGTAACAACGGTTGAAGACGCTGTTAATTTCGCCAACCAAATCGGTTATCCGATCATTGTTCGTCCGGCTTATACGCTTGGCGGAACAGGCGGCGGTATTTGTGCGAATGAAGAAGAGCTTCGTGAGACAGTAGCTTCGGGTATTCGTTATAGCCCAATCAATCAATGCTTGATCGAGAAGTCGATTGCGGGCATGAAAGAAGTGGAATATGAGGTTATGCGTGATGCCAACGATAACTGTATCGTTGTGTGTAACATGGAGAACTTTGATCCGGTTGGTGTACATACTGGTGACAGTATCGTCGTGGCGCCATCCCAGACTTTGTCTGACCGCGAGTATCAAATGCTTCGTTCAGCATCGTTAAAAATCATCCGTGCCTTGAATATTGAAGGCGGCTGTAACGTTCAGTTCGCACTTGATCCGCAAAGCTTCCAATACTATGTAATCGAAGTTAACCCTCGTGTAAGCCGCTCGTCGGCTCTTGCTTCCAAAGCAACGGGCTATCCGATTGCTAAGATGGCAGCGAAGATCGCAATTGGCTATACGCTTGATGAGATCGTCAATCCAGTAACAGGCCAAACGTACGCAATGTTTGAGCCTACACTTGACTATATCGTATCGAAAATTCCACGCTGGCCGTTTGACAAGTTCGTTAACGCCAACCGTAAGCTTGGTACGCAAATGAAGGCAACTGGTGAAGTAATGGCTATCGGACGTACGTTCGAGGAGTCCATTCACAAAGCGGTTCGTTCCCTTGAAATTGGAACACACCGGATTCATCTGAAAGAAGCTTCTTCCCTTGAAGAGGATGTACTGCGCAATCGTCTCCAGAAGCCGGATGACGAGCGGATGTTCCTCGTAGCAGAAGCATTCCGCCGCGGCTACCAGCTGCAAGAGATTCAAGATTTGACGAATATTGACTGGTGGTTCCTTGAGAAGATCGAGTCGATTATCGCATTTGAGGATCACATTCGCAGAGAGGTTGCCTTGTCGCGCGAAACGTTGTATCAAGCAAAACGCAAAGGCTTCTCCGATCGTTCGATCGCAGAAATTCGCAAAGAGGGCTTCCCTAACGGCAGCCACACGAATGAGCATGATATCCGTGCTTACCGTAAAGAGCTAGACATTAACCCGGTATACAAAATGGTAGATACTTGCGCAGCTGAGTTCGAAGCGACTACGCCTTACTACTACTCCACTTATGAAGTAGAGAACGAAGTAACAGTATCAAGCAAAGAAAAAGTGCTTGTACTTGGTTCAGGTCCTATCCGTATCGGTCAAGGTATCGAGTTCGACTACTCGACTGTACACGCAGTATGGGCTATTCAGAAAGCAGGCTATGAAGCGGTTATTATCAATAATAACCCTGAGACTGTATCGACTGACTTCAGTACATCGGATCGCCTCTACTTTGAACCGCTGTTCTTCGAGGATGTCATGAACGTAATTGAGCAAGAGAAGCCAATCGGCGTTATCGTTCAATTCGGTGGACAAACAGCAATTAACCTTGCAGCACCACTAACGAATGCTGGCGTTCGCATTCTTGGATCGAGCCTGGAAAGCATTGACTCGGCAGAGGATCGCAAGAAGTTCGAAGCCTTGCTTCGCAAGCTGGATATCGCACAGCCTGAGGGCAGCACAGTAACTTCGGTAGACCAAGCGGTAGAAACAGCGCAAAAGCTCGGTTATCCAGTATTGGTACGCCCGTCTTACGTACTCGGCGGACGTGCGATGGAAATCGTATATTCCGATGCAGAGCTTCTCAGCTACATGGAAATTGCGGTTAAAATTAATCCGGAGCATCCGGTTCTGATTGACCGTTACATGCTGGGCAAAGAAGCGGAAGTTGATGCAATCTGTGATGGCGAGACGGTGTTGATTCCGGGAATCATGGAGCATATCGAGCGCGCAGGCGTTCACTCCGGCGACTCAATCGCGGTCTATCCGCCGCAATCGCTGTCGGAAGAGATTAAACAACAGATTGTTGATATCACAATCAAGATTTCCAAAGAGTTTAATGTTATCGGGCTTGTGAACATCCAGTTCGTTATCCATAATGATAAAGTCTATGTCATCGAAGTTAACCCGCGTTCGTCCCGTACAGTTCCTTTCCTGAGCAAGGTAACGAACTTGCCGATGGCGAATCTGGCAACTAGAGCTATTCTTGGCACTAAGCTTGCTGATCTTGGTTATGTAGATGGCTTATGGCCAGAAGATACAGTTGTATCGGTGAAGGTTCCAGTATTCTCCTTTGCCAAGCTTCGCCGCGTTGACCCTACTCTTACACCAGAGATGAAATCAACAGGTGAGGTTATGGGACGTGATGAGCAATATGCAAAAGCTTTGTATAAAGGCTTAATCGGAGCAGGCATGAAGATTCCGATGACAGGCGCTATTATTGCAACGATCGCGGACAAAGACAAAGAAGAAGCGACAGAATTGCTGCGCGGATTCTATGATCTCGGCTATAAAATTATGGCAACTGGCGGTACTGCTGCTACGCTTGAAGCAACAGGCATGGTCGTTACCAATGTGAACAAGCTGAGCGAAGGCTCACCTAACATTCTGGATATGATCCGTGAAGGTGAAGCGCATTTCGTAATCAACACGTTGACCAAGGGCAAAACGCCTGAGCGTGACGGATTCCGAATTCGCCGTGAAGCAGTAGAGAACGGTGTAGTATGTATGACATCGCTTGATACGGTTCGCGCCTTGCTGCGGATGCTTGAGACGATTAACTTCTCCTCCCGTCCAATGCCAGTAGCTCAAACCAAATAAGAAGAAGCACGGCCAGCGCCGGTTGCTTGTCCAGGGGATTGAACCTGTGAGCAGCCGGTGGATGGCCTTTTATTACGACTAAATGAAGAAAATAGGAGGTCAAGTGATGAGCCTGACACGTGATCAAGCAGCGGGACGAATAATGGTTGCGCTCGATTATGCCAATGCGGCATCAGCTGAGCAATTGCTCCAGCAATTAGAAGGCATTCCTTGTTACATGAAGGTTGGCATGCAGCTGTTCTATTCTGCTGGACCTTCTTTTATAGATGCTCTTAAGCAAAAGGGCTATCATGTTTTTCTAGATCTGAAAATGCATGATATTCCGAATACGGTAAAAGGCGGTGCGAACAGCATCACTAAGCTTGGCGTTGATATGTTCAATGTCCATGCAGCCGGCGGCATTAAGATGATGGAAGCGGCACTTGAAGGTGTTGAAGCGGCTCTGCCTGCAGGGCAAACGAAACCGACTGTTATTGCCGTTACCCAACTGACAAGTACAAGTGTTGATGTATTAAATACAGAGATGGGCATAGCGGGTTCTGTTGAACAAGCGGTGCTGCGTTATGCGGAGAATGCAAAGCTTGCAGGGCTGGACGGCGTTGTTGCTTCACCGATGGAAGTAACAGCAATTAAGCAGGCATGCGGCAGCGCATTCAAAACGATTACTCCGGGCATACGCCCTGCTGGCGCAGCCTTGAATGATCAATCTCGTATTATGACGCCTAGAGAAGCATTGAATCAAGGCACGGATTATATGGTAATCGGCCGCCCAATAACGGCAGCAGCTGATCCGCGTTCGGCAATTGAATCCATTATTGAGGAGCTGGTTAAAGATGAGTAACCTATCATTAACAGAACTACCAAGTCAAATTGCAAAAAAACTGCTGGAGATTGAAGCTGTCGCGCTTCGTCCGAATGAACCGTTCACTTGGACATCAGGCTTGAAATCACCAATCTATTGCGACAATCGCCTAACGATGGGTTATCCGGAAATACGTGATCTGATTGCTGAAGGCTTTGCTGCGATTATCCGTGAGCGTTATCCTGATGCTGAGGTCATTGCAGGAACTTCAACAGCAGGTATCCCTCATGCAGCTTGGGTTGCTCAGAAGCTGAATCTGCCTATGGTCTATATTCGCGACAAAGCGAAGGGACATGGCAAAAACAATCAAATCGAGGGCAGAGTGGCGCCAGGGCAGAAAGTTGTCGTTATCGAAGACCTAATCTCCACGGGCGGAAGCTCGCTTAAGGCGGGACTGGCTGTTCGTGAGGCAGGTGCTGAGGTGCTAGCGGTATTGGCTATTTTTACGTATCAATTCGAGCAGGCTGCCAACGCTTTTGCTGGTGAGAATATGCCGCTGGAGACCCTTTCTAACTACAGCGAGTTGATTCAAGCTGCTGCTCAGTTAGGCAAAATCGAGAATAGCGACATCGCTACTCTGAAGGCATGGCGTGAAGATCCCCAATCATTTGGCGTATAGAGAAATAAGGTGCCGGATGGGGTTTTCCTAGGAGAGAAAAACATTTAAAGAGCAAGCCATTTTTTAATGGCTTGCTCTTTGATTTGGTCGAAGAGAGGATTTGCTATTTTTATAGAAAGTATTGCAAATTGATGTAACATTTTCTCCGCCTGATGCGTCTAACGTTCTAGATGAGAATTATGAAAGGTTAGGGGGTATTGCAGACGTCCATGGCATTCTTAAAAAAAGCGAGAGAAAAGGACGGCCAGCCGCAAGAACAACTACATAACGGAAAACTTCTTTCCGTCGACCATGTAGAGCGAGTATTTCAGGTCGGCGGCAATGAGCTGCGCGTACTTAAAGGGTTGAATATGGAGCTGATGCCTAAGCAGCTTGTGATGCTTCGCGGCAGATCGGGCTCTGGCAAGACGACGCTCCTGAACTGTCTGGGAGGGCTCGATACGCCAAGCAAGGGAGAAATTTGGTTCAATGGCAGACCCTTTCATTCCTTAAGCGATGATGATCGAACCTTAGTAAGGCGTAAGGAAATGGGCTTTATTTTTCAAGCGTTTGCATTGATGCCCTTGCTGTCAGCTTATGAGAACGTAGAGCTGTCGCTTCGAATGGCAGGAACTCCTCGATCCTTGTGGAAGGAACGCGTGAAGGAGTGCTTGGAGCTGGTTGGTCTGGAGAAAAGGATGCATCATCGGCCCTTTGAATTGTCCGGCGGTGAGCAGCAGCGTGTCGCGATAGCCAAAGCGATTGCCCATAAGCCGATTCTTCTGCTGGCGGATGAGCCGACTGCAGAGCTGGATTCGAATATGTCCGCGCAAATTATGGCGGTTTTCCAAGATATTATTAAGACAGAGCAAGTAACAATTTGTATGACAACACATGACCCAACAATTCTGGAGGTAGCTGATCATGTCTATGAGATGGTGGACGGTAAATTTATATAAGCGTTCTGCAATTATTATGTTATCCGCTTCGATTCTGTTCACAGGAGGATGTTCCCTTCTTCCTAATGAAGAGGAAGCCGAGGTACTGCCTTCTATTGCACCTCCGCAAATATCCAAGAAGCCTGAGCATGTTGTAACAACGGCTACGATGATTACTGACGTGAAAGAGGTTGGCAAATTGATCTCCTTGCAGGAGGAGACGCTATTCTTCCGTTTGGACGGGAAGCACTTGAAGGAGCTGCATGTGAAGCCTGGTGATCAGGTAAAAGCAGGCCAAGTGATTGCGGAGCTTGATGTGGATCTTATGAAGAAGGATCTGCGCAACAAGAAGCTCGGCTTCAAGAAGGAAGAAGCAGCGATGAAGGAAACGCTGAGAGACAAGGACACAATGGACCCTATTGATTTCGAGGAAAAAATGATCTTGTTCGAAGAGAAGAAGCAGGAATTGGCTGATCTTGAAGAGGAGATTGGCAAAGGGGTACTAACATCTCCTTTTGCTGGTACGATCCTAAATCTGAAAGTGCAAAAAGGCGATATGATCAAAGCCTATGACCCGATTGCAATTGTGGCAGATACAAGTAGGCTTGTTCCAGCAGTGAAGCTATCCAAGGATCAACTTGCGAAGGTCGCTGTTGGAATGCCCGTCGTGATTGAGATTACGGGAGCAGGCAAATTTAATGGCAAGGTGAAAGTACTTCCGATCACGAGCACGGGACAGTCTGGGAATAACGGAAACCCTTCGAACGGAGAACAAGAGAAGGAACGTCCGGAGGATTTTCTGATCGCAGAGATCAAGGATATGCCCAAAAACTTAAATCGAGGCATGCCTCTGACGATAAGTATTATTATTAAGAAGAAAGAAAATGTAGTGGTTATTCCGCCAACTGCGCTTCGTGCGATAGGTACCCGAACTTATGTTCAGGTTGTAGATGAGAATGGCAAACGTGAGGTAGATGTTGAGGTCGGACAGCAAACCGCTACACAGATTGAGATTGTAAAGGGTTTGACACCGGGGCAGAAAGTTGTAGGTAAATAGCCGATGGGGATTCCGCTGTATAGATTTTTATTCCGCAAAATGTGGAATACCCGCTGGCTGACACTAAGTACACTGGCAGGACTGACGCTCGCGGTTGCGTTCGCGACCAGTATCCCGATGTATGCGGACGGTGCCCTGAAGCAAGTCGTCACGAAATCCCTTCAGGAGAAGAGTACCGGGCTCCCGGCAGGCTCGCTGCTAATGAGGTATCAGGCAACCAGCGGCAAGACAGATATCGCTGCGCTTACCGAAGTAGGGCGTTATATTGATGAGGAAGTCCCGAAAGATATCGGCTTCCCATTCGATTCCAAGGTAAGGAGCTATTCAATACGCGGTACTGATGTTGTGCCAGAGGATCCAAGTAAGGTCGACGCCAGCCGCAATAGGCAAATGACCATCATGTCTATGTCAGGGCTTGAGGAGCAGGCCGAGCTTGTACAGGGACGCTGGTTTGAGAAAACGTCCAGCGACAAAGAGCTGATAGAGGCTGTGATGCTTGAGGAAGCGATGTACCGCAATGATATTCATATTGGCGATGTATTCGAATATCCGATTTATGGCGGTCTTAATTTGACTCTCCGTGTCAAAGTGGTTGGCGCTGTTAAGCCTACAAACGATACCGATTCTTATTGGTTTCAAGGTCTTGAAGGCTTGATGAATACGTTCCAGATTAGTGAGGAAATGTTCAAGAAAGTATTGCTGGAGCAATCCAACATTCCACTTAATAATGCAAGTTGGTACTATGCTTTTAATTTGTCAGATATAAAGACCAGCCAGTTGTCTCCTCTTGGCAACACGCTCGATAGACTGAACATTGAGCTGTACCAGAAGTTAAAGGATACTAAGGTAGAGATTTCATTCGCTTCTACTTTGACGGAATTCAAGAAACAAAGCTTGCAGCTGCAGACGCTGTTGTTCACGCTTGCAGCGCCAATGCTGGCGATGGTGTTCTACTTTATAGCGATGAATGCCCGCCAATCTCTGGATAAACAGCGCAGTGATATTGCAGTACTGCGAAGCAGGGGCGCGGGAACAAGACAAATTATTCGAATCTATTTATTAGAAGGTCTCATGCTTGGGGCCATCGCGCTCGTCATAGGGCCGATGATTGGTTGGTTCATGGCCAAAAGCATAGGTTCGGCTAACGGTTTCCTATCTTTCGTTAACCGCAAGTCGATTCCTGTAAGCTTCTCAACCGAGGCTATGATTGCAGCGGGTGCAGCAGTCTTGCTCGCAATACTATCAACCGTTATACCTGCGGTCATTTATGCTAGATCTTCCATTGTCAGCTATAAGAGGGATCTGGCTCGTTCGGATAGAGGCCCGCTCTGGCAGCGTTGGTATCTGGATATTCTGTTGCTAGGGGTAGCAGGTTATGGCTGGTATATGTTCAATGAGAGACAAATGCTGACGTTCCAGACGGGAATGACGACCGATCAATTGAATGTACAGCCGTTTCTCTTTTTCGTGCCGGCATTGTCTATCTTTGCATTAGGTCTGGCATGCTTAAGGCTATTCCCTTGGTTGCTCAAGCTGTTCAATTGGCTCGGACGCAAATTTTTGCCGGTTCCATTATATTTGACACTAACGCAGCTGTCACGTTCGTCGAAGGGTTACTACCCCCTTATGATTCTACTCGTGCTTACGCTTGGGCTAGGTGTGTATAATGCATCTGCGGCAAGAACGATTGATCTCAACTCAACCGAGCGCACCTTGTACAAATACGGCTCTGATGTCATTATTCAGACGGCTTGGGAGGGCACTCCTGAAGTTACCAAACCAAGCGGCAACGGAAATGGCAACGGAAACGGTAATGGCAATGGAAATGGCAATGGCAACGGCAACGGTAACGGAAATGGTAATGGAAACGGCCAACAGCCGATACCTACCAAAACGTTATTCAATGAGCCTCCATTCGAAATGTTCAGAAAGCTGGAAGGGGTAGAGGCTGCTGCACGTGTATTGCAGACTAAGGGGAATGTAGTTGTCTCCGGGCGCTCTATTGGCCAAGGAACTGTGATGGGAATTGACAATGTTGATTTCTCCAAAGTAGCTTGGTTCCGAAATGACCTGTTCCCTACACATCCTTACAACTATTTGAACTATCTGGGTATGTATGAGCAAGCGGCGCTAATTCCTACGAAGGTTGCCGAGAAATATCAATTAAAGGTAGGGGACAGCATTTCGGTTGGGTTCTCCGAAGGAATGGTTGAATTCGTGATTGTCGGCATTATGCCGTATTGGCCGAGCCAATATCCAGATCAGTCTCCATTCATCATCACGAATTTGGACTATATCTATGATCAGCTCCCTATTATTCCATACGAGGTATGGTTGAAGATGAAGCCAGGTGCCAAGGTAGCTCCTATTATAGAGGAGCTTACGAAGCAGAATATCGTTATTGCCTCGGTTAAGGATGTTCGTTCCGAGCTTAGCATACAGGCTAAACATCCTACCAGAGGCGGCGTATTTGGCATCCTGAGTCTTGGCTTCCTCGTTTCTGTCGTGGTTACCTTGACGGGTTATGTACTCTACTGGTTTTTCAACCTGTCAGGCCGGGTGGTTCAGTTCGGTGTCCTGCGTGCGATGGGATTATCTCGCAAGCAATTGACGGGGATGCTGCTGCTTGAGCAGCTATTCACAGCGGGTCTGTCTATCGGCTTAGGGGTTCTGATCGGAAAAGTAACGAGTCTGCTCTTCCTGCCTTTCTTGCAAACGGCGGAGAATGTAGCAGAGACGGTGCCTCCATTCCGAGTTATATTTGATTCTAAGGATACGAATCAGCTGTATATTGTTGTCGGATTCATGATGTTTACAGGAGCAGCTCTGCTCTTCCTGCATATTCGCAGGCTCCGGGTGCATCAGGCAGTTAAAATGGGAGAGGAGCGATAACATCTATGATCGATTGCGAAGGCCTAGTGAAAATCTACAAAAGCGACGATCTCGAAGTTGTTGCCTTGCAAGGTCTTAACTTAAAGGTAGAAGACGGAGAGCTAATGGCTATAATCGGGAACAGCGGCAGCGGCAAATCAACGCTGTTGAATATATTGGGTGGTCTCGACCACCCTTCCGCTGGAACGGTCCATGTCGGTCCTTGGGATTTGCTCAAGATTAGCGATGATGAGCTTGTTCAATATAAGCGAGCGACCGTCGGCTTCATCTGGCAGAATAATGCGCGTAACCTGCTGCCTTATTTGACGGCTCTTGAGAACGTGGAAATGCCAATGATGCTATCGGGCAAGGTGGACCGCGCATATGCCAAGCAATTGCTGGAGTGGGTAGGCTTGAAGGAGAGAATGAATAACAAGCTTCATCAGCTCTCAGGCGGTGAACAGCAGCGTGTCGCAATTGCAATTTCCTTATGCAACCGGCCTAAGCTGTTGCTTGCCGATGAGCCCACGGGCTCTGTCGATACCGCAACCTCAGATCTTATCATGGATATATTCCGCCGATTGAATCGTGAGATTGGCATTACGATCGTTATCGTTACCCATGATTTGACTCTTGCAGGCAAGGTGGATCGGGTTGTCGCTATTCGTGACGGCCTAACGAGTACAGAGTTCATCAAGCGCAACCCGAATATGGACTTGGCTAGCGGCGGTGAGCAGCAGATAGGAAAAGGTCTGCAAGCTGTTCACGAAGCTTATGTAGTCGTTGACCGGGTAGGTCGCTTGCAGGTGCCCAAGGAATATTTAAATGCGCTTAATATTAAAGACAAGGCAACGATGGAATTCGATGGGGAGCGAATTATTATTACATCCCCAAAATCACTGGAGGTAGAAGCGGATGAGAAGATTGGATAAGGCAACACAACCTAGAAAATGGATTTCGCTTATTTTAATTTTATCCATGCTCGTTACGCTGCTTTCCGCGTGCAGTCGCGGAGAGAGCGGGTCAGCAGAGACAAGAGTGCTGCGGATTGGTGTATTGTACGGTGGATCTGACAGTGAGTTTTACTTCCGCCAGCAATATACAGATATGTACGAAATGATGAACAAAGATGTGAAATTCGAGATTGTAAGTGCGATTAATTATGATGACCAGCGTTTTGAGACGCCAAGCAAAGACGGTGCCAACAAACAGCCGGATCCATTTGTAAAAATGTCTGAGCTGCTGTCTGGGCAAAATCCGGTTGACGTCGTTGTAATCGACTACAGTATGATGCGCAGACTAGTGCAGGATAACTTGCTTAAGCAGTTAGATCCGCTTATTCAACAAAGCAAGTTTGATCTGAGCGATTATGTGCCAACCGTACTTGATGGCATCAAATCAGCAGGCGGAGACAACAATATTTATGCTCTGACGCCTACTTTTACCTCATCTGCACTTTTCTATAATAAGAAGATTTTTGCTGAAGCAAATATTGAACCGCCTACAGATCGCATGAGCTGGGATGATGTAATTAACAAAGCTCGCCAAGTGAGTTCAGGAGAAGGAGCAGATCGTAAATTCGGCCTTTCCTTCAATCGCTGGGTAGGTGATCCATTCTCCGAGTCACAGACCTATGCGGCACCGCTGCAACTGAAGATGTGGGATGACAAAGGCGAGAAAATGCTTGTGAATAATGATAAGTGGCAGCAAGTGTGGGAAACAATTGCTAACCTATACAAGGAGAAAATTGTTCCTGGTCAAGAAGATATGAACGCTGTATATGACAAAATGAATGCTAGCGGCGGGGAAGGCGATTATAATCCGATAGCCAATTCGGGTGACTTCTTTCTCAACGGCAAAGTCGCTATGACGATTGGCGAGTATTATTATATTAATGAATTGAATTCAACAATGAAAAGTGCTTCTAAGCTCCAAAATTTTGATCCATTCGAATGGGATATCGTTACGGTGCCGACTCACACGGATATACCTGATGTTGGAGGCAACATCAATTTGAGTCAACTGATGGGTATCAATCAGAACGCGCAAAATCCGGATGATGCCTGGAAGTTCATTCAATTCTCGAACAGCAAGGAATGGGCGGAGCTCAAATCTCGCAGCTCGTATGAGCTTGTTGCTCGTAAAGAGTTCTTGAAGCCTAAGGATGGCTTGACCTACAATATTGATGCCTTTACGCTGCTGAAGCCTATCCCGCCACAATCAACAGATTCGGAGAAGCTGCAGCGTGAGAAGCCTGGGATCTGGGAAGCGCAGAATGCTGGCTATGAATTGTTCCAGCAAGTCATTAAGGGTGACAAAACGGCCAAGGAAGCGTTGCAGGAATGGGAAACCAAAGGCAACATTGTACTTGAGAAGCTGAAAAATACTCCAACTGGTGAAACAGACGGAGGGGGCGGGGGCATCGGAGTTATGCCTATGCCTAGAGAAGCGGTCGCGGAACCTCTTACTGTGGAGTAGAATAAGGAATACAAGAGCCGTATACGGAGTATCCGTATACGGCTCTTTGTCGTCCTCTAGAGGCGTTTCGTCGATTAAGGAGGGCGGGGGCTCAATTCTCTATACATCATGCTCAGGAGAGGAGCTGAGAGGGGCTCTGTTGTTTTCTATTGAATGAGGGAGGGGGTGTGGTCTGAAAATAGTTAAAGCCCGTGTACATGGCTTGGGGAGCCATCAGTAAGGATGCAGATGCATAGGCAAAAGGAATCATCCTTGATTTGCTTGTTTTATTGGATTATTGGGTATTCTAAGAAGCGAGGAGGGATTCCCATGATGAAATGGATCTATTGGGTCAGATTATATGAAACCAAGTTTCAGGCTGGATGTCTCGTTCAGCGAATGGAAAATGATTGGTGGGTATACGGCTATGAATGTCCACAGGAAATTGAAGTATTCCGTTCGCGGAAGGGAAGATATGGCGTTCGTTATCTTCCATAATGTGTTGAAATTCGGTGGGTCCGTATGCTTTAAATGAGATAAAATATATTCTTTTTAAGAAAAATTAAAAAATGCTTGACGAGAGTATAGCTAATATTGTATATTAATTCATGTCGCCATTTCAAAACGATGTTTTACAAATGGATATATCGCGGGGTGGAGCAGCCCGGTAGCTCGTCGGGCTCATAACCCGAAGGCCGCAGGTTCAAATCCTGCCCCCGCAACCAACCTTTCGACTAAACGTTCATTGGACGTTTGCGAGGGCCCTTAGCTCAGTTGGTTAGAGCGGTCGGCTCATAACCGATTGGTCGGGGGTTCGAGTCCCTCAGGGCCCACCATTTGAAACATCACTCATGCCGGGGTGGCGGAACTGGCAGACGCACAGGACTTAAAATCCTGCGGTGGGTGACCACCGTACGGGTTCGATTCCCGTCCTCGGCATACTTAAGTAAAGTCCCGTTAGATAAACGTTTTGCCTAACATAAGCAAACGTATAATACGGTATGATACGGCACGCGAAATACATAATCCTGTGTTATTGGCAGGAGGAACCAGCACCTCGTAACCGCGCTTTATTCGTCACGTGACGATTATTACGCAAAGGGGTGCTTTTTCTATGTCCGGAAATAATCGAAGTAACGGGCCTGTAGGGAGAAAGAATACGATAGCGGTTAGCGGGTATGATGCTGTAAATGCGCAGCCGAATCCAAGGATTTTGACTTAGCGATAACAACGTTCTTACGGAATTGCCGTATTCTTGATTTAGCAGGACCTACTATTACGTATTACAAGGACCTATTGTCGATACTCAAACGTACTAGAGATAGAAGGGATAAGTTAATCACGAACATATTCGCGCATGTACTCTCGCGAAACATGAAGAAGGAGCAGTTGACGCTACAGTAGATAAATATTTTGGAGGTTGGCGGGCGTTCTTCAATTGCATGTTTACGGAAGGTTATCTAATAGAAAACCCATTTGACCGATTCGCTAAGATAACGTCGGAACAACGTATCAGAGAAACATTCAGCAAACCACAATTAAAGGCATTGTTGGATGCTCCAAATAAACAAACGTTTACCGGTTATCTAAACTAAGTTATTATGATGACGCTGTTAGAGACTGTCGTACGCATCTCCGAACTAGAGGGCATGACGATATGACGATACTTAATAAAAATTGGCGTGAGCGGCGAATTAAGGTTTATGGGAAGGGACGGAAAGAGCGATTTGTCCCATTCCAGCGTACTCTCGAACGTCTTCTTAAGGAGTGTATTAGTACTCGTGGTTTATTAGATCACGATTTCCTTTTCGTTAATATTGACAACACACCGATTAAAACTCGGACGATGCAGAAAGTTATTTCGGAAATCGGAGTTACCGCGGGAATAAAAGGCGTTAGAGTCTCACCGCATACGTGATAATCCGGACTTTACCAATGGTTGAGCTTCAAACAATTCTTTAGGAGGTGTATTTCCGCTTTGGAGAGAATAGATTTTCTTGGAGGAACGGTTGTTGATACCAAGTTAGCTACAGATCACAATTACTCTGAAATCCTTATTGTTGAACAGGAAGCATATCCTAATAAAATAGCCTTTAAAACACTAAGGGAATCAAAAGGTACTCCAAAAAAAATAGAAAGTTTTCTTCGGGAAGCAAGAATGTGGCTAAAAGTAAGTAATCATCCATTAATTGTTGCTCCTCTTTATATGGCTGAATACAAGGATAAGCCAATTATTTGTATGCCCTACTGTGATGATACTCTTGATAACTATAGAAAAAAACTAGCGAATACCGGAGTTAATTTTAGTGTAACAGATGTATTAGTTGTGGCAATACAAATAATTAGCGGATTAATATATGCGAAAAAAAATGGCATTGAAAATCATCAAGATTTAAAGCCTTCAAATATATTAATACAAGATTTATCGAAAAGGTTTGAAGGATATGACGCTAAGGGTATGCTTAGGTATAAAGTATTAATTAGTGATTTTGGTTTAGCCAATGCTTGGAGAGAATTGGACGTTAAAAGAGGTTCATTATTTTACATGGCGCCTGAGCAGTTTAACCCTCATCTGTTTACTTTGTTTGACCCTGATCTATTCTCACTTGGTATCATGATGGCAGAGATGCTGACGGGTAAACACCCATTTGGTAAGACAATTAATCAGATTTATAGTAAGTACGGAGGCTCAAGGAATGCAAGACAACATATTGAAAAGTGGGCTTTTTCCGGAGAGAGATTTATTGAAGACAGTGATGCTTCGTATTATACAGAAGTTAAACATTTAATATTACGAATGTTGATAGCTGATCCCTTTGATAGGCCAAGCCTCGAAGAAACTTTAGATGAAGCATTCCGAATTTTAAAATTAGTCGATTATATGTCATATAAGCAACTGAAAGTACTTGTGGATTATTATAATACTCTATCGGAATACTCAGAACCTCTGAAGAGATATGACACCTTGTATAAAATAGCAAATATACCTGGTCAAGAAGATTTGGTAATAGATCAGTTGATGCTGGAGTATAAAGAATTATCTAAAGATATAAAGCTGGCTAGTTCACAAGAAACAATAATTTATGGAGAACTAGTGTTAAAGCTTTGCCGGCTTTTAATACAAAGGAATCTCTCATGTGAAAGCATTGATATAGAGATTTTTGCACGGAAACTGTTGGATGTTTTTTATGAAAAAAGATATGATATAAAGGTTAGTGATGAATATCCACCTCTAAACTTTTACGATTCCCAAATAATTTCTACCCCACCGTTCCGAAATTATGAAATTTATTCACAATGGATTGGTAGAATTCGTAAATTGTTTTTAATGAAAATTGATGAGTCTGCAACTCAGGCTTTGTTTTTTGAGAAAGATAATTTAACAAAGGCTGCATATTTAAATTCAATAGCGTCAGGGTATCACCTAAATGGTGACTATCCTAATGCAATTAATACTTTGGATAAATGTATAGAATTAGTGCCTGATGAAGCAACAAACTATTATCTAAAGGCACTTTGGCTAAATCAAATTCAAATATTCGGTTCGATAAGTTCACAGTTGGAAACAAGTGATTATAGTAAAAGAATTAATGAGTTGTGTAGAAAGGCTGTTAGCTTGGCACCAGAATGGAGTGAGCCCAAGAGATTGTTAGGAGTTAACATGTAATTCCTGCATATGACACGAAGCGACCGGACTTCAGAGGACTCAGACTTCAAATTTCAATATGGAACAAATGTGCTGGTAATTAGTGAAAAATTGAGAAAGAGCAGGACACCTGCTCAATCATTTTGCTAACATAAATCTGTCCGTCACTTCTCGAACTTAGAAAGCGAGAAACATGGATAAAGCAATACTATTCATTAATAGAGTGGCGAATAGGTCTAAATAATAAACGAGTAGAAAACAATATTTATAACAATCATTATTAACCCAAAGATTAACAAGCCTTTTCCTATGCTTTGTTTTTCGAGATCATCATTGAATGCAAATATCCCGCCCACAATTAATCCAACTATTGGAATGAGCAGAGTTATAACGTACAGCAATGCAGTTGCACAACCGAATGTAGATTCAGAGTTATTACTGGGTTCATAGTAGGCTGTATTCGTTTTCTTGGTAAAAACAGTCCCACAATATTTGCATTTTGATTCATTTGCATTTAATTTTTCATTACAATGTGAGCATATTCGTTTCTCTTCGGCTTTTGTGAAGGTCTTTAAAGAATCAGGCGTTCCAATAATTTTAGAGTCTTTTAATGTGCTGCTGCATTGAATACAAATAAAAGCATTTTCACTATTACTTTCACCACATGCATTGCATATTTTTGAGGCCATTCCTGATCTTCTCCCTGAACTTTATTTCCATACATTCCTATAATAGTATCATTACCTACAAATTAGGTCTATTGAATTTAGTATAATATTTTCAATGGTGGGCGCTTGAGTTATAAGTTGTATATACAAAAAAAGCAGCCTCTCTAGTGATCTAGTTATTAACTTCTCGAATTCTAAGGAATTAGATTGTTTGTAGTACAAAAGGGGGAGTTTAGCTCACTCTCCACAAGGTTAAATGTATGATATAACCATTGAGGGATATCATGTAAAAACGCAGGATAGACAAACGCAGGTAATAGCCCCTTTGGGGCGTAACGTAAGGGCGATCGTTCACATAATACGCAGCTACTTTTTATCTAATGTTTACGACCGATCACAGCTTTTGTGCTATCGAGAAATAAACAATCGACCGGATAAGGCTATGGATTTCCGTAAGCCAGACGCAATCGGTCGAAATAGGAGGTATTAACGTATGGATGACGGAAAAGCTAATGTTACGGATTACGCTGGGTGTCCATCGCGTATGTTACTCGTACTCGCGGAAATGGCGGGGAGCAATAGTCGCTTACAGCGTATGTGGCTCGCTAATTTTCAACGCATTACCAACGAAATCAGACGTACACTCTAAATAGGACATACGAGCAGAGATCTTTAGCTGAATGCTGCGTTTTTTTGTTAACGTGTCTGCAAGTATATTCCTCTTGTCAAAGAATATAGGATATTATTTTACATGTTTTTTGATCAGCATTGCGAAAATAAGATTTTTCTCTTAGGAGGAAAGTCTTATTTTTTTATGTGAATAGCTTGAAATTTATAATTTTCTATGATTCTATTGTCACAGTTATATCAAAAGTTGTAATATAGCTTTATTGTGGAAAATGGAGGAAATCATATGAATTTAACAAAAAGCAATACTCCCAAAGGGGGAACACAAACAACTGCTCCTAATAGAACAAGTAGTAGCAGCGGCAGTAGCGGCAGTAGCGGTGGGAGTTATAGAAGCAGTGGAAATAATGGAAGTAGTGGATGCAGCACTGTTGCCATAGTACTTGTCATAATCGTTATCTTTCTTATCGTGGCTGGCGTCAAAGGTTGCAATAAAATGGTCTATAACATGGGCGTTGGGTCAGTTGAAGAACAAGGTCAAATTATTGTGGATTTTGAAAAGAAAATTATTGCAATTGATAAGAAATTGGATAGTCTTAATAAAGGAATTTCGAAAGAGCTGCTGAAGGTCAGTGAAAATAAGAATCCAAACATAGAGCTTCTTGATGAGGCTGAGAAAACGTATAAGCGTGTCTCTATTCAAATAAAAAATATGGAGATTCCAAAAGGGTTAACGAAGGAAAGAAAAAGTAAGCTTGAGGATATTAAAACTAACTTTGAGCAATCTTATATTTTTAAATCAAACTCCATGTGGTATCTTCTTAATTTGTTGGAATCCTATGACGAGGATACTGCCTACGATTATCAGACAAATGCACAGCTCGCCGAGGATAATACGCTAGATGCGATTACTGAGCTAGTGGTGTTAAAGAAAGAGCTTGGCATAGCAGAAGAATAACAAACGGTTCAGTATGAACACGAGAGAACCTATCTATTTCTAAAGAGAATGGTCAATGTGACATTCTCTTATTTTTTATGATGGTGGAGATGATTCGTATTTTGAAGGAGAACAATTACTCGGAATAACATCAGCTTGACGAAAATGAAGCGGCAGGACTGTGCAACGGGTATGGGATTCTGCAGCAAAGGCCCAATTGCATGACATGAGAAGACCATCAGCATGACTCGACATATAATTTTAGAGTGCGAAATAGTTATAAATCATGGAAGAATCGTCTAGGAAGGCATTTCTATAGGAGAGGTCGTGAGGGAGTGGCAGATCGGAAGGCATTCAAGCGTTATACGTTGGAGGAATTCGTCAATCATTTGCGTACCTATGTTGGTCGTGTTCGATTCCCTGAGGTTCACGTACATGGCACCTGGAAGCCCACGATTGCCAACTTTCGGCAAAGGCCCGGTGAGTATTATATGCAAGCCATGTATCGCGCCCATCTTGCCCGTGGATTCGCGGACATCGCACAGCATGCTACGATTGATCCGGACGGCTATATATGGGATGGGCGTCCATTAACGCAAGCGCCGGCTTCGGCTACGGGCTATAATGACTCGGATCAAGACGGCATTCATCCCTTTATGTTCGAGATGATCGGCAACTTCGATAAAGGAGAGGAGAAGCTGGAGGGGGCGCAATTACAGACTGCATTAGGCCTTACTCATGCGCTTGTTACATTATTCGGAAGCCGTATTGTCTTTCATCGGGAGATGACGAATGTGAAGACCTGCCCTGGTACAGGGATTGATAAGGTAGCCTTCCAGAAGGCTGTAGCTTCCTATAGGGAGGAGCTGAAGGAACCCGTGATACAAGGCTTAAGTGCTGAAGATGCGAATAAAATCATTCCTTTTCTAAGCGCGGCTTATATGGCAACTACGGACAAGGAAGCGCGAGCGGAATTTAACAGATTGGCGAATGAGCTTCGCAAAGCAAGCGGACAACCCACACAATAGTTATAAGACAAAAGGTTTGTACCTGAACATGAATTCAATTAAAATAGAAAAAGCGATCCTCCTTAACCTACCTTCCTTGCTTCGTGAAGGGGGATTTTTCTTTATAAGGGATCATAAATGAATCGGAAGCGGTGATCGGCAATGGCTGCAAGTAAACAATATGTAGTCTGGGTTGGCAAGCAGCCTGGCGTATACGGTACGTGGAAAGAATGTCAGGAGCAAGTGAACGGATATCCAGAAGCGAAATATAAATCCTTTGAATCTAAGGAGAAGGCGATGACGGCCTTTAAAGAGGGCTGGAAGCTTCACTGGGGCCAAGGGAAGTCAGTGTCTGCGACAGGCAAAGAGAAGGCTAAGGCTCAAGTGAAACGCACTGCCGCCCCATCAGCAAGTGAACAGAGCATTGATTATGATAGTATTTCTGTAGATGTGGGTACACGCGGCAATCCGGGCCCAGTGGAATTCAAGGGGGTAGACACACAGACGGGCGATATTCTGTTCTATGTGGGACCGATTCCCAATGGGACAAATAATCTGGGAGAATTCATAGCCGTTGTTCATGCCCTTGATTATTTGAAAAAGCAAGGCAGCAGCAGGACGATTTATAGTGATTCCAGAACGGCGCTTGCCTGGATTCGCAACAAAAAAGTAGCCTCCACCTTGAAGCGGGATGCATCGACGAAACAAATATGGGAGCTTACGGATTGGGCCATCAATTGGCTCAAAACGAATACTTACGATAACCAAATTGTGAAGTGGAATACCGAAGAGTGGGGAGAAATTAAAGCGGATTTCGGCAGGAAGTAGGTAGTGGAATGATAACCAACCCTTTTATCAATGATTGGTCGCAGCTGCTCGAGTCAGAGATTAAGCAGCCTTATTTTAAGCAGATTATGGCTTTCATTGAAGAGCAAGAAAAGTATAAGCTCATTTATCCAGCGCGAGCAGATCTATTCAATGCTTTTCATTATACTTCTTATGAACAGACGCGTGTCGTCATTATTGGACAAGATCCTTATCACGGACCGGGACAAGCCCATGGCCTGAGCTTTTCCGTTCAGCCAGGTGTGAAAATACCGCCCTCTCTGAAAAATATATATAAGGAATTACAGGAGGATGAGGGCTGTACCCTCCCTGAGCATGGCTCGCTATTGAGTTGGGCTAAGCAGGGAGTGCTGCTGCTTAATACGGTGCTCACAGTCGAAGCGGGTAATCCTAATTCCCATAAAGCGATTGGCTGGGAAAGGTTCACGGATTATGTGATCACGTTGCTTAATGAGAGAGAGAAGCCGATTGTCTTTATTCTATGGGGGAAGCATGCGCAGGATAAAGCAGCCTTTATTAATACGGATAAGCATTTCATCATTGCTTCGCCTCATCCGAGTCCATTCGCGGCTCGTAAAGGCTTCTTCGGGAGCCGGCCATTCTCACGAGCCAATACATACCTGCGCAGTATTGGAGAAGCTCAGATAGACTGGCAGATACCTGTTGAGGCTGCATCAGTGGTCAGCAAAGGGTAAGAACGAAAAAGACGTACAGACTCGGATATACGAGGTGTACGTCTTTTTGTTGTGTATTAGTTACTGCTTGGCAATACAGGTTTGAACTTCGCGTCGACATAAGTAACAGCTTCAACCTTGGTAATGACCTGAGGATACATTTTATCGGGATCAGGCTGAATCGTCTCGATATAGAGGATGGCTTGATCCCCTTCAAAAGCAATAGATGCAATGCGCAAGCCATAGCCAGGATGAGGGGCTTGACCTGTTACCGTTACTTTATTCACATCTGCGTTCACGGAGGTTACAGACACCGTTAGATCGTTGATTAGCTGTGTGACGGGCTCTTCGATGACTGGTGTCTCCTTTACAAACTCGATCGCGTCATACAGCCAAGCAGCCGCGTCGCCACGAGTGATCACAGTGGTTGGATAGAACTTTTGTTTGTCATCTAGAACAGCGATTTTGCTGATCAGAAGTTTTTGAATACTATCCATATACGAAGCGTTAATTTCTTTGGCATCATCAATTTGCATAAACAATTCGATAAAGGCGTAATTTCCTTTTTGGGAGATTGCCTTGAACAAATGATGTGCGAATTGCTCGCGTGTCATAGTATCATTCGCCTTAATGTCCTTAGCGACGTCCAAACCGTAATAATGAGCGATAATGAACGCATCGGAGTACCATGCATCTTCTTTTAGATTGGTATAATAATCGGATACTTGAGGTGCCTTGACGAATCTAATGTGATTGAAGTTTAAGTCTAGACCTTTAACGATCATTGAAATTCCAGCTGCATAAGTCAGCTCGCCCTTAGCGTTGAACTTACCATCCTTATCCCCGTTAAGGATTCCTCGCTGCTGGAGAGAATTGATCTTGCTTTCATTCGGGTCATTCTTAACGTCATTGAAGGCCCCCGCAGATTGCCCCATCGTGAGGAGCAGCAGTGCAACAGTTATTAGCATGAATAGTGGTTTTTTGTGCATGGTTAACATCACCTCTTCTGTAATATAGTTAAGCTTATTGACTATTAGTTTTGACGGAGAGAGGTTCCATATTGTTGCAGGGAACGAAAAAGTTATGAAAAAACGGTGCTAGGCTTCTTCTTAAGAAGAAGGCCCACCACCGTTCTAGCTTACACTTTAATGTCGAGATTATGCCCAACGTTAGGGTTAACGCTTTGTTCCATTAGCTTGATTAAGTTCTGCCCATTCTGTTCCATCTGTTCCTTGCCCATAGCAAGAACACGTACAGAAACGGCTTGTGACAGAGAAGCTTGGCTCATTGAAGTAGATAATGCTGCAATATCCATAGTAGAACACCTCCCCTTATATTATCGGCAAGCAATCGGGATTAGTGAATGGGGAGGAGCCAGAAATAATACGGCTCCAATTAACAAAGAGAATCCCGTTGGCGCAAGGCCAACGGGATTCTATATATCAATCTGGTGCGCGTCACGTCACGTCATAGGTTGGAGGCGGTATAGCTGCCTAGCGAAGGCAAGAGCAAGCAATAATAACTAAAAGGATAAACAGGACAAGAATAATGCCGATATTGCTATTCCCACAACCACTGACAACAGGGCCGCATTTAACAGGACCGCATCCAACAGGGCCAACATTCCCTACGCCATAACTCAATTTACTCAACTCCTTTTTATAAGGTACAGTAGCATATGATTGTCTGCTGCAAATGCTTGGGCAAGTAAATGAAATGTGTGTTTATCTACATGGACTTCATCCTTGTTCATGTCATTAAATAAAGGGAAGGGGTAGCAGGAGTTGAGCTTGTTTTGGCGAAATAGGTGCTGTGGAGGTGCTGAAGTTGGCGAAGGAAAAAGTAGCATTTGTGTTATTGCAAAATGCAGCAGGCGAACAATTGCGAGTAATCATACCTAATGGACTCGTCATTTTCCCGGAAAGCTCGGAACAGGATGAGCATATGTTCGTTATGACAGAGGATGAAGCGGGGAATTTGTTATTTCTTTTACCAGAAGACATTTATGACATGGCGCCCTCTGACCCTGATGATACTGAGAGCATGGCGGTGTTTCGTACGAAGCATGGCGAGCGTTGGCCTGTTCATTCCCAAGGTGCTGTTCAGCAGATGAGCGAATTATTGAATAAGCTGGTTTTCTCAAATCGTGAAGAATAACAGGTAGGACCGGGCTAATGAATAATGTCCCATATTCAGATCATAAGGAACCGTCGCGGCGGGGCGACGGCTATCACTTAGTAAAGGATGATGGAATAAGCATCGACTGCATCAAGATCGGGATTGTCGAAGGCGCGCCATGTTTCAGTCTGCATATTCAAATTAGCGCAAATCCCAGGAATGATACGCAATAGTTCTGGTTCTGTAATGTCTAAATTGTACATACTTCGTAAGGAGTGGAGCAGTACTACACTGTTAATAATGTTCATATCTGGGCCGATAAACATGACATTATATTTGTCATTCGCGCTCATAGGGTCCTTTAAACAATCCTGCTTCATATCGAGCAAGATAGACGAAACCTTCGAAATAAGATTATCCATCGTACACCCCCTTCTATAAAAGTAGTTTACCAGATTAAGTAAGGGGGATGGAAGAGGTACAGCCGACAATCGAATAAACCTGAAATTTTGATAAGCAATCAAACCTAGCTTGATGAGGAGTTGCTGAATAGAGGCTTTATGTAGCACTCTAAATATAGAAGGTGCCGATCCATAGTGGGACGGCACCTTTTAACGGCGATTAAAGATAATTTTGGAGTGTGCCTGTTACGTTTGAATTGCCATCTTTGACTACATAGAGAGTATACTTACAAGCTGCACTCATGTAGTAATTTATTGTTAGGATGTCAGAGTCCTTCGATCTCCTTAATTAAAGTTGTTCCAAGGAATAATATATTCAGCGCCTTAAACCGGTGCTTTTTATGGTGCGATTGTACAACTCTATGAACCATGGGGATTTGATATTTTTCGTATATGCCCTTCAACCGAATCCGATGAATGTAGATGTATTACCTTGGGGATAGATTGTAGGAAAAATGCCAGGCACAGCAAAGATAGATTCAAAGGATCACGCTCTTACCCCTTCAGTAACAACCATTCAACCTGATGATATAGATGGAATAAACAATTTGTACCAAATAAATTTTAAAGCCCACTTCCCTCAAAATGAGGGCGGTGGGCTTTTTTTGTTTCAACCAGAGAAGAGAAGTGATGCATGCGAAATATGTCTAATTATGTAGAGTGAAAAGGACCTTACTACCATTGTAATAATTTCCAATATTAGGTACATTAAAGGTGTTAATTAAGCTTAATAAAAAGGAGGAATATTATGAAAAAATTATTTCTTGGTGTATCTTCTGCCTTATTAGCTTTAACTGTTGTGTGTGGAGGTGCTTCGGCAGCTAGTGTTAATAATCACATTGGTAACAATACTGTTCAAAATGAACAAGTGCAACCTCTTTCCCTTGGAACTAAGTATGTGACACTAAAAATAGGTTATGCGAATATGCAGCAACTATACAATCCATGGGGGGAATGGACATTTGTAGTGGATTACTTCCAATCGACTCCATTGAGTGTAGAATTAAGTAACTCAGGGCAAATTATAGGGAAAAATCCTGGCACAGCAACGGTATATTCAAAGGATCAATACGGGAATATTGTATATGTGTATAAAATTACCATACTACCAATAACTTAATTAAACTAGAGGACATTTCTGAGAAAATATGCACTTGAGCATGACGTGCCGATTGTATACTGCTCGGAAATAAACATTAATAGAATACTTCATACTATAGTAAAGCCCACTAACCTATTGGTCAGTGGGCTTTTTTGTGTTCGGGTTTGAGTCAACAAAAAAATGTAAAAAACCGACCTCAAATGAGATCGGTGGAGTGGTTTCATAAGATTAATTAGTGTGAAAAGTTCATCCCCTTAGATTTCGTGTAGGCGACACCTCCAGAGCCTTTGGATGCATTGCAGGACCTGCATAATATTGAATGATTGGTTGTATCATTGTACCAATTAACACGCGTCGCTTTATCGGAATTATACCCAATAGTATTCCAATGAGTAGCTACGGGAGATATATGGTCAATGGTTATTTCTGCACGATCTAAAGTGCTAGCTTCATGCGACGCTTTACTTCCGGTACCTGGGCATATCCATGTGTTAGGAGCTGTCCCAGGATTATTAGCGACATATGTAGCCTTACTTGCCAATGCCCCTTTATTAAAAGCTGTAGGATAATACATGGAACGAATGGTGTTTAAATCAATGCTATTACTTAATGTTACTAGATCAGCTATACCATATGTTGTACCTACAAGTAAAAGAGCATCTTTGATGTCATCATCCTTAGTGTCCTTGTCGACCCAATCATATATTTTATCTAAATCATTTATTGCTGCTTGGGTTATCGTATCGTCTTCAAATACTACAGTTAGTATTTCTTCGCCGATCCTGTGTGCTTCATCTTTCCCAATCTTCTTTCTTTGTATAACCGCTTTCTTCATCACGACAGATTGTTGAGCAGGTGCACTAATGGAAAGCCCGCCTGTGCAATCATCACAGCAGCAATCTACAGAACTGTGGCCCAGGCTGTTCGCTCGTGCCCCCATAACATCAGCTTCTCGTTCTAGACCGACATCATCATTCAGAGCCATTCCCTTTGCTTGCGCCGTAGCCTGAACCCTGCCTTGTCTTTGCTGAACAACATGCCAGCCTTCATGGGGCAGATGTCGCTCTTGTCCAGGCCCCATGTAGATATTATTGCCTTGCGCGTAAGCAAGAGCTCCTACGTTTCCTGGCTTCGCTGAATTATAATTTACTTTTACATCTGATAGATCCATTCCGGACAACCGCTCTAGTCCTGATTTGAGGTTATCGGGCATGCCGGTTTGATTCTTCTTTTTTTGAATAGTGAACTCTTGTGGTATAGGAGGGGCTGACGTCATAGGTAATTCCATCAGCTGTACCACAGCTTGGTTACCTAAACTCTTCTGCAGCTGCATAATATGTGCTGGTGACAATGTTGGAGTTGAATTTGGCATTGTTCTGTCCGGTAGGGCTGTTTGTTTAGGATTTACTTGATGCTTTCTAGATGAAGGCTTTGTAGTAGGTTCCTTAGTCTGCACAGTCTAACACCTCTAAAAGTTTAATAATTGAAAGCTATTTTTCTACCGAATTTCTTCACTTTCTGGGTCTTAGAATGAAGAACATCAGTAATGAGTGATATGAATTTCAACTGATATTATGCAGTGCATGTTGTTACAAGAATTCCAAACGATAGGTGCTGCAATCTAGGGATAGTGATCAGATCAATGAGGGATACATATCTCCAGCCATTTCTAATAATAAACTCAAAGATTCTACTATATTTTATATCATATGGGCACTATTTCCTAGTCCATATTTCACAGCCATGTTAATTTGGAGGGCCTATCCATATGGTGGGGATTAGTCAGGACAGCGTGTCGGAGGTGTAATTCTACAAAGTGAAAAAATCTTCTCAGCTGATTACTGGAGCAGCGGGCCGTTTTTGATTGGTCAATAGTGTCCTAAACGAGATACAAATAAACGAATAAAAAAGTGCCAATCCTTAGTAGGACGACACTTTTAAACTTGTAATCCAGATAGGGACTGCAGGGTTAAATCGTTTAATTTAATAGCCGCCGACAGAAATGGCAAGCAGTTGATGCTTTTGTGTGGACAGTCTTGGCAATAAATTTTGTTCATCCCATTAACTTTCTAAGTTGTATTAATTCGTTTATATAGTGATCTAAGTTTCTTTGAGATATTTCTAAGTGATCAGAGTTGTAAGGGGTGTTTTGCGATCTTTGCTCGATGGGATTTTCTAATGCTTCCACAGCGAGCCCTGCGGCAAGTGCAGCGATACCGTCTCCGATTGTAGCAATGGATGCTCCGATAAAGGCGATTTTAGCAATACGAATATCCCTTAATTTGGCGAGTTGTTCGCTATTAATATTCTTATTTTGGTCCATTGAATCCATCGCTTCCTTTTCGGAATATTTGATATCAATATATGCAATACGGCATGCGGTAATGTAAATAAAAATTAGCTTTGAATATTGAAGGCAGAAAATGGCATTAGCATTAAGTTTTTCACCGTTATTAGCGTTCCATTTACTGCTTCTGCTGAAGAAGTGCAATGCTGGTGGCAGTGGAAATTTTGGACCGATCAATATGGACACCACGAGGGTATGTATTACATATATAGATAACATAAGAATAAAGCATAAAAACCGCCTAGCGAATCTTAAACTCGTAGGCGGTTTTTTTTGCTTTTATTCATGCTATTGAATTGTCTGACTTATGATGAATGAAGAATACCATTACCATTTGCTGCTAGAATCCGTTGTGATGTATCCAGAAGGATGAACAACTATTAAATATACAAGACTGGCGAAAGGATATCACCAGTCTAGTAGTTCTAGAGGACATAATTTTGAACGCTAACATATGCAAATTCAACATCTTGACCAGTTATTCTGGCGTAATATTGGCAGTCTCCTGACATGTAAAAATGTATATAACCACTAGAAGTATAAGATTTTGAATACACCACACCGCCAGTAGTACTCTGGCAAATTGCGTTAAGTTCGACTTTTGCTTTGCCATTATGGATGTTCCAACTAATTTCACCATATTGGTGTTGTCCATCTACAAGCCAAGTGATTTCATTTTGATAACCAGTAATAGTCTCTGATGTCTCGAACATATTGGCAGCAAAAACAGATGTTGTGGTCATCATTAAAATAACTACTGTAAGAAAAAAAGTTTTTAAGTTTTGCATAAAAGACCTCCTAGAAATATTTATTAAACTACACCAATAGTTTACATTATAATTATTTTATTTACAATGATTTTATATAAAGTATAAATTTAGAAGATTTGATGAACAGGAGATCAGCAGCCGAAGTATGCGGAATATCGTTGGAATGCTTTTTATAAACTGGCACTGAATTTGCGCTGGGTGGTATTGATTAAGAGTGAATTAGGGGGCGATTCTAAGAGATTATTTTTTGAATGGTATGAAAGAGGCGGACAAATAAAATAGTTAAAGGAGCAGTCACAAAATGAGCTGCTCCTTTTTTATGATTACAATACAAATTGGCACCACAGAAATATGAATGCTGTCTTAGTTGAATAAAAGGCACCAATGCTGCACCAGATCAATAGAAAGGCCATTAGTACCATTAAAGATTATCTGTATAAAAAAGAAAATAACCCTTATGTATCAAGGGTTCTCGGGAATTTAAGTATGGGTGGAAGGTTCCGGAAGGTATCAATCCTAAAGAGTATCGTGGGGAGTGATGATATAAAATGAACATCCCCCGAATATTGCATTACCCCGGCAGCAAATAGAGCATGTCTGAATGGATCATTAGTCATATGCCACCGCATCAGACGTATCTGGAGCCTTTTTTCGGATCTGGTGCAGTTCTAATCACCAAAGCCCGGAGTCAACTTGAAACCATAAATGACCTTGATGGAGAGATCGTCAACCTCTTCCGTATCATCAGGGAGCGATCAGATGAGCTGGCGCATGCAATTTGTTGGACACCGCACTCGGGACAGGAATATTACGAGAGTTATGAACCTACAGTAGATGATCTTGAGCGAGCCCGCCGCTTGGTGGTCCGCCTCTGGCAAGGTAGGGGAGGTAAAACAGTTCATCGCACGGGGTGGCGTAGCATGATTGAGTGCAATGGGCCGTTGAGCGGAAAAGAGTGGCTATCGTTTCCTTCAAAAATTGAGGTAGTTTCTGATCGTCTTAAGGGAGTGCAAATCGAATGCCAACCTGCCACAACAATATTCCAGCGATATAAACGCGCTGATGTAATGATTTATGCTGATCCTCCATACGTACATGCTACGCGTACAACGTCCAGTTATCGCTATGAAATGAAAAGGAAAAGCGCGAGAGAATGAAGGCAGCGCTAAGGAAACGGTCGGAGAGAGATTGGTTTTTGCTAGTCATGGGAATAAACGTAGGGCTGCGGATCGGTGACTTGCTCAAGCTGCATGTCCGCGATGTGCGGAATAAATCGCACATTCGAATAGTCGAAGGGAAGACCAATAAGAAAAAATGGTTTCCGATCAATTCGGAGCTGCGCGAAATTATTAACCAGTACACCAAAGGCATGAAGGACGATGCACCGCTGTTCCTGAGCTATAGGAGGAAGCAGAACATTGGCCGTGTACAGGTTTACCGCATACTCAACTATGCCGCGGCAGAGGTCGGTCTGATCGAGATCGGAACGCTTACGCTACGCAAGACGTTCGGCTATCACTTTTATAAACGCTACAAGGACGTTGCGCTGCTGCAGGAGATATTAAATCATTCTCACCCAATGATAACAATGCGCTATATAGGAATCAATCATGACATTATTGACGAGGCAGTAGGGGGGATTCCATCTATGATCTGGTAGCTATCACATAGAGCCGACACTAAAGCCAGACTTATAGCAAAAAAATTAAAAAACTGCCAATTAGAATTCGGCAGTTTCTTGTACCTTATTGATTTTCACATATTGTCGGATTACCGCATCCTGGATCAGGACCATTTCCACCCCAAGCAGATGCCGCACCTGGTCCTATAAGAGTTATTGCAAGGCACATAGCAGATACAATAAATGCAAACTTCTTTTTCATAATATTCACCCCCTAACAAGGGAACTTGTACATGGATAATATTACTATATAAGTATAATTTGCATCAACTTTTATTTTAGTAGAGATAGATCTGAGGTGATGATTTGAATTTTGAAAATACAGTTCGTTACCAAGCAAAAAAGAACGGAATTCACATAAAGAAACATCGAAACAGTGGAATAACTGCAACTCATCCAGATGGAGAAATGAACCATCTTGTTGACTGGAAACACGCTTTTTACGTTTTGTTTCGATAAACACCGTTTGAATAATGAAGATCATGAGGAGGAAATAAGGCCATGGAAAAATTGAAAATCTTGAACAGTATGCATGTAGTTGATTCCGCAGCATGCGGTGGGGAATTGGAGAGTGTGTATGTTATTGATAACGAACACAATCGAGAGATGCTCAGGCTGCTAGGTATGCCGAAAACAGAAATAGACGATATGACCTCCGATGAAGATGTGGAGGGTTTGATTGATATATCAGGATTTGGGTTTGAATATGGAGGCGCGAAATGGTTCGAGCAAAACATTGACCCAGCAGGAGCTTGGCTAGACTATGTGCCAGAGCATGCCCCGAATTGGGCAAAGTGACGGCGATGGATGAATAAGGAAATATATGGGGGGATTCAAAATGAGTGATGAATATTCTCGAGGTTATGCCGCTGGTCTAAGAGAATTAGATCACGGATACTCATTCGCGGAAATGGAACGAATCAAAGGAGAAGCAGCCCTGCTGCGAGGTGCGTTGGAAGAAATCAAAAATCGGGCTGACTCAATACAGGCATACGGTATCCGCGATGTCCTCAACAAGCTTTCTCTGATTCATTTGCACAGGCAAGGACGATTGACGAATGGCATGAAGATTACGGCGATGTATTGTGGTGGGCATTTCCTATTGATGAACCACTGTATTGTGGATCTCCGTTGGCTGATAACTGGCCGGACTACCACACGCATTGGACTCCGAATATCATACCGGATCAGCCGAGTAGTTAGACGGACAGTTTGAATATTAAAGACCATAACGAGCATTCCCTCGCTATGGTCAACTAATTCTTAATATTACTGATCATTTCGTAGAACTTATAAATGAGGTAGACCACTAGAATTGCGAATCCAGAAATTAATATTTTCTCAACAGCATTTTTCCAGTGGAAGCCATTGTCTTTGTCAATGAAAAGTATAAATACAAAAAATAATAATATGGGACCGTACAGAATGAATTTTCTCATATGAACTCCGTTTTTTAATGTGATGGTAATATTTACGTTAAATAAATGGATATGTTTCGAATTTGAATACAGAGATACTTTAAGGCCCGCTCTCAAAAGAACGAGCCGCAGATCGAGATTACTTTATTATCTCGGCCCAAAAGTCTGTAAATATTTCGTTATTAGTTTGATAAAGTTCTTCCCGACTAATTAATTTCGCCATGGTTACCCATGCCACCTGATCTTCATTAAGCAGTTCAATCGGTATTATAATTTTTTTCATATTGCAAATCGCTCCAATTTTTTTAATTTATATTTTCCGAACAAAGATATAATACGTACTTCGTAAAGTATTTTTAACAATATTCAATGGCAGAAATACATGAGGAGGGACAAACGATGGGCTGTGCATCTGCTGGAAAATACGATGCTGATACAGGTAGGTATGGTTGCCAGGTAACGGGTGATGATTGTATTACCCAGATTCAAAAGCTTGCGCTGAACTCTACAACGAAGGGTCAGGCGCCGAACATGCCGAGGATGAAGACGAATAGGCCTGAATACGAAAGGACATAAATTGCTCTTTGCATATCGCTTGCTAAAATCATGCTAGTTTTGCAACCGATAGACGGGTAGGTCTGAATATTACAATTCAAGCTAACAGACGCATTCTGCGAATCTGGTAGGCCACTACTGCTCATAAACCGAACATATGATCTTATGTTATTCAAAATTTGAGAGGAGCAACAACAATGAAAACATTCGCAAGCGCAACAATCGAGGACATCAAATTAGGTAAAGCTGAGAAATTGACACTCACTATGGACGGGCTATCCGCCGATCAGCTCGAAACCCTTCGCAAGATTATGAAGCAAGGAAAGGCCTACATTATGTTCTCCAGCTCGCAGGCTGATATGATGATATCGAGGACTATGACAATGAACGAGCTGAGCAGCCTCGCGAAGGTGTTCGCGGAACAATTGCACCAGATGGGACTGTAAACGTGGAGGGCAACGTAGAACCGGATGAAGACGAAGGCCAGCAGTTAAGCTTTGGTGATGTTAATGAAGGATCGGAAGAGGACGCTCCAGATGATTCCGCTCAAGAAGGCCAATCTGAAGACAACGATCATGATGCGGAAAAATCCGATGCTGAGCATGAGGACGATGAACACCAGGAGGAGCAAGATGAGCAAGACGAGCAAGACGAGCAAGACGAGCCCGATCAAGAAGAAGATAATGACGATCTCGAAGAAGACGGCGAGGATCAGCAGTCGGGTGACGGAAATGACAAGTGGTAAGGTTCGGAAGAGCCCATTCCTCATAGCAGGCGTAGCATGCTGCATAGTGTTTTGGATATTAGTCGCATGGAGCATATTTAAACGGGAAGCCTGCATGACTGCGAGTTACAGCGATATGCCAAGGGGCAATACAGGTACGACAAGCGACCAGACAGGTGATATCGCAACGCGTAATGTTGATGCCCAGGATGCACGGAGGGCTTACTGTGAGCGTGTATAGAATGAGCGATTAACAGGCTGCCACGTATGGAGAAATTCCTGATTGAAAGGAGATATATGGCAGAGGACGCACCTTATATAACCGATCAAAAGGTATTCAACTTTGAGTTTCAGCCGCCGATCAGCCAGCCGAAGTATGCGGAATATCGCTGGAATGCTTTTATAAGCTGGCGCTGAATTTACGGCTGGCAGTGTTAATAGAATGTGAAGACTTGTAAACGTCTATGAAAAAGGAGAGTGAACAGGGTGGAAGATGAAATTGAAACAGACTGGGATAAATATCCGATGACATTGCGACCCAAGCATATACAACAGATTATGAAAATGGGACTGAAGAAAACATATGAGTTTTTGAACGATCCTCCCTTTCATGTCGCGAAGGCAGGTAGGGAATTATATATCAGTAAATTAGTTTTTAGGAATTGGTTAGAGGGAACATAGCTAAATGTTTTATCAGGAGTAGATAGCAAGGGCTTATAAGCGTTTGCTATTTTATTTATTCGTATCAAAAGTGGATTCGTATCAAATTCGTATCAACAGGTGGTTTTGAGGAAACTACAGTGACTTGTAAGATGATATAAAAAAGAAAAGAACCCTTATGTACCAAGGGTTCTCGGGAATTTAAGTATGGTAGGCTGGATGGGGATCGAACCCATGACCCCTACCCTGTCAAGGTAGTGCTCTCCCGCTGAGCTACCAGCCTTCAATGAAATATATAATATCACATGAATAATATAAAAATCAAGAATAATTTTTGGGGAAATTCAGTTCATTGATTAGTCTTATAAATAGTTAATGACATGGTGGATACATAAACATAATCAGCCATTCCTCCGCATAGGTGTAAAAGTACAGAAGTATACGCTCTCGATAGCAAGCTGGGTTATCCGATTCCTAATGAATTCTTGGAGCTGCGAAATACAAGGGGGAGATTGCTTGGCGGAGGAGTATGCTTATTTAGCACTTTGGCTATTAGGGTTATTTGGTATTGTTGGAACGGTATGCGGATATGTGGCACTGTTCGTTGTGAAAGATACTTTGGCCTATGATCAGCAGTTTGTATGGAGACGGAAGCTGGGATCTGATGGGACCAAAAAATAAGCAATACTGGCTAATATACGCATAGTCTTTTGAAATAATGGATAGGCTACCTGTTGAATATAGTGGAAGAGCCGGGTGAAGCTTCCTTGGCCTGCCAACAACAGACAGGGGAGTGAATCCAATTGAGTCCGAATGAGTATTCGAATGACCAAAGGGAACAAATCGTAGCGGTACAAAAGAACGGGGATGGAGACCTGACTTCGTTCAAAACATCATCTGGTCGCGTGCTTGATTATCAAACCGCATTGCAAGAGGTGCAAGCCGGTCATATCGCTGGCGTAAATGCATTCAAAGGGCGGGATGGAGAATTGTACATTCGTGGAGATGCGGATGGAGACCCGACGAATAATTTGGATCAGCTTCCACTCTTCTAGCATAAGCTGGAATGGAGCGAGCATTCGCAGTGCATGAGGCCTGTGAATGCTCGCTTCTTTCTATTAAAAGGTATAAGTGCGAAGCTCTTCTACGAATTGCATAGCACCAGTTCTGCCCTTATAATCCTCCATCGTATCGCCGTAATGCATAAGCCAAGTTTTTTCTTGAATGGCCGCAGGAAGTGTCAACAGCTCCTCTAGACTGGCATGCACAACCCCTGGCGCTTGCAGCTGGCAGTCATGGAATATGGTTTGAACGCCATGGTCAACTAGATCTTGCAGCAGCTCTCCATTGAACTTCATATCAGCAGAGTAGAAGAATTGCTTATTGAAAATGAACGAATAGCTGTCTTTCCCTTGAATATGATCCGTACGAATTAGCTGAACATTTAATCCCGGATGGATCTCAGTCTCCACGCCTTCCTCAAGCGGCCTGACCTCGAAGAAATCCTCTAATGCCATTAATGGCTCCTGTGTTAAGCCACCTCTTAGGGTCTGCTCCCACAAGGGCTCTACCAAGGTAGAGGCTATATAAAGAACAGGCTTCCTGCCGTAGAGAAACATCATCTGGAACGCATACTCCTCCAACCCCCCCACGTGATCGCCATGAATATGACTGATCAGTACCGCATCCAGCTCAGAGAAGGACCTGTCGGATTCATGCAAGGCTCTAGGAAGAGTAATGCCGCAATCAACGAGCAAACGGAAGCCATTAACCTCTATAAGAGCATTATTGTTATTATACTTTTTGGCAAAAGCACTGCCTGTTCCGAGCATCTGAATATTCAAAGGAGACCACCCGCCTAGAAAGTATTTTACGAATATATCCAATGTATCATAATTGTCAGTATCCGAACAAATGTAGATGCACATTCGCCCTTCCTTACATATAATGCGAGCAGCAGTATTCGGCAGGGAGGGGCAGAGCATTATGAGCAAAGGCAAAGGAAAAGCAACCAAGAAAAAAACGGTGACAAGCGACAGAAAGCAGTTCCATTACAAGCTGGTTTTATCCAGTACATGTCTTGCTTGCAAGACGCCATGTGAGAGAGGAATTAGCTATCGGGAACGGATGAGCGAGCCCGGTTCAGTAGGAAAAGGCGTTCCATGTATTCTCACTCGCACTTATGGTTAATAGGCTTATCATTTCCCGGGCAAGCGCAGCATTCAACAAGAAATGACACCAGCAATAGAAGAGACTTGTTAGCTTGTTTCCCAATTGAAAAAAAGTTTACGGATTAGCGCAACTTTGAGCAGCATGACGAGTATAACCTAGCATCCAGACAAACCGGATGGAGGGTATTCATCGATGAAGTTCAGAAAAGTAGCCACGCTGCTCCTCGTACTGTCATTATGTGGGGGGACATTATTGTTTGCGGATTCAGCATCACAAAAGGTGCGTGTCATCGTTAACAATAAAGAGTTGGATGAGAATGGCGTTATTATTGACAACAAAACCTACTTGCCGCTGCGGCAGGTTGTGGATGGCTTGCAAGCCATAGTGACCTGGGACAATCAGAGCAAAAAAGCGACTTTATATAAGCCTAATGTGCACATGATTTTGTTCCAAGACAAGAAGATGTTCGGAAGTGTAGACAAGGGCAGTCGGTATACGTTCACGTTGCTGTCGCAAATTGATAATTTAACGACAGATGTATCCTCTGTCAAAGTAACGATTACTGATCCGTCGGGCACCGAGAAGACGATCAAATCGGAGAATATCAATACGTCCAAGGATAACTTCTGGTACACAATTGATGATATTAAATATAATTTCGATCAGGGTGGCAAATACGTGGTCCGATTTTATATGAAAATTAACTCTTCCGATGATTGGTCAGTCGTGTCTGACAAGTATATTACCTCGCAATAAAATACGGCTGCACCCTTGATCCTGCGTAGAGGATACAAGGGTGTTTTCGTTTGACCGAAGTACATCCTCATGGTACGATACTTAGGTATGTATATTGAACTGAAATGGGGTAATCGCATGAGTGAGCATCAGCATGGGGAAGACTGCGGCTGCGGACATGACCACGAGCATGAAGAGAGTGTGTTCATAGTAACGGATGACGAGGGCCAGGATCGCGAAATGGTCATGGTGTATACGTTTGAATCAGAAGACAATGGGTACGCAGTTCTGCTGGACCGTAATGATCCAGAAGCGGACGGCGTTATTTTCCGTATTGAAGAAGAGAACGACGAAGCCTTTCTTGTTGGTATCGAAGATGACGCAGAGTGGGATCGCGTAACAGCGATCTACGAGGAAATTGCGCGTACAGAGAACGAAGCCAAAGGCGAGTAATCGCGGCAATAAGAAGCACCTGCCCAAGTGGATAGCGATGAGCTATACGATAAGGGCAGGTGCTCTTTTCTATTTGCGCGGATTATAATGAATCGTTCGACCATTGAATAGAATCAGCTCGGCTTGCAGTTGCTTCGCTATAAATTTGCATAATTCATTGGCCTTTGCTTTATCCCCATGAGTTGCTTCTTCCGGAAGAACAACCTGTATGCTGGAAGGGCCTTCTTCGCCGGTACCAAAAATAATGTACTTATATAGTGGATTCGTTCCTTGTAGGTAAAACCAACGATCATCCTGTCTATCTTCGATGGTGTAGGGAAAGGCAGCCTCCGCATAATCCCAATCCAACTGGCTGCCGGTAAGAGCAGTCTGGTCTCGGTAATGCAGCAGCTTTTCTTTTAACAGCGTGAGCGGCAGCTCGCTGACAGCGGACCCTTGCACAAGCTTGATGAAAGCGCTTTGACTCATTCATCCCACCTCCATCAACATCATAGCATGAGAGGTTCTTTCTTTACAATATGTGGGATAAATGATAAAAACGCCGATTGATAGCCCTTAAAAAGGGCCAGCAACTGGCGTTTTGCTTGAAAATTAGTAAATAGCGTTTTCTTCGACGATTACCTTGACGAATTGAATGCTGCGATCCTCTGGTCCTTTGACCGGCAGGCCCACCTCAACATGATCTACGATGTAATCAATGTTATTTTGCGAGATGACCTCTCCTGGCAGTAGAATAGGAATACCAGGGGGATAGACATAGATGAATTCGGCAATGATACGACCTGCGGATTCCTTGAAAGGCACCACCTCTGTCTCACCGTAGAAAGCATCCCGAGGAGTTAAGGAAAGCTGCGGAATATCAGGTATCTTCACAATAAGCTCGCGAGCTTCGGCTCCTTCATGGAAGGCATCGGACAGTCCTTGAAGAGCCTCCAGCAATTTATTGACGGAGTCCGAGGTATCACCTGGCGTAACTAGGCAAAGAATGTTATACATATCACTCATCTCGATTTCCACATTGTAGTGGTCTCGAAGCCAGTTTTCCGTCTCGTAGCCGGTAATGCCAAGATGTCTAACATGGACAGCGACCTTCGTTGGATCATAGTCATAGGTTGCTTCACCGCCTAGAATATCTTCACCAAAGCAGTAGAGGCCTTGAATTTGATTAATTCGCTCTCTTGCGGATTGAGCAAGGCTAATCGCGCGTTCCGCTATGGCATGTCCGTTCATCGCAAGGTTGCGTCTTGATGTATCAAGGGATGCCAGCAGGATGTAAGAGGTAGAGGTCGTCGTCAGCATACTGATGATCGTTTGTATGCGATGCGGGTTCACGCGTCCCTTGCGGACGTTGAGCACCGAGCTTTGCGTCATGGAGCCTCCTAGCTTGTGAACGCTGGTAGCCGCCATATCCGCTCCAGCTTGCATCGCTGACATAGGCAGCTTCTCATGGAAATGAATGAGAACGCCATGTGCTTCATCAACAAGGACTGGGATATCAAAGCTGTGTACCAGATCAACGATTTCCTTCAGATTGGCACAGAAGCCGTAATAGGTCGGGTTAATAACGAGAACAGCTTTGGCATCAGGATGCTTGTCCAGCGCTCGCTTGACGGATTGAGTCGTAATGCCGTGGTCAATACCAAGATTAGCATCTCTAGCCGGTGAGATAAACACAGGCCTTGCTCCGGCAAAAATAATAGCAGCCATGATCGATTTGTGAACGTTGCGCGGTACGATAATCTTATCGCCGGGCGCACATACGGTCAGAATCATAGTAATGATCGCGCCGCTCGTTCCTTGAACGGAGAAGTAGGTATAATCGGCACCGAATGCATCGGCTGCCAGCTGTTGTGCCTCTTCAATAACGCCGGTCGGCTGATGCAAGTCATCAAGCGGAGCTATATTGATAAGATCGATAGACAAAGCATTGTCACCGATAAATTCGCGAAATTCAGAATCGCTGCCGAGGCCTTTCTTGTGTCCGGGTATATGAAATTGAACCGGGTCGTTCTCCGCATGGCGGCGGAGCGCGGTGAAGAGCGGGGTTTTATTATGATCCATCGTTGTATATCCCTGCCTTTCGAATATCATCTAATATACATGTACAAACAAAGTTGAGTATAGCAAATACAAGTTGGAATGCAAGCGTCATTTTTAAAAAACAGGTCATTATTTTGTTCTTTATTTGTTCATAACTAAGCTGCAGCCTATTATGGTACGATAAAAGTTGGGGTGAAATGGATATGAAAGATAAACGAATATACTTAGTTAGCGCTATTCTTATGACGACGTTCATCGGGTTCGGGATTATCATTCCGGTTATGCCCGAGATCATTAAAGCGACCGATCCAGGCGGCCTTGAGAAGCATACAGGCCTCATGCTCGCCGTATACTCGGCAGTATCATTTATTCTCTCTCCTTATTGGGGAGGGCTGTCCGACCGAATAGGCAGACGGCCGATTATATTAGTTGGGGTAGTTGGGTTTTCGATTAGCTTCTTGCTGTTCGGGCTATCCTCCGGTAACTTGATGCTCATGTATTTATCACGTATTCTTGGCGGTTTGTTCTCTGGAGCGGTTACGTCGGTAATCGTGGCTTATGTCGCAGATATTACACCGAAGGAGCATCGGACGAAGGGAATGGCCTTTGTGGGCATGTCGATTGGTCTTGGCTTCACGTTCGGCCCTGCCTTTGGCGGGATGCTAAGTCTGGTCTCCTTAGAGACACCGTTCTATGTCGCTTCTGCCTTGGCAGCTATTACTTTCGTGTTGGCGATCACGAAGCTTAAGGAATCGCTGACGCCTGAGAATAGGCGCCAATCGTCAGAGCCGCGCATATCGCGCTGGTCAGCCTTTACCGGGCCGCTCAAATACTTATATGTACTTGCTTTTTTTGTGACCTTTACGCTTGCGGGACTCGAAGCAACGTTGCAAATTTTCGGGATGGTCCGTTTTGCTGTAACGCCGCTTCAAGTCGGTATCTTATTTTTCGTGTGCGGCCTTGTGGGCGCTTTGGTTCAAGGCGGTTTTGTACGCCGCAAAATTAAGAAGGGTGACGAGCCTAAGTATATAGCGATCGGGCTCATTATCTCAGCAATCGGCTTTTTTATGCTGCTGGGTGCGCATTCTTTATGGTGGGCAACGGCATCCCTCGCTGTATTCGGTATAGGGAATGCCTTGATTCGTCCATGCGTGACCTCGCTCATTACCCAAAAAACAACAGTAGGACAAGGTGTTGCTTCTGGACTAAGCTCTTCTATGGACAGCCTTGGACGTATCGCAGGACCTCTGTTCGGTACATTTTTATTTACGTTTAATCTAGGCTTGCCGTATGTGTCTGGAGGAGTGCTTTGTCTTGCGGCGTTGCTGCTGCTAGTCGGCTTCCGTCGTATGGACGTTCGGCTGTCACAGGAACAAACTGCGGTTGCAGGCAATAACGATTAACGATTAAAGTTCATATTTACCTTTAAAAGTGCTGGTAGAGGGAAATGATCCCTGTACCAGCACTTTTTTTGTTGCGGATAGAAATCTCTCGCTCCGACTCTAGTCGGAGCGAGTCTCCGACCATAGGCCAGAGCAAAGAGCGGTCTCCAGACGTTTTTGCAATACTTTTCCAAGCCTTATGCTTTATACAGGAAAACAAAGCAATCCGACAAGGAGAAGGAGCAGGGAAAAAATGAGTAGATTAACAGAATGGTCGTTCCGAAATAAGGCGGCCGTCATACTGATCGTCATCATGTCACTGGTTATGGGGGTTGTCAGCTATTTGAAGCTGCCGATGGAATTCCTTCCAGCGGCTGATAATCCGCAGGTCCGAGTGGTAACGATTGGACCAGGCCTGGACGCTAAGACGATGGAGAAGCTGGTTACTAATCCGATGGAGGAGGCGCTTTCCTTAATGACAGGGAAAAGCGGAATGTTCTCTACCTCGGGTAACGGATATGCAGAGCTTAATCTGAATTATGACTCGAAGACAAATATGAAGGAAGCGAAAGAGGAGGTGGAAAGAGCGCTCTCGCAGGTGCAGCTTCCAGCGGGCGTTATGAAACCGTTCGTCATTCAACAAAATACGTCGATGATTCCGATTTCGTGGGTGACCTTGACGTTCGCGGACGGCTTGAGTGAGCAAGCAAAAGAAATGAAGCTTAAGCAGGTGACAGCAGAGCTGCAAAAGTCTGAAGGGGCTGGCCTTGTCAGTGTTGTCGGTAAGTCGATAGCAACGATCCATGTTACTCCATTAGCTGACAAGCTCTCTGAGAAAGGGCTGCCGGTCCAGACGCTTATGGGCGTGCTGCAAGGTCGAGGGGTGGCAGCTTCTGTTGGGGAGCGCACAATCGAGGGAGCTTCCGCTAACATTAACGTTTACGATCAAATTCGTAATATAGAAACGCTCCGCAAGCTGCCTGTTGCATCTGGTGTTCGTCTGGAGGATGTCGCTAGCGTGGAGCTTGCCAAGGATCAAGAGAGCATCAACCGCATGAATGGCAAGGATGCCATTATATTTACAGTTTCCAAATCAGCGGAAGCAAATGCGGTAACGACAGGCAATCATATTGAAAAGACGGTGGAAAGATTAAATAAAGAAATAGAAGGGATTGATGCTGCTGTACTTCTTAGTACGTCAGAGTCTATCTCTTCCTCCGTCAATAGTATGCTGCGAGAAGTATTGCTAGGAGCTTTATTCGCGACAATTGTTATTCTATTATTCATGCGCAATATTAAGGCGACGATTATTACGATCGTATCCATTCCTTTGTCGCTCGGAATTACGTTGTATTTATTACAGCTATCAGGCGTATCTTTGAACATTATTACGCTTGGAGGGGTTGCAGTAGCAGTAGGCAGGCTGGTCGACGATAGTATCGTCGTGATCGAGAACATTTATCGAAGATTGCAGAAGGAGCCCTTCTCGATCCTCGTAATAACTGATGCGACAAAGGAAGTAGCCTCAGCGATTACTTCATCGACCTTGGTGACGGTTGCCGTATTTTTGCCAATGGGGCTGCTGCGTGGCTCTTTGCAATCGTTTTTGCTTCCATTTGCCCTCACGGTCGCTTACTCGCTGCTTGCCTCGCTGCTGGTCGCTCTGACTGTGGTGCCGCTGCTTAGTGCGATTCTGCTGCGCGGCACGAAGGAGAAGCCACATACAGGCTCCCGTATGTTTGAGTCCTTCATTCGCTGGAATTTGCAGCATAAATGGGTGCCGCTGCTCGTATCCATTGTCTTACTTGCGGGATCATTAGGGACTTATGCGGTAATGCCTAAGGGAGCGATGGATTCTTCCAGTGCAGAGAGCGTTAACGTGTCACTGCAATTTCCCAGCGATACGCCGCATGATGCAGTCGTAGAGGAAGGCATGAAGCTTGAATCTTATTTAACGGGGAACAAGGATGTAGAATGGGTGAATATGTCTCTGGGCAACAGCTCTGATATGGCGAAGTTTGGCGCAGTATCATCGCCAACGCTGGTTACTTATCTCGTAGACTTACATGAGAACGTGGATGCGGATGCATTCATGGAGGGTGTTAAAGCCCAGAAGAACCAGAAATACAATGCGGCGATTGATGTATATGCAATTGATTTGATGATGGGAGGCAGCTCCTCACAAGTCTATGTTGACGTGATAGGGGAAGATCCGGTCGAGCTGGCTGAAACTGCCGAGAAGCTGATTGCGGCAATTAAGCCGCTCGAAGGAGTAGTTAAGGTAAAGAGTAATCAAGAGGAGAAGAAGGCTGTCTATGCCTTTGAGGTGGATTCTACGCTTGCCAAGGGGCAAGAGATTGCCTCGCAGCTGCAAAGCTTGATCAATCCCGTTCCGCTGGGCTCAATCGAGATGGATGACCGTGCTACGCCAGTACTGCTTCAGCCTATCGTTCAACCGGATTCGGAAGCGGATCTGAAGCAACTGTTAGTAATGACGGAAGCGGGGCCTGTTGCCGTATCGAATGTAGCTAAGCTGGTCAGAACGGAAGAGCCAAGCCTGTATTACCATAAGGACGGCAAAGCTTATGTCCGTGTAGCTGCGGATGTAGAACCGAGCGAGCTGTCTGTTGTCGGCAATTTAATTACAAAGCAAGCTAATTCTCTACAGCTTCCTGATGGAGTAAGTGTGGCTGTGGGAGGCGCTTCTGCAGACCAGTCGAGTGATTTCGCTGATCTTGGCCTTACAGCTCTTATTTCCATTGGTATCGTGTATTTGATTATGGTGCTGGCATTTAAGACGCTTCGCGCACCTCTGGCTATTCTGTTCTCGCTGCCGCTCGCTGCGATTGGCGCTGTAATCGGACTCTTAATATCAGGAGTTACCCCGGATGTAACTGCGATGTTCGGAGCATTGATGCTAATTGGCATCGTTGTTACGAATGCTATCGTGCTGATTGATAGAGTTAAGCAGAACGAGGAGACGATGACGATAAGAGAGGCGTTGATTGAAGCGGCGTCGACACGTATGCGTCCGATCGTCATGACGGCAATAGCGACCGTCTCAGCCATGCTGCCGCTCGTATTCGGCTCCCATGAGTCAGGCAATATCGTATCGCAAGGCCTTGCTATTGTCGTCATTGGCGGATTGGTAGCAGCTACGCTGCTGACCTTGGTCATAGTCCCTTGCGTATACGAGCTGTTCTTCTTCCGCACTTCACGGAAGCAGCGCCACAACAGCAAGGAGAGTGAACGGATCAGTATGACTGAGGCTATGAATTAAAAGAAAGCTGCCGCCTTCCCTAACCGGGAGGCGGCAGCTTTCTTGCGTTTATTCGTAAGCCAGTCGATATAAAGGCATAAGCGTTGTGTAAGTTTCTTTAGCGTAGTTTAGAAGAGCGTCGCCATCGCTGAGCAGGAGATCGCCTGCAGGAACTTGTCGGCCGATCAAGAGCTCTGCTTTTTGCACATCGCGAAAGCGGATTAGCGCATTGGTAAAGTCCGCTCGCGACATTTCGCTCACAGCCATCGATTCTTTCTTCGTATGATCAAGTGATATCGCATAATCGCTTGGTATAGCGGCGATGAACTCATCAAGCCGATTCAGATAGGCGGAAGCAATTCGGGCTTTGTTCGGCGCTTCATAGATGAGTGCAAACCATAGGAAGAGATGATCATCGAACAAGCCAAGCTGAAAGTGAGGATGTGCTTTATACCCACGTTTGTTATTGCATATGGCAAGCCAAGTGTCTTTGGGTGGATTCACTGTGCGGCGGGCATGCCTCGCGATATGCAAGTACATTTCATTGCCCGCTTGAATCGCGAGGTCTCCCACTAATTGCTCGCCTATTGCACGGAACTTGGGCTGTATTCGCTGTTGAATGGCGGCCATCCGCTCTTCAAGCCCATCTATCTGAAAGGTATCGAAATCCGCCTGCTCGAATCCTGTAAAATGATTTACCTGTGTCGTTGTCATTTATGTTCACTCCTTATTTGTTCGGTCTGCTGGTTCAGTTATTAGGTAATTTCAAATAAAAGATAGCAATTTGCGTGCGGTCACGCAGCGCCAGCTTGTTCAATATTTCTGAAATATAATTTTTGATCGTGCCTTCACTCAGGTAGAGAGAGGCAGCGATCTCTTTATTGGATTGCCCGTCTGCGATATGGCGGACAATCTGCTGCTCGGCGTGGGTCAAGCCATAAGAAGCTAACGTATCGGCAGAGACAGCTGTACTCTCTATGGAATCTCCACGAGAGGGCTCAAGCATGCCGGCAAGCTTGCGGGCAATATCGGGATGGATAAGGAGTGAGCCTTCATGAACGGTTTTGATTCCGCTAATAATTCGGCTGGGCGACATATTCTTGAGCAGGTAGCCATTCGCCCCATTGCGAATCGCTTGTGCAATATAATCATCATCGTCAAAGGTGGTTAGAATTAAGACGGCTGGCGGAGTGCTTAGCTCTCGCAGCAGCTTGGTGCCTTCAACTCCATCGCATTCAGGCATGCGAATATCCATAAGCACCACATCGACAGGCGTATGGCTTACGAACTCGGCTGCTTCTCGTCCATTCTCGCAAATCCCTGCAACCTGCAGTTCATTGTCGAGCCCCAATATAAGCTGCATACTTTCCCGTATAAAAGGATCATCATCTACAATGAGCACGTTGATCATCGTTCCTAGCTCTCCTTGACGGCTGTTTCAGGCCATTGTGTATAGTCACCGAGCAGCGGCATTGTCGTTGTCACGGAAAATTGCTCCTCAGCGTTCCACTCCAACGTACCGCCAATCAGTGCGATTCGCTCTTTCATTCCTCGCATCCCGAGACCCGTCTCAATGATTGGTCCTGGAACAATGCCATTATTGGATACAGTCAAGGCAATAGTATCTTTCTGAAAGCTTAGAATGACGGATACGATAGTCGCATGGCCATGTCGGACTGCATTCGTAACAGCTTCCTGTGCATTCTTATAAAGAATGAATTCCAAGCTGGGATAGAGCGGGCGCGGAGGTCCCTGAATATCAAATTCGATTGCGATGCCCAGTGCTTCTCCTGCTTCGATAACTAATCGATCAAGCGCATATTTACGAGATTCGTTAGCGCTTGGAGGGGCCAGCTTGCGCACGGTTCGGCGCATAATCTCCATGCTATCTTGCAGCTGGTCACGAATTTGCAGCGTAATGGCATGCGCGCGGGTCGTATCGGAATCGAACACATGCAGAGCTGCTTCAGACATCATCTTGACACGGATTAGACGGTGACCGAGATCATCATGAATATCCTTAGCGATCCGATTGCGTTCCTCCGATTGTGCATATTGTTCGATTTGTGAAGCGTAATCAAGCAATCTGCGCCTGGCATCTTCCAGCTCCGCATGGCTATGGGTCAGCTGGGCGTAGAGGTCCTCTGTCTTGTGACGGCGCCCTTCCAGGTCATTGAAAACAGAGAGAACCGCCGCCGTTAACAGCCACAATAGCAGAGCTGTCAGTATAATTTCTGGTGCTCTATGACTTAGGCTTGCAAATAGAATGGCGCCTCCTCCGCTCACCCATGCGATTCCTGCAGATCGAGAAGGGCGGCTGCCCATTGCACCTATCAGGGCAGCAAATAACAGTAGGAATAAGACATTGCCATATATATAAGAAAGAATTCCGAAGCCTAGCATTTCGATGGCCAGCAGAGCTGGCGCCCTTCGCGGAAACCAATGCCCAGCTTTGATTAAAACCAACGCCAATAGAATAGAAACTGTATAGGGGGCGTAAGCGTGCGTATCAATGCTCATAACGCTGGCAATAGCCGGTACCACCACTAGCAAGCTTCGAATGGAGTGAAGCGAAATAGGCATGCTGCGTTTCTCCTGCACTACTGAATTTGTTTTATTATAGCATACTGGCCTGGAGCAAAAGATGGGTTTCTCATGAAGAAATGACTTTAGTCACCTTGAGAAGGTGACTTTATAGACCTGACTGCAAGCAGCGCGGGTTATATACTGAATTCATATAAAGCATTTTGGAAGGATGAGGCATATGACGTTGGTGCACTTTCGCGAGGTAGTGAAGAAGTATGATACGACAATGATAGTGAACCACTTGAATCTTGATATTGCAAAAGGGGAAATTTTCGGTTTGCTTGGTCCCAATGGAGCGGGCAAAAGTACAACCATTCATATGCTCTCCGGCTTGCTGGAGATGAGCGCAGGGGACATTACACTGGAAGGCTTCTCCATTCGCAAGCAGCCTTTAGAAGTGAAGCGGCGTCTTGGTCTTGTGCCGCAAGAGCTGGCTATATATGAGACGCTTACCGCGCACGAGAACGTTACTTTTTTTGCCAAGCTGTACGGTCTGACAGGGAAGGAGCGGCAAGAACGGGTTAATGAAGCTCTTGCCTTCGTAGGTCTGCTTGATCGAGCTAAGGAGAAGCCGGCTACTTTCTCCGGGGGGATGAAGCGCCGTCTGAATATCGCATGTGCGATTATGCATCGTCCCAAGCTCATCATTATGGATGAGCCGACAGTTGGAATTGACCCGCAATCCCGCAATCATATATTGGAATCTGTAAGAGAGCTGAACAGGCTAGGATCAACGATTATTTATACGAGCCATTATATGGAGGAGATCGAAGCGATCTGCTCTCGAATCGGAATCGTTGATAAAGGGAAGCTGATCGCCTGTGGAACGACAGAGCAATTGAAACGGCAATCAGGGGTAGATGAGCAACTGGTCTTCGAGATAGATCGACCATTGGGGCAAGCCTCGGCAGAGATTAGCGGGCATCCTGCTGTGAAGCAATTAAGAACGCGAGACGACGGCAGGACGCTTGAGATCATCGTGAAGGAGTCTACTACCGTTCTTCAGGATCTGTTGTTTATTTTGCATAAGCATAATGTCGCTCTTCAAAAAATGACGCGTGAAGAGTCCACGCTAGAATCATTATTTCTACAATTGACCGGGCGCACTTTACGGGATGAATAGGAGGAATGGGCAAGATGCGTGAATGCTGGACAATGGCTTACCACGAGCTTATAAAGTATAGTCGATTGAAATCGGTTCTTATTGTTCTATTTGGACTTCCTTTACTTTTGATCGTCCTATTAGGCAGTGCATTTGGCACAGAGGTGAAGCCTGCAAAGGTAGCGCTCTATAATGCTGATGAGGGAGCGCTGCGTGCAGGAATGGATACATTCTGGGCTGGAGAGACTGTACAGCGCTATCTCAAGCTGGTTGCTGCAAGCTCGGAGCAAGAGGTGCAAGATCTGCTTCGGGAGGGCGAGGTAGATTATGGCGTATATGTCCCGACGGACTTTTCAGAACGAATTATGGCGGGGCAAGAGGCGCAGTGGTTGACCTTCTCGGGTCGATATGAGGATAAGAATATGGCTGCTAGAGCAATTATTGATAGTTACCTCATGGAGGTCAATTTGCAGCAGGCGGCCCACATGACGCTAGGTCCTACGTCAGCTACAGCCACGCAGCAGCAAGCGCAATCGGCGGATGGCTCGGGATTAATAGCAATTGGAACGCTTGGAGTTGGTCAAAATACGGCATTTGGTGCGGTATCTGCTATACAGTATTATTCGGTTGCATATTTGATCATGTTTTTACTGTTCGGAGGCATGTCTGGAGCTTTGTCGCTGCTTGAGCAGAAAAGAAATGGAACCTTGCATCGCATTTATGCCATCCCCGTTTCTTTTCGTAAAGTAGTGCTCGGAATCGTGCTGGGAATGATGCTGCTAGCGATGCTGCAAGCACTTGTTATTGTTGGCTTTACAGGGTTGGTGTATGGCGTAGAATGGGGCAGCCAGTACGGAATGATCGCGTTGGTATGTGTATTGACGACCTTGTCTGGAGCAGGCCTCGCGATTACGATAACTTCATTCACGGGAACGGCCAAGGGAACACAGACGATATTCGGAATTGTTACCTTTGCGATGACCTTTTTATCTGGAGGAATGGTGGCCGGAATCAATCAGATTCTGGTTGGAGTAGACAAATTTACGGTCAATTATTGGGCAAATGAGATCTTGCGGACAGTGATGTATGATAACGACTCCTCTCAGGTGTGGAATGAGGTTGGAGTGCTAGCTATTATTGCGGTTGTCTTGCTTGCACTAGCAGGATTACGGCTGCCGAAGGTGGTGAATGGCCGTGCGTAAAAGCATACCTATTGCTGCACATCTGATTAGAAGAACGATTGGATCTAAGCGCGGCATTATACTGAACCTATTGCTCCCCGCGATTTTACTGGCTGTTATTACGGGCCTCGTATCTGGCTCAGGGGATCAGAAGGCTGCCATTATAATCAGTAATCAGGATCAGGGAGCCTTAGGCGATTATTATGAGAAGGCCATCGCAAAGGAAAATTTATATGAGATGCATGTCGACGCAAGCTTATCGGAGCAAATGGTCAAGGATGCTGTGCTGGAAGGGACGGTAAGAGCAGCGGTCTATATTCCAGCAGACTATACGGAGCGCATGTTAGCAGGGGAGCGCCCTCAGGCTCTCTTATTTCGAAAGAACGAGCAGCTATGGAACATATCACTAGCAGCATCGCTCCAGTCGGAAGCGAATAAGCTGATGGCTTCAGCAGACCTTCTGCGAGGGCAGCAGGGCGCCAAGCCGGATGTAGCTCTGTTGACTAAGCTTCTGGATCAGCAGGCTGCCGGCAGAGTGACAGCCTCCGAACAGGTGATGAAGCTTGGACAAACGCTGTCTCATCCCGAGACGGTAGGCATTATACTGATGTTCGTGATGCTGCTGGTCGGCCAGTCAATCGGCTTCGTGATGGAGGATCGTGAGCAACGAACGATGGCAAGGATGTATGCCGCGCCCCTTCGGGCTATTGATATTGCCATTGGTAATTTTATGGGCAGCCTGTTAGTAGGCACCTTTCAGCTGGCAATCATTCTCAGCTTCGCTTATTTTATATTTGGATTTATGCAGGGGGTATCCTTCGGAGCTTTGCTGCTCGTATTGGAATGCTTCCTGCTCGCAGCGGTCGGGCTTGCAATGCTTATCGCAGGCTTTGTGAAAAACAGTGCCCAGCTCGGTCAAATCAGCAATTTGTTCATCACCCCTACCTGCATGATTAGCGGCTGCTTCTGGCCGTTGTCCATCATGCCTGATTTTCTGCAAAAGCTGGCTAATTTCATGCCGCAGAAATGGGCGATCCAAGCGATTGATCGCTTGGGCGGGGGCGGGTCCATAGCCGATATTGGGCTTCAATTAGGAATTCTGCTGCTCTTTGCTGTAGTACTAATTGGTTTTGGAGCAGCTGTGCTAAGACCTAACCGGATACAATGATGGAGCTGCATTAAAGTCTCTGCGGGCGTTTACAGTACGTGAAATGAAGAATGCTTCCGCTAGAAGAACATTTGCGTATGTCATTTCTTGTGCGAAAAGCTAAGAAAGAAGTACATTCTGAATAGGTCAAGCTCCTGAATCTGGGCAGCTTGGCCTATTTTTTAGATTTAGACGGTATTATCAAGAAAATTAGTCAATAAACCAAGTTGCCATTACATAAGATGGAGTATAAGATAGGGTAAGAACAAATTGTCAGAACATTTCGTCAACTGTTTGTAAGGGAGGGATTGCCGTGAATAAAAGCCATGAAGTCGAATATTGCAATTTGGAGCTGCGATTTGACCGCCGGCAAATCCAAAACCTCATCCGCGATCTTATTCAGGAAGGGTACTCCTTGTACTGGAGCGAAACGGAGGGGCAGTTTCTCATTTCAATACGTACCGGTCGCAAGCTCGTAAAGCTAAGGTTCCAGCGGATGAAGAGCCGCTATAAAATCGTCGGTGATTATATTATCAAGGACGAGAAACTATCTGAACTGCTTGAAAAGCTGATTAATGATTCACGTGGACATGCGGTGGTTAAACGGATTAAAGACCGTCAAATCGTCATTGAAAGCATCATGTTCGGTGAAATTATACGACTTGTGGAGGTGTCCGGTATGGAACATCGGATTATTTATCAGAAGAAGCCATTCGTAACAATAGAAGACATGATCAAAGCGTTTCAGTCCAAAAGAGCAGAGGAAAGAGCTGCGGTATTGCGCTATGAACTGGATTATGAACTAACCGTTTTATTCGATGCACTGCAGGAGAGCAATGAGGAGGGCATTGCGCAATCCAAAGAAAAGCTTGCTGTGCTGCGCTCAGAAATGCTGCAATTAGAATTGTAGGCGCTTGCTTGTCAGTAATGTCGATACCATACAATCATAATGGCGGGGCAGGAATGAGATCTGCTCCGTCATTTTCGTTATTTCAGAAGAGGAACACTTCACTCTAATCTTCTGCCATGCGGGCTTCGTCACTTTTGCATTCAGATAGTGCGTTCGGATATTTTCCGCGCAAATAGTTTTCTTATCCGTGCAAAAAGAGTAATATAAAGCTATTGTGACCCAAATATAATAACAAAGGATGGAAGAACCAAATGTCTAAACAGCAAATTGGCGTAATCGGCTTAGCCGTCATGGGCAAAAACTTGGCCCTTAACATTGAAAGCAGAGGCTTTACTGTATCGGTGTACAACCGCTCCCGCGAGAAAACGGATGATCTGGTTCAGGAAGCTGCTGGCAAGAACCTCGTCCCTACTTATACAATCGAAGAATTCGTACAATCACTCGAATCACCTCGTAAAATTCTGATCATGGTACAAGCAGGCGCAGGTACAGATGCAACGATTGATTCTCTTGTTCCACACCTGGATAAAGGTGACATCATTATTGATGGCGGCAACGCTTATTTCCCTGACACGCAGCGTCGCAGCAAAACGCTGGAAGAGCAAGGCATCCGTTTCATCGGTACTGGTGTATCCGGCGGCGAAGAGGGCGCTCTGAAAGGACCGTCCATTATGCCAGGCGGCCAAGAGTCTGCATACAAGCTCGTTGAGCCTATCCTCAAAGCGATTTCCGCTAAAGTGGGCGACGATGCATGCTGCACTTATATCGGGCCAGACGGTGCAGGCCACTATGTGAAGATGGTGCATAACGGAATTGAGTACGGCGATATGCAACTGATTTGCGAAGCGTATGACCTGCTTAAGAACGTATTGGATGTTAGCACAGAAGAATTGCACAGCATTTTCTCCGAATGGAACAAAGGCGAGCTGGACAGCTATCTGATCGAGATTACGACAGACATCTTCTCCAAATATGATCCTGAGACAGGCAAGCCTATGGTTGATGTTATTCTTGACTCTGCTGGTCAAAAAGGTACTGGCAAATGGACAAGCCAAAGCTCGCTTGATCTGGGCGTACCCTTGTCCATTATTACAGAATCCGTATTCACTCGCTTCTTGTCCGCAATGAAGGAAGAGCGCGTTGCAGCAAGCAAAGTGCTGAATGGCCCAGCTAAAAAGCCTTTCGAAGGCGACAGAGCGGCTTTCATCGAATCGGTGCGCAAAGCATTGTTCGCAAGCAAAATCTGCTCGTATGCACAAGGCTTCGCTCAAATGCGTGCGGCATCTGAAGAATACAACTGGGATCTTCGCTACGGCGACATCGCGATGATCTTCCGCGGCGGCTGCATCATTCGTGCTCGCTTCCTGCAAAATATTAAGGATGCTTATGATCGTGATCCTAACCTGCGCAACCTGCTGCTTGATCCTTACTTCCAGAACATCGTCGAGTCTTACCAAGGCGCATGGCGCGAAGTGATCGGAACTGCCGTAACGAACGGTGTGCCTGTTCCAGCTTTCTCAAGCGCAATTGCTTACTTCGACAGCTACCGTACAGAGCGCTTGCCAGCTAACCTGCTGCAAGCACAACGTGACTACTTCGGCGCACATACGTTCAAGCGCCTAGACAAAGAAGGCTCATTCCACTTCAATTGGATGCAGTCCTAAGAAGCTGTTATTTTCGAGGGTTGTTCGGATCAGCCTCAGCCAGTCCATATGCAGCTTCAACAAGCAAGCTTCGCAGACGGTTAGCCTCTTGATCTGAACAATGTCCTCGATGAATGAGCGACATGGCTACTTCGGCAAAGCAATGAAAGTTCTTCAATAAGCGTGGCTGCGATAGACCTAGTAAGGCAGGGTCTTCGTCAGCCACCTTTTTTTTAATATACTCCAGCATCCATACAACATCTTCCCGGCATAAGGGATGATCAGGATTGAGTATGCGGCTAATACGGATATGTGTTGGGTGGGGAGCAGGCAAATCACGATTATTGGTCATGCCATCTTCACTCCTATTCATCGATTCAGCGTATTATCAACCATACGGCATATACAACTTTTTTATACCCTATTGGATGTAAATAATGATATGATGTTGTGTAAAAGTGTAAGAAAAGCCTATCGAAGTCATCCTAGGTAAGCTAGGAACATCATCAAAGTAGGAGCGTTGTGCATTGAAACTTCAAACGAACAAAATCGTATTAGTAGGCTTTATGGGGGCAGGCAAGTCATCAGTAAGCAAATTGCTGGCAGAACAGCTTGGTTGGCTGCGATATGATTCGGATGAGGTCATTGAACAGACTGAAGGCCAATCTATTGCAAGCTTGTTTGAATCTCTTGGAGAATCCGGATTTCGCGAGATAGAGAGCCGTGTCATCAGCAAGCTGCTGACAGATGAAGGGCAAGCTGTTATCGCCACTGGCGGCGGTGCAGTGCTCAAGGATTCCAACCGGGCTCTGATGCTGGAGAAGAGCTTCGTCGTTGGGCTGAAGGCAGATGCACAGCAAATTATTGCTAGAGTGGAATCGGACACCTCCCGTCCTTTATTGCAAGGCGACCTGACTGGCAATGTTCATCGAATTATGGAGCAGCGCAAGCATGCGTATGATTTCGCACATCTTGTGCTCGATACGACGACCCTTACAATTGACGAGGCATCTTCCATTATTATCGAACAATTACATAGCCGATAGCAAGTGATAATACGTTTGATTCATTCCTTTTAAGTTTAAAAACTATATGACCATAATAAGGAGAACTGCAGCATGGACGTTATTGTAAAACCAACCCCGAATCTAAAAGGGGAAATTCAAGCCCTTTCCTCCAAAAACTATACGACTCGTTATTTACTGGTCGCGGCTCTAGCGGAAGGAACTAGCACAATCTATTATCCGGCACATAGTGAAGACAGTGATGCTATGCGCCGCTGTATTCGTGATTTGGGAGCAACAGTAGAAGAAGATGAAGAGAAAATTGTCATTACTGGCTTTGGGCGCAATCCAAAACCAGTAGAGCAGCTTGATGTTGGCAATGCTGGTGCTGTGCTTCGGTTTCTTATGGCTATTGCATCGCTATGCCCGGATGTTACGTTTATTAACCGTTATCCCGATTCCCTAGGCAAGCGTCCGCATAGCGATTTGATTGATTCTCTGGGTCAGCTTGGCGTATCTATTGAGCATAATGAGGGCAAGCTTCCGATCCGCATTCAAGGCGGCAAGCTTAAGGGCGGCAAAATCCAGGTTTCTGGAAATGTCAGCTCACAGTTTTTAAGTGCTTTGTTGTTCCTGACACCGCTGCTTGAAGAAGATAGCGAAATCGAAGTGCTGCATGACTTGAAATCCAAGGTTGTAGTGGGTCAGACGCTGGAAGTGCTGGAGCAAGCGGGCATTGTCATTCAAGCGAGTGAAGATTTGATGCATTATCGCATTGCAGGCCGTCAAAGCTATGAGGCCAAAACGTACATCGTGCAGGGCGACTATCCAGGCTCAGCGGCTATTCTTGCAGCAGCAGCAGTTACACAGTCTGATGTTATCGTGCATCGCTTGGAAGAGAAGAGCAAGCAGGGTGAGCGAGCTGTCGTCGATGTGCTTCAAATGATGGAGACTCCTCTTACTCATGAGAACGGCATCGTTCATGTGAAAGGGAACGGCAAGCTTAAGGCTGTTGAATTCGACGGCGATCAAGCTACTGATGCTGTGCTCGCTATGGTTGCGGCTGCTGTGTTCGCTGAAGGAACTTCGCGTTTCTACAACGTGGAGAACTTAAGATACAAGGAATGCGACCGGATTACGGATTACTTGAACGAGCTTCGCAAAGCAGGAGCGAATGTGGAAGAAAGACAAAGCGAGATCATTGTACATGGAAGACCGGAAGGCGTAGAAGGCGGCGTGGAAATTAATGCTCATTACGATCACCGTGTGATTATGGCATTAACTATTGTAGGCCTTCGTTCCAAAGAGCCGATTCGGATTCGTGATGCCCATCATGTAGCCAAATCTTATCCCATTTATTTCGACCATCTCAAAGCACTGGGAGCAAACGTCGATTGGGTAGAATAATAATCTCATCATCCATATGAAGAAGGCGAGGGATAAAGAATGGTATTTGAGAATCCATCCCGTGAAGAAATCAAGCAGATTTTGCAGGATAGCTTAACCATTGCCGTAGTTGGTTTGTCTGATAAGCCGGATCGTACGTCTTATATGGTGTCTAATGCTATGCAAGCCAAGGGATATCGGATCATACCGGTTAATCCCAATGCAGATCGCATCTTGGGCGAGACATGCTATCCGACTTTGCAGGATATTCCGGATAAAGTCGACATCGTCAATGTTTTCCGGCGCAGAGAGCATACGCCTCCTGTAGCAGCAGATGCTGTTGCAATCAAGGCGAAGACGTTATGGCTGCAGCTTGGCATCGCTAACGAGGAAGCTGCTCGTATTGCAGAAGAAGGCGGATTGCAGGTTATTATGGATCGCTGCATCAAGGTAGAGGATTCGATTCTGCTGCCTCAAGGAAAATCCAAATCCTAACATTAATAAAAACCGCCTTTTCCTACCACAATAAGAAAAGCTTACGAGGATGAACTGCGATTGTTCAATCAATCAGGTTCAGCCTAATAAGACTTTCTTAAGATTCGCCTAGGAGGGCATGACGTGAACCAATATTCACAGCAGCAGGGATTTAATCAAGGACAGCAAGGTTATCAAGCACAAGGCCAAGGCTACAATCAAAACCAAGGAAACGCTTATCAGCCTCACGGATATGTGCAATCCCATTATCAGGGGCAATTAAGCCAACCTAGCTTTGGTCAAAACCAACCTATCGCATCCCACTCTGTAGGATATCAGCCATCAAGCCAACAACAAGGCTATGGTTCACAAGGATATCAGTCGAATTACACGAATTACAGTGCTCCCCAGCACTATGGACAATACCAGCAGCATCAACCGGTCCATAGTTATTCGGCAGAGCATCAATCTGCCTCTAATTTCGGCAATGTTGGACCAGTAATTGCTCGTCTTGGTTATCAAGCAGGTCCAGATCAGCAACAACATTCGAATTACAATCAGGCTTATACGAATCAATATTCGAATGCATTGCAGGGTCAAGGCGGATATTATAGCAATAATGCGCAATCCCAGACCCAAAGCCAGCACCCTGTCTATCAGGCGACGAATGCTTATGCGCAATCGGGACCGGTCATTTCTCAGCTGGGCTGGCAGGTCGGCTATGATGCTAACCACAATGGCAATAACTCAGGAAACAACCGCTAAGCTAGCTTAGCAACCATTCATGAAGAATAATCAACACTGGCGGGCCGCGAGGCCCGTCTTTTACTTTGACAAAACAAGGTCTAACCCTTACCATTCAATAGAGGATTACAGCGTCAGGAGGTGTGAGATTGAATTTTTTGGGAAGTCTGCAGCAGCTCGGCAGAGCCTTTATGCTGCCTATGATCGTGCTTCCGGGAGCAGCCGTATTTCTATTTTTAAGCAAACTTCCATGGGATTATATAGGACTGCCTGCCATATCGGGTTATTTATTGGCAGCTAGTGAAGCGATATTTACTTATTTGCCTTACATATTTGCACTTGGCATTTCACTTGGCTTAACGGGCAATGCGATGGCAGCTGGTATGGCGGCTATGGCAGGAATGGTTATCTATACGGGAATTACGGGCAGTGCAAGCCCGCATATTGAACCGACTGTTTTTATAGGCTCGTTAATGGGAATTATTTCGGGATTCAGCTATGAGCGATTTAAAAATTTGCGATTGCCGGAGTATATTCAATTTTTCGGCGGTCCGAGATTCGTTCCTTTATTTGTTAGCTTTGTCTCTGTACTTTTCTCCATCGGGATGATTGGCATAGCCCCTCACATTCAACAGATGTTGGTTGAGCTTGGGGATGTTGTTGCTTCCGGCGGCGGCTTTGGCGTATTTCTTTATGGGTTCGTCCATCGGATATTGGTTGTCTTTGGGCTGCATCATCTAGTTAGTCATGTATTCTGGTTTCAGATCGGCGGCTATGAGACAGCTGATGGCTTAACCGTGTATGGTGATTTGCCGCGATTCTTCGCAGGAGATCCAACGGCTGGCGTATTCATGGCAGGTATGTACCCGACGATGATGTTCGCGCTGCCGGCTATTGCCTTTGCAATCATTCACGAGGCAAGGGAAGACCTTAAGCCGAAGATTAAAAAAACCTTTATGTATGCTGCGCTGGCCTCCTTTTTGACCGGTGTGACAGAGCCAGTGGAATTTGCTTTTCTATTCGTGGCTCCTTATTTATTCGTTGTTCATGCTTTGTTGTCTGGCGTCATTATGTGGGTGACCTATGAGCTAGGCATTCGACATGGCTTTTCCTTCTCGGGAGGCGCTATTGACTTCATTATTAATGAGCATTTGGCGACACGGGGCTGGCTTCTGATTCCAATTGGCATAGTCGTAGGTATCATTTATTATGTATTGTTCCGCTGGGCGATCAATCGCTTTAGAATTCCAACCCCTGGCCGTGAGGAAGGCTCACAGCTGGATGATTGGGCAGGTGATATCCCTTACCGTGCACCGCTTATTCTGCAGGCCATCGGCGGGAAGGACAATATTCTGCAGATGGAGTCCTGTATTACTAGACTGAGGCTCAAGGTATCGAATGAAAAGCTGCTTGATATCAATGCCCTAAGAAACTTGGGAGCAGCAGGGGTGATTCGACTTGGCGGCGGTAATGTACAGGTTGTATTCGGTACTTATTCGGAATTGATTCGCGGTGAGATGATCAAGTCCATTCAACGTGATCAGCAGCAAGTATTGTTCAGCTCTCCAATGCAGGGCCGCATGATTTCACTTGATGAAGTGCCTGATCCGATATTCGCCGGTAAATTGGTAGGCGAAGGGGTTGCTTTTATACCGGATAAGGGAGAGCTTGTCTCTCCGGTCAAAGGCAAGGTTATTCATATTTATCCGACTATGCACGCATTAGGCATTCGAACGCCAGAGGGGCTGGAGGTGCTCCTGCATATCGGTATTGATACATCCAGCTTGGGTGATAAAGCGTATTTCAAAGCCGTTGTTAAAGAGGGCGATGAAGTTATCCCAGGCATGCTGCTAGTAAGGTTTGATCTTCAAGGCATCCGCAAGGAGGGCAAGTCTTTGGCCACCCCAATGGTGATCACCAATTCAGACCTCGTTCATTCCTGGCGATTCGCTCCGTTCAAAGCGGTTAAAAAAGGACAGTCCTCAGTGATGTCGGTTGTACTGAAAGAGAGAAATGGTGGAGGGGAAAGGTCATGATACAAGGTATTGGAGCATCAGCGGGTATTGCAATTGGCAAATCGTTCGTTCTGCCTACCTGGGAGTGGGAGCTCCCGGAACAACGTATCGATGTTGCTGATTTTGCCCGTGAATTTGAACGCGTGTATGAAGGAATCCGTACCTCCAAATTCGAGATTGAGCAGATTAAGGATGAGCTTAGAGAAGTAGTAGGTCCGGCAGAAACTCAAATTTTTGATGCGCATCTTGCTATATTGGATGATCCGGTATTCATGAATGAGATCCAAGGCATTATTCAAAGGCAGTACAAAGCGGCGGAAGTAGCGGTCAAGGAAGCCATTGACCACTTCGTCACGATGTTCGACTTGCTCGATGATGAATATATGAAAGAACGGGCCTTGGACATAAAAGACGTGGGCAATCGTCTGCTTAAGCATTTATTAGGTGCGCCAGAAATTACATTGCCTTCAGATACGCTTCCGTTCATATTGATTGCGAAGGAGCTGTCGCCTTCTCAGCTTGCCCATATTAATCCGCAAAATGTTCTGGGCATCGTAACGCTGGCAGGAAGCAAGACTTCACATTCCTCAATTATGGCACGTGCTCTTGGTGTGCCTCTGGTTGTCGGCTTGGAGACAAAGCTGGAGGAGCCGATTCAGACAGGGCAGACGCTAATTATTGATGGAAGTGACGGCTCTCTCTATATCGAACCGGATCAAGCGCTCATTGATCGCTATTCGGTTATTCAGAAGAATCAGACAGAAGCACAGAAGAGGCTCAAAAGCATCGCTGGCCATAAGCCGCTGACACCAGATGGGAAGAAGCTGCAGCTCGCTGCCAATATTAGTTCTTATAAAGAACTGGAGGTAGCTCTATCGAGCGGAGCGCATGGAGTAGGTTTATTTCGGACAGAGTTTCTGTATATGGACCGCAATCGTTTTCCAAGGGAGGAAGAGCAGTTCGAAGTCTATCGGAGTGTCGCTGAGAAATTAGCGGGAGAGCCGTTAATCATTCGTACACTGGATATCGGCGGAGATAAGCAGCTCGATTATTTCAATATTATTGAAGAGGATAATCCCTTCCTAGGTTATCGGGCGATCCGTATTTCTCTGGATAGAAGAGATCTGTTCAAAACACAGCTTAGAGCAATACTTCGTGCCAGCCATTATGGTCAAGTTAAGCTCATGTATCCGCTTATTTCCTCAGTTGAAGAGGTTCGTGCGGCTAATACGGTGCTGTACGAAGCGAAGCAAGAGCTGGAGCAAGAGGGATTGCCCTTTGACAAAGGCATGAAGGTTGGGATTATGATCGAGGTTCCGGGAGCCGTCATGATTGCTGAATTATTGGCGCAAGAGGTGGACTTCTTCAGTATAGGGACGAATGATCTTGTCCAATTCACCTTGGCTGTGGATCGAATGAACGATGCGATCTCTTATCTCTATGAGCCTTTTCATCCAGCCGTTCTTCGGATGATTAAGCTGACTGTTGAGGCAGCCAAGCGACATGGTATTAAGGTAGGCGTGTGCGGAGAGGTAGCCGGAGATATAAGGGCGCTGCCGATCTGGCTAAGCCTTGATGTTGATGAGCTGAGCATGTCTTCCCATTCGATTCTGCAAGTAAAAGAGCGGCTGCTCTGCACAAGGCAAGATGACAGCCGCTCCTTACTGCCTGAGCTGCTGGAATGTCGTACAAGTGTCGACATCCACGAGAAGCTCCAGCAATTCATGCAGTTGGTCGATTCAGCATCAGCATCCTCTTAGGATGGGAGCTGATGGTGCTCATTAAGCCTGCTGCTCTAATGCGTCTACGAATGCTTTTGCATAAGGCGGCAAGTCTGGCGGACGTCGGGCAGAGATCAGATTCCCATCTACGACAACAGCTTCGTCGAACCATTCTGCTCCCGCGTTCTCCATATCATCACGGATACCGGGAGTGGAGGTTACTTTGCGCCCTTGCAAAATTTTCGCAGAAATTAGGACCCAGCCTGCATGGCAGATTTGTCCGATTGGCTTGCCTGCTGCGTCAAGCTCTTGGACAAGCTCCAGCACTTTGGGATAACGGCGAAGCTTGTCTGGTGCCCAGCCGCCTGGAACAAGCAAGCCAGCGATATCGGCGCTGTTTACTTCATCAAAAGACAGGTCGGCCGTTGCCGGTACGCCATATTTCCCGATGTGCTGCTTGCCTTTCTCTGGTCCTGCATAGAGAACAGTTGCACCTGCTTCACGAACCCGGTAAACAGGATACCATAGCTCCAAATCTTCAAATTCATCGTCAAGCAGACAGATGACGGTTTTATTATGTAATGTCATGTATTCCCCTCCATAACCTTATTCCTTTACATTGTAACCAAGGAGACCTAATGAAGCAAACAAACCCGAAAAACAGCCGTAGATTGCTGAGGTTCATTCCCGCAATTGTATGGATGGCTGTCATTTATTCCTTATCCTCACAGACAGGTGATGATGTGAATACATTGCTGCCGTTTTTTCAGCAGTGGTTTCCGTTCATGACCAGCTTCGACTGGGGACATTTCGTATCCTATTTCATACTGGCGGCTGCACTGGATTACGGGATAGGCGGCAAGGCTGATCGCTTCAAGTGGAAAGTAGCTATTGTTCTATTATGCGGGCTGTACGGTGTAACTGATGAATACCATCAGTCCTTTGTTGGAGGCAGGATGCCTGACTTGATGGACATTCGCAATGATATGATTGGGGCGTTAGTCTGGGTGGTTCTGGTCTCTATCCCTGCTGTACGACGTGTATGGCGGAAGATAGCCCCATAGTAAAAATTACATAGAGTAAAAAGCAGGATTTTTTGCAAAAAAGGTCGAATAATTTACGCATCCTAATAGCAAGAGAAGGAACGGATGATAAGCGGCATTATGCTGCTGCGTGAAGGAGTGGGCCATTTTGCAGAAGAGGTGTCATTGCGGTGACATCATGAAGATGAAATTGCGTACCGTTATCTATTCTGGCAAAGTAGAAATTGATAATGTTCCGATATTCTCATGTTCGGTATGCAACCGCAGCGAAGTATTTCCTGAAGTAAAACCAGATTTAACTGGACTTATAGCAAAGCTTGGTGCCGAGCCGTCCAAGCAAACCTTTTTGTTCAATGAGTGCAATGAATATGCGGATTTGTTGGTAGAGGCTAACAAGGAGCGCAAGCTGCCTGACAGATTAGCCGTCGAACAATTGCTGCAAGAGCGTGTCAACGGGCTGCTCGATCTTTATTTATTGGCGCAGACATTGAATGATCAGGAATGGATTGCAGATATTCAAAAAAGGCTTTCTCAGATTAGCCGACGAATCATGCATACATAGACTCAAGCATATTTCAATGCAACTGACAAGGCTAGGGGAGTCGCTTCGCCGTAGCGATATCTATACGTATGCAAAAAGAAGAAAAGATCGAAGACCATTGGATCATATCGTCCAGTGGGCTTCGATCTTTATTGTTTTATGCCGCAGCGAGCGCGGGGATATAGTTCGATTAAAGAGCCTGCAAGCGAGTAATTTTCTACTCTTATAGCCTATTTTGTTCCGTATTATTCATACCGAACGATCTTTTTCATAGTTACTCACAGTTTATTGAAAATCAAATGAAAGCTTGCCGCCACAAGGTTTTTGCCGTCTTTTTCTTTGCGTTGCAATCTCACTTGTGCTATGATTACGATAATATGTGGCGAGCGAAAGAGAAAAATTTGAGATAATGGAGAGAAGCATCGTGACGGTAACCATTTATGATGTAGCAAGAGAAGCAGGAGTTTCGATGGCGACGGTTTCGAGGGTAGTTAACAACAACCCTAATGTGAAGCCGGCAACCAGGAAGAAAGTGTACGAGGCCATTGAACGGCTCGGGTATCGTCCGAATGCGGTAGCAAGAGGCTTGGCAAGCAAGAAAACAACGACAGTCGGGGTTGTTATTCCCGATATTTCGAATGCTATTTTTGCTGAGGTAGCACGCGGTATCGAAGATATTGCGAATATGTATCATTATAATATTATTCTATGCAATGCAGATAAAAAGAAAGAAAAAGAAATTCGTGTCATTAACACATTGCTAGAGAAGCAAGTGGACGGTCTGTTGTTTATGGGCGGTGCTGTGACGGAAGAGCATATGCAAGCCTTTAAGACGGCGAATGTTCCGATCGTGCTGTGCGCAACGACGGATGAGAATGGGGAAATTCCTTCTGTTGACATCAACCATGAGGATGCAGCCTATGATGCGGTTCAGAAGCTTATCGAGCAAGGCCATACACGAATTGCAATGATCAGTGGGACACTTCAAGATCCGGCGAACGGCTATGCTCGATTCCAAGGCTATAAGCGAGCACTGGAGGAAGCGGGAATTGCCTATGATGATTCTCTTGTCCGTATTGGCAACTACCGGTATGAATCAGGTGCAGAGGCGATGAAGTATTTCATCGAACTGCCTGAACGTCCGACTGCCGTGTTCTCAGCAACGGATGAGATGGCTATCGGCGCTATTCACAGCATTCAGGATGCGGGGCTGAAGGTTCCAGACCATATCTCGATAATTAGTGTGGATAACAGCAGGATGGCTTCTATGGTTAGGCCGCAGCTTACCGCTGTTGCACAGCCAATGTATGATATTGGTGCAGTCTCCATGCGTCTGTTGACTAAGCTGATGAAGAAAGAGAACGTCGAGCTTTCAAAAGTCATATTGCCTCATGAGCTAGTAATAAGACAATCGGTTGGAGGTCTGTAACAATAATGAGCTTTAGTAAAATTGGTATTATTGGTGCTATGGTTGAAGAGATAGAATTGCTCCATAAGCATGTGCAGGTAGAGGGTACAATTACGAAGGCGGGCATTACTTACTATGAAGGTACCTTCCATGGCAAATCGGTTATTTATTGCAAGTCTGGTGTAGGCAAGGTCAATGCTGCGGTTTGCACACAAATTATGCTTGATCTTGGAGCAGATTGCGTATTGTTTACTGGCGTTGCCGGAGCGGTTGATCCGCAGCTGAACATTGGAGATATCGTAGTGTCCACAAGCTGCGTGCAGCATGATATGGATTGCTCGCCGCTTGGGTTCGCTAGAGGCGTTATTCCATTCCATGAGCGTTCGGAATTCGCAGCAAACGAGCAGTTGGTTGAGCTGGCCTCCAACGCTAGTGAACGATTATTTGCCGGTCGCAGCCTGAAGGGCAAAGTATTGTCCGGCGATCAATTCATAGCAAGCAGAGAAGCGGTAAATGATTTGTACGAAACGATGCAGGGCGCATGTGCAGAGATGGAAGGAGCCTCGGTCGCTCAGGTATGCGATATGAACGAAGTTCCATTTGTCGTGATTCGCTCTATGTCGGATAAGGCTGATGGCTCGGCTCATGTGAACTTTGCTGAATTTACCGTCCAAGCCTCCAATAATTCCTATCTTATCATTGACGATATTCTTGCAAATATATAGTAAAAAAATAGACCGTCTATTAGCCGTAGTATACAAGCTAATAGACGGTTTTTTTCATTCGAGGTTTATTATGTAGTACTCGTTCTGCATACAAGAATAGGCTTTGCCATCAAAAGACAGCATAGCCTGCTCTTATTGAAGCAAGACTACAAATCTTGCACAGCTATTTCTCTTATTGTACGATTCTTGCTCTCAATCTCTGCACGCCTTGGTATGATAGGAATGCATGCTGTGTCGTCCAGCCACCACTCAGGAAGCCCTTCAGGACTAAGAGGCGACCATTTGTCCAACCAAGGCTGGGGAAGGCGCACATTGCCGCCTGGCTCCGCTAGGGCTTCTGCCAGAGGATGATCAGACATGATTAGCCATACAAGTGCCCAGGCACGCGGTACGACTCGCCATATCTCATAGCCGCCTCCGCCAAGGGCAATCCATCTTCCTTCGGTGTAAGTATGAGCGAGCTCATGAATAATCGCTGGCATTTCATTATAGATGCGCATAGAGCAATGAATATGGGAGAGAGGGTCATAAGCATGAGCATCACAGCCATGCTGACTAATAATGATATCCGGTTTGAAGGCAGCGGTCACCTTGGTGATAGATTCACGGAAGCATTCGATCCATGAATCATCCTCCGTATAAGGCTCAAGCGGGATATTGAAGCAGGTGCCAAAGCCTGCATCATTGCCTCTCTCATGGACATAGCCTGTTCCGGGGAATAGAAATTTCCCTGTCTCGTGGATAGAGTAGGTGCATACGTCCGGGTCCGTATAAAAAATCCATTGTACGCCATCTCCATGATGGACGTCGGTATCAATGTAAAGCACGCGTGCCCCGTATTCATTCCGCAAATGCTTGATAGCAACGGCAGCATCATTGTAGATACAAAAACCGGACCCTCTATCTGGGAAAGCGTGATGGAGTCCTCCAGACATATGATAGACATGAAGCGCTTGTCCGCTCATTACAAGATCTGCTGCTTCAACGGAGCCTGCAACAATCGCAGCTGTCGCTTCATGCATGCCTGGGAAGATTGGTGTATCTTCGGTATTCAGGCCGAAGCGTTCAGCTTCATCGATATCAGCAATAGCGGGCTCGTCCTTGCTTAATAACTGAACAGCCTGCAAATAATCGGAACGATGCACCTGCGCTAGCAGATCGTCATTCACTTGTCGTGCGGTTGTTCTGATTTGATCATCCTGCAATGCTCCCGCAGTCTTTAGTAGATCAGTTGCTAAGGCTATCCGGATCGGGTTGAAAGGGTGGTCCTCTCCGAAGTTATAACGGGCCGAATCCGTATGTTGAATGAATACAGCATTTGACGACATAGCCTTCGTATCCCTCCTTGGGCCTGTAATAATACGTTTATCCTATGCTAATACATGAATCGTTGACGAAATCTAACGTGATCAAAGTGTTGGACGGAATCCAAAGGCACTTCTTTGCCAATACGAACCATTAGGCAATTGGCTGGATGAGAGCAAATCTCTGGATCATCCGTTGCGAACCAGACCATCCCCACGGATTGCATCAACTTCTCCATCATGTTCCGATATTCCCACACATTAAGCTTCGTTCCTTCCAAATCCCAATGCCAATAGTACTCGGTTGTATACACGATCATATTCTCAAACTGGTCCTCTGCAAAAGCGAGCTGAACCATTTTCTTCCCTAGTCCATAGGAGCGATACTGATCAGCAACCTCTATTGCGCCGAGCTCAATAAGATCTATCATTTTGGCCTGTGACCAAAGCTCCATTTCGTCAGGATAGTGAAAGGTTACGTATCCGGCAATTAATTCGCCTTCTCGTGCGACAATAATTCGTCCTTCCTCTAGGCCGGCAATTTCTACAAGCGCTTCATGCTGATCGGCTGGTCTGCGGAAAGCATCTAAGTCTGGGTGCATAACGAGCTTCGATAATTCGCCAGGGCATAGCGGGCCTTCAATGATGATTTCACGGTTGTCTTGAAGAGCAAGTGTCTCTTTTTGATACCTCTTTCGATGTTCCAAGCCATACTCCCCTCTCGGAATAGCGGTAACTGCTATAAAATACGTCTAATAATGGTTATAACAAACATTTGATCAAATGAAAAGCGTAGTCGAATAGAAAGGTGTTATGTTATAATTGTTGTTGGCGGTTGAGCAATCTATAGAAACCTTTATGATTAGTCTCATCATGAGATGAATTTATCTAATCAATGAAAGCGTATTCTAGTAAAGTTTAACAGATTTGATGGGAGCGTGATAGTATGATCAACTTACATCAAGAACGAATTCCAGCAACGGCGGTAGGCTCTAACCTATCCAACTATGAAGAGGCAGTCGATCAATTCAAATGGGAAGAGATTGAGCGCCAATTCAGCTGGTACGACACAGGCAAAGTAAATATGGCTTATGAAGCAATTGACCGTCATGTAGAGTCTGGCAAAGGATCCAAGATTGCGTTATATTACAGCGATAATACACGCGATGAATCTTACACCTTTGAGCAGCTCAGCAAACAGTCCAACCGGTTTGCTAATGTATTACGCAAATTTGGCGTTAACAAAGGGGAAAGAGTATTTATATTCATGCCTCGTACGCCAGAGTTGTATTTCAGTATTCTAGGCGCTTTGAAGGTAGGGGCAGTAGTAGGCCCATTATTTGAAGCGTTCATGGAGACAGCGGTTAAGGATAGATTGCTAGACAGCGATGCTACAGCAATCGTAACGACTCCCGCTTTGTTCAAACGAATCAAACGCGATGAATTGCCTAACCTCAAACATATTTTTGTGTTTGGCGATGAAGTGGAAACGGATGATGTCGTTGCCGATTATGCAACGGAGATGAGTCAGGTTTCTGATGAAGCGGAAATTGAGTGGCTGGACCGTGAAGATGGACTTGTTCTACATTATACGTCAGGTTCAACAGGAAAGCCTAAGGGCGTATTCCATGTTCAGAATGCTATGGTGCAGCAATATTATACAGGTAAGATCGTGCTCGATCTAAAAGAGGACGACATTTATTGGTGTACAGCCGATCCAGGCTGGGTAACAGGTACATCCTATGGTATATTCGCTCCATGGCTGAATGGCGTGTCGAATGTAATTAGAGGCGGCCGTTTCAGTCCGAATGAATGGTATAGCACGATTCAGAAGTATGGCGTAACCGTATGGTATAGTGCTCCTACTGCATTCCGGATGCTTATGGGTGCCGGAGATGATGTTGTATCCCAGTTTGACTTGTCCAGCCTGCGCCATGTACTTAGCGTAGGTGAGCCGCTCAACCCTGAAGTTGTAAGATGGGGGATGAAGGTCTACAACCAGCGTATTCATGATACATGGTGGATGACCGAGACGGGCGCACAGCTGATTTGCAACTATCCATCCATGGATATCAAGCCAGGCTCTATGGGCAAGCCGCTGCCAGGCGTTAAGGCTGCAATTATTGATGATCAAGGAAATGTAGTGCCGCCTTACCGTATGGGTAATTTGGCTATTCAGACCCCTTGGCCGTCCATGATGCGCAAAATTTGGAATAACCCTTCCAAGTATGCCGAGTATTTCGGTTTTGAGGGCTGGTACGTATCGGGTGATTCCGCCTATATGGATGAGGACGGATACTTCTGGTTCCAAGGCCGGGTGGATGATGTGATTAACACGGCTGGAGAGCGTGTAGGTCCATTCGAGGTTGAGAGCAAGCTGGTAGAGCATCCTGCTGTAGCAGAGGCAGGTGTTATCGGCAAGCCGGACCCAATGCGCGGAGAAATTATTAAGGCCTTTATTGCATTGCGTGAAGGCTATACCGCTTCTGATGAATTGAAGCAAGAAATTGCCCAGTTCGTTAAGATTGGCTTGTCTGCTCATGCAGCGCCTCGTGAGATTGAATTTAAGGATAAGCTTCCTAAGACACGCAGCGGTAAAATTATGCGTCGTGTATTGAAGGCTTGGGAATTGAATCTCCCAACAGGTGATTTGTCCACAATTGAAGACTAGAATTTATTAAAAAAGCCCCGAGCTAACCGCGTGATTGATTGCGGTTAACTCGGGGCTTTTTATTATGGTAATGCTAGGCCTTCACTTGTTGTGAAGGCACGGAATTACCGGCAGCATTCTCTGCAATAACATAGAAGGTACCAGCAGTTAGAGGCGATGGATATTCAAAGCTCGTCTCGGCTGTTGTACCTATTTCGACGAACTGTCCATCATTTGTACTTAGATAAACATGGTAGGCAATAACCGTTTCGGAGGCGGGATTGCCTTTCCATGATAACGTAACGCTCAGGTCTGTTTTACTGACAGTCAAACCGCTGGGTGAAGAAGGCAGGGTAGGCGGAGTGATCTCAGGATTCGTGATGTCTGTTCCCCCGCCATTGCCAGGGACGCTAGGAATCTCATTAGGTCCTCCTGGAAGCACTGGTGGGATTATAGGCAGGTTGCCGAACTGTACGACCTGGCTTTGTGCCGACTCCTTGCCTACTACGTCAACGGCGGTTACATAATAACTGTACCCTTTATTGCCAGATACCGTTATTTTCATCTTATATTCGTTGCCGACGAGTATAGATTCACCGATCTTCGTATAAGCTCCGGATTGAACAGATTGGTATACCCGATAACCAACAATATCCGGCTCGTTGGTGCCTGTGAAGCTGAGCAGAATGACTCCGTTACCAATCGACTGAATTTTCACGCCGCTAGGTGCTGCTGGAATGCTGCCGTTATCGACGCGCGGATCTGTTTTGGAAGGCGCATCCTTGTCTGCATCAGCAGGCAAATAATAGGATATTGGTCGTCTGCTGCTAGATGGCAGCTTCGATTGCGCTGTAGTAATCTCGTCGATTAATACATCGAGCGGTTTTTTACGCTTAATTACAATCTGCTCACGGACCATATCTTTAGGTGTTGCTGGATTAGGTACGTAATTAACGCCCTTGAACGGAATATACGCCATTTTGAGCAGAGCATCATCGGTTTGCTTAGGCAAATATTTCTTGTTGAACCAATCGGTAACAAGCATGCCAGCCTCTTTGGTCAACTGGCTAGGGAGCTTGCCGCTGGCGGTGGAGACGGTTGCCTTCACAAGCCCATCAGGGCGCTTAAATTCTTTCGTTTGGAACAACTCTGGCTTCGCTTCTGTAATTTCATTCATCATGATCGCCCATATCGAGCGGGCTCTTTTCTTGCCGTCATTAGACAACGTATGAATCTGCTTCTCATAGCCTGCCCATACACCAAGCGTAATGTCTGGTGTGAAGCCCATGAACCAAACGTCACCATAGCTTTGCGTGGACCCGGTTTTTCCGGCTATAGGAATTTTATTATAGTTTTTGAATTGCGATGTCAGAGCATGAGCTGTACCGCTGCCGCTAGAAATAACGGTACGCAGCATATCGGTAGTCAAGAAGGCCGTCTGCTCCGAGAAGACCTGCTTAGGCTCCTTTTTATGCTCATATACGGTTTTGCCATTGGCATCCGTAATTCGCGCAATCATATAGGCATCATTAAAGACCCCTTTATTCGGTATAGCACCATATGCATTCGTTAGCTCTTCAACCGATGTTCCGATGCTGAGACCTCCAATAACACCTGTCTGGGCACCGTCATCCTCTGGTTGAAGCGTCGTAATGCCAAGCTCTCGAACAAACTCCCACGCATTACCGATTTTGACGTCCTCTAGAAAAATTTTGAGTGCCGGCAAGTTCAAGGAACGGTTCAAAGCTTCACGAGCCGTCACAAGCCCTCTGTACCTATTGGTAGAGTTCTTAGGAATATGGAAACCCTTCTGGCCATCCTTCAGCACCATTGGCGCATCATCGACGATGCTGGCAGGCTGAATGAGCCCTTTGTCAATTGCGGGTAAGTAAGCTGCGATCGTCTTCATTGTTGAACCTGGCTGGCGTGTCATTTGAGTTGCAAAATTCATTTGCTCCTCATAGAAGTCACGGCCCTCAAGCATGCTTACAATGGCTCCCGTCTTATGGTCAATCATGACAGCAGCCGTCTGCTCAAGCCCTTTTTCTTTGCTTAATGGAGAGAAATTTTTCTCGTTAGAGCCGATATCCCTCATGATTTTGTAGACGTCTTTGTCAATCGTCGTATAGATATGATAGCCTCCGCGCAGCAGCTGTTCTCGAGCCTGCTCAATCAACGGAGCATTTTCTTTTTTGCGCAAATCGGCTTTGGTCAGCTTAGGATCCTGCTGCATAAGCAGAATCTCGGCGGCTTGACGCTCTGATTCAAGCATTAAATAAGGATAGGTTGTGTAAGCTTTTTGAATTGGCGCAGCTAATGTTTTACGTACATCGAAGGCTTTGGCCTCGTCATATTCCTGCTTGTTAATACGGCCTGTCTCCAGCATGCGCTTAAGCACAGTGCTCTGACGTTCCATCGCCAAGGTAAAGCCTTCTTCGTCAAACTGGCCCTTTCCTGTAAAGGCGGTGTAGGCAGAAGGACGCTGCGGCAATCCGGCAAGATAAGCAGATTGTGCGATATTCAACTGCTTCAGATCAGTAACGCCGAATACGCCTTTGGCGGCTGCCTTGATTCCGAATAGATTATAGCCGCTTGAGCCATTGCCGAATGGCACTTTATTCAGATAGGCTGCCAGTATTTCATTCTTAGTCAGATAACGCTCCATTCGAAGAGAAAGGAAAATTTCTTTTACTTTTCGACTATCGGTTTTATCAAGACTTAAAAAGACGCGCCTAGCTAGTTGCTGGGTCAGCGTGCTGCCGCCGGTCTGCGTATCTTCATTCAGCAGCTTTTGCTTGACAGCTCGTCCGATCCCATTAATATCTATCCCCGGATGCTTCTCAAAGTTGTTGTCTTCGATTGCTAGAACAGCATTAATGACTTGTGGGGGGAGATCCTCGTATGTAATGAGAATGCGATCCTCTTCTGTACGAAGCTGCCCGACTAGCGAGTCATCATTGAAGTAAACGAAGCCTGTTATGGAGTTTTCATTCACTTTTTCTTCTATTGTCGTTCTCGGACGTACCTCTTCACCTTTAACTAAGGCGGCGACATATCCTGTAACCGCTCCTCCGGCTAACAATGAGATGAAGATGCCGAAGTAAACGAGCCATTTGACAGTTATTAATGATACGATTCCGAATGTGCGCCATCCGCTCCCCCGAGGGGCTGATGATTTGCGGTCTTCTTGCATATGATTAAACTCCTCCTCCAAATAACCAAAATCTATTATAGCATAAAAATCATCTTTGGAAGCAGTGAACATTGACTTCCTCAAATGCCTATGGTATAAATGCTGTATTGTTTTTAACAAATCAATTAGTGTTGATGGGTTTTAGTAAACTGCGAATCGTTGTCTTCAGAGAGTCGGTGGATGGTGTGAACCGGCGCACGTCGTATGTTGAATTACCACCCGGAGCTAAGCGGGGGAACGCGTGGTCATTAACTGGCCGTCAGTAGTCCGCTTCGGAGCCTGATCTCCGTTATCAATCAATGAAGTGAGAGCCGCAGCATGTATGATCTTGGCGGGCTCTAACGAGGGTGGTACCGCGAGCTAATCCTTCTCGTCCCTTGGGGCTGGAAGGATTTTTTGTGTTTATTTTTAGACGTACGAAAGGGAGGAAAAGTTGTATGGTGAAGTGGGAAAAATTATCGTCAGAGCAGCAAGCGGAGGTTGAGCGCCAGCTTAGCGTCATCCGTCGTGGTGTCGTAGAAATTGTACCAGAGGATGAGCTAAGGGATAAACTCTCTAATTCGGTTGCTACAGGAACACCTCTCAAAGTAAAGCTAGGATTAGACCCATCTGCTCCGGACATCCATGTTGGACATACGGTAGTGCTTCATAAGCTGCGTCAGTTCCAATTGCTGGGGCATCAGATTCAGCTTATTATTGGAGATTTCACCGGACGTATCGGCGATCCGACAGGTAAATCGGAGACAAGAAAGCAACTGACGGAAGAAGATGTGAAGCGCAATGCGGAAACGTATCAGAAGCAGATTTATAAAATTCTAGATCCTGAAGCGACAAAAGTATATTACAACTCTTCTTGGCTTGCACCGTTGAACTTTGCTGATGTCGTCACTCTGGCTGCTAAAGTAACCGTTGCGAGAATGATGGAGAGAGATGATTTCACGAAGCGTTTCACAACGGGTCAGCCGATTAGCATACATGAGTTTTTCTATCCGCTTATGCAAGGCTATGACTCGGTTGCACTGGAAACCGATGTAGAGCTGGGCGGAACGGACCAGAAGTTTAATTTGCTGATGGGGCGGCCGCTTCAAAAGGAATATGGCAAATCCTCTCAGGTTGCGATTACGACACCATTGCTAGAGGGACTAGATGGCGTTAACAAAATGAGCAAAAGCTTAGGCAATTACATCGGTATAGATGAAGAGCCGAATGAAATCTATGGCAAGTCGATGTCGATACCTGATGAGCTAATGCTGAAATACTATGAGCTTGCGACAGATATTAGCAATGAAGCGCTTGAGGCATTGAAGGATGGCTTGCAGAATGGAACGGTGCATCCTCGTGATGCGAAGATGCAGCTCGCTGCAACATTTGTGCGGATGTACCATGGGGAAGAGGCTGCACAAGCAGCACAGCAGCATTTCATCACTGTATTCCAGCAGCGTGCACTCCCGACAGATATTGAGGAAATTGTCTTGGCTGAATCGGAATTGGACAATGGTGGAATACGCATCGTTAAGCTGTTAACGACGCTTGGGCTTCAGTCTTCCGTTAGCGAAGCGAAGAGAAGCATTCAACAAGGCGCTGTTCGTATTAATGAAGAGAAGCATTCTGATCCAGATGCGAGCGTTACCCCGCAAGATGGTGATGTCATTCAGGTGGGCAAACGGAAATTTGCAAAGGTGAAATTGGGCTAATATAGAAGAGAAACTTGCTGAATCGTGATGATTCGACAAGTTTCTCTTTTTTTTGAAACATATAGGCTATTCATGCGTAATAAATATAAACAATTCTACTAACATCTGGATTAGGAGATAGGGGGATGGAATTGGAACCAATATTTTTAGGCTGCTTGATTGGTGGGGTCTTGTACGCAATCATAAGCATTGTGTTCGGTGATTGGATCGGAGAAGTATTGGATGGGCTGTTTGATTTGGGTCAACCCTGGCTGCAGCCTACTACAGTGGTTGGTGGAATAACCGTATTTGGCGGTGCGGGACTTTTACTTGAGCAATATACAACGTTCGGCACTGCTGCCATCCTGCTGCTGGCCGTGCTCATTGCCGTAATAGGCGGAGGGGGCGTGTACTTTCTGTATGTTCGGCCAATGGAGCAAAGCGAGAATTCAGTGGCAATTTCGGTACAGGATTTGGCAGGCAAGCTTGCGGAGGTGCTTGTATCCATTCCGTCGACTGGCTATGGTGAAGTGCTGGTGAAGGCTGGGGCTGGATTCACGAATCAGATTGCAGCCAGTTTTAACGGCGAAGCAATTCCTCTTGGCTCCAGAGTTGTGATAATTGAAGTGAAAGACCATACACTTTATGTATCCAAGTTCGATGAACTATTGTAACCTTATTGTCCAAATAGAGAGGGGAAATTTTTGATGCCTGAATTTATTACTATTCCTGTCATTGTCGTTGCAGTATTCGTTGTTCTAGGTCTTGCTTTCTGGGCTCGGTATAAGACGGTTAGTCCAGATGAAGCGATGATCGTAACCGGTTCCTTTCTTGGTAGCCGTAATGTTCTTGTTGATGATACCGGCCGGCGAATCAAAATTGTTCGTGGAGGCGGCGCCTTTATTCTTCCTATTTTCCAAAAAGCAGAATTTCTTTCGTTGCTCTCTCATAAGCTGGATGTTTCTACACCAGAGGTATATACCGAGCAAGGCGTACCGGTTATGGCGGATGGCGTAGCGATCATCAAGATCGGCGGAATTGTTGAAGATGTTGCGACAGCCGCAGAGCAATTCATGGGCAAGTCGACGGAGGCTTTGAAGGGGGAGGCGCAGGAAGTGCTTGAAGGTCACCTGCGTGCGATCCTTGGATCAATGACGGTGGAGGAAGTCTATCGGAATCGTGATAAGTTTGCGCAAGAGGTGCAGGGTGTAGCAGCCAAGGATCTGAAGAAAATGGGGCTGCAAATCGTTTCCTTCACTATTAAAGATTTGCGAGATAATCATGGTTATCTGAGTGCGCTCGGTAAGCCGCGAATTGCCGCAGTTAAGAGAGATGCTGAGATCGCTGAAGCTGAGGCGGTTCGGGATTCAAGAATTAAGAAAGCGCTCGCTGAAGAAGAAGGGCAAAAAGCAGAGCTGCTCCGAGATACGAATATAGCGGAGGCCGAGAAAGAAAGAGAACTGAAGGTCGCTTCATTTAAAAGGGATCAGGATACGGCAAAGGCTGAAGCTGACCAAGCCTATGCGATACATGAGGCCCGCGCTAAGCAAAATGTTGTTGAGGAGCAAATGAAGGTAGAGCTTGTTCGTAAAGAACGTGAGATTGATCTAGAAGCTAAGGAAATATTGCGTCGTGAGAAGCAATATGACGCAGAAGTGAAGAAAAAAGCGGAAGCTGATCGCTATGCAGTAGAGCAAGCGGCGGAAGCAGATAAAACGAAACGGCTTCGTGAGGCAGATGCGGTACAATATAGAATTGAAGCCGAAGCTAAGGCATTGGCAGAGCAGAAGCGTCTTGATGGTATGGCTGTTGCCGATGCTGAGAGAGCAAAAGGTACGGCGGAGGCAGAGGTTATTCGCTTGATCGGCTTGGCAGAGGCAGAAGCAAAAGAGAAGCTCGCCCAAGCGTTCGAGAAATTCGGTGAAGCCGCTGTACTCGATATTATTGTTAAGATGCTGCCAGAGCTGGCAGGCAAGGTTGCAGATCCGATTAGAGCAATTGATAAGCTTACAGTTGTTGATACCGGGCATGGTGAAGGAGCTGCGCGCCTGAGCAATTATGTAACGTCCTTGATGGCAACCGCACCTGAGATGCTTAAGAGTGTATCCGGCATTGATGTTAATGCGTTGATGAAAGGATTAACCTCTAAGGGAGTATCCGCGGCGATTCCTCCTGTGAATACGCCAGAGTCGCTTGCTGCGGCGATGGCAGCTGCTAGCGCTGCGATTGAGGAAAAAGAATAAATCGCTTCAGACAAGAACGGGCTATCCTAAAAGTAGGTCTGCTCACTTGAAGAGGTGGCTCGCTTAATGAAAATTTGGTAAAAATTAAAGAAATGGCGATGCTAGGGGAATTATCCTGTACCGCCATTTCTTTTTTTTGGTCTATTTCTGTCTTCTTGAGCAAATTGTGGGAAGCAAAAGCCACCTGATCTTTTATCTAAATTCGATTCTCTGACATGGTATATCGAGCAATTGAAAAGGATTACGGCAATTTGAATATAATAATACAGTTGTCATACTGAGGGTGGTGTCTGAAGACTCTGCCATTACCGTGAGACTGGATTTCTTCTTCACTGACGCTGTCTTCTCGGATACCGTCTAGCTCCACTAGGAGCTTCCAATACAAAAGTCAGTCCATCGGGCTGAGTATGCTTGTGCATAGAAAATCTGCCTAAAGCCTCTCACTTATTTATTAAGAAGCTGGCTTTCGAACTAAACTAGTCTCCTGAAAAAGAAATGGCTATCCCAACTCCCAAGTTAGATAAGGAATGTCATGTATAATTTAATGAATACATTTGCTCTATCTCACTGCTCAGACAGGTAAAAAGGAGTAAAAGTGAAGTTATGTTCCCTAGTGGATAAGGTCGGTTTTCGACTACTGAATATAGCCTGCGTTATCTCCGATATGCCCCTAGATGAAGCCTGTTATTACGAAAAATGCTTCATAAAATAAGGTAAACTCCTCATATACTCCATCGGTAGCGTAAGGGATAAAGCTCCTAGAGTCTTAAGAGCAATAAGAGCAATAAGAGCAATAAGAGCAATAAGAGCAATAAGAGCAATAAGAGCAATAAGAGCAATAAGAGCAATAAGAGCAATAAGAGCAATAAGAGCAATAAGAGCGTTAAGCCTTGCTGCCTATAAAAATATCTGTAAAAGAAGGGGCAGTCCCAAAAGTTCTTCATGACTTTTGGGACTGCCCCTTCTTGTCTTTATTACAGGTATGACAGCAAAAAAAGAAGGACGCTCCATAAGGAGACGTCCTTCTTAAAGCTAGAATTAACGGCTGTAGAACTCGACGATTTGTTTCTCGTCGATATCTTGGGACAGCTCAGCGCGCTCAGGGAAGCGGATGTACTTACCTTCCATTGCTTGCTCGTTGAATTCCAGGTAGTTCGGAAGGTGATGACGACCTTCCATAGCTTCTTTAATTGCTTTCAGGCTGCGGCTGCGCTCGCGCAGGCCGATTACGTCGCCAAGGGAAACCGCATAAGAAGCGATGTCAACCTTTTTGCCGTTTACAGTTACGTGTCCGTGAGCTACCAGCTGACGTGCACCAGCACGGGAGTTGGAAAGACCAAGACGGTATACAAGGTTGTCCAGGCGGCTTTCAAGGAGAACCATGAAGTTTTCGCCGGCGATACCTTTCAATTTAGCTGCTCTGTCGAACAAGTTGCGGAATTGCTTCTCGTTCAAACCGTACATGTGGCGCAGCTTTTGTTTTTCTTGCAATTGAACGCCATAACCGCTCATTTTTTTGCGTTGGTTAGGGCCGTGTTGACCTGGAGGGAATGGACGTTTCAATTCTTTGCCAGTTCCGCTCAGGGAAATGCCGAGACGGCGGCTTAGTTTAAATTTAGGACCAGTATAACGTGACATGAGTTGTGTAACTCCTTCATTAATGGGATTTTTGAGTATGGGGTTGTGTTTCGCCGAATACGCTCGTGCTCGGAAGTCCGAGGCAAGATAAACAGTTCAGCCGCTGGATTATCAGTGACCGTATTTCTGAGGGTGACACAAAACCGTACGCCCATATATTCATCAATAAATATTATATGAAATGGGTAGTCATTGTCAAGGATAATCCCGCAGAAGCGTTAACAATAACTTAGAGAGTCGAAAGACCTAGATTCTGGATATTGAGTAGTGCAAATTTCTTAAAAATAAAGTATGATGAAAATATTATTATGCTCATCTCCTTGTTACACGTATGGAAGGGCTGGGTGATGCCAATGGCTGACCAATATGAAATTCATCAAGTCGAGGCTGACTTGCCCGTTGCTCACACGGAGGAGAATACGCCTGCGATATGGTTCAAGAACGAAGACATAACCGAGGCGGATGGTCCTTACTTGGCTCCGTTGCTCTTAGACAGCTTAAAGAGCTGGCAGGCAGAGTGGGATGGACAAGCTCTGTTTGAGAATGGGCTTTTTGTTCTTTATGATTGGGATTTGAATAAGATCGGTATGGCGGCTCATAATCCGGAGTCTACTTATTATAATGAAGCTTCAACGCTTGTTCAGCAGGTAGCCGCGACGGTAAGGGAGACGTTGCAGCCAGCTGCTGCTGCTGAGAATAAGATTCTAATCAATGCGGTGCCTATCCGGAAACGCTCAGATGGCTACCCATTTTCAATACTCGCTTATATAACAAGGGTCGATCATAGTGATGATCATGACTTAATTATACAGTTAAGCGCACTGCATTTCCGCAGCTGCTTTTATCGTCGATTTGAGCAAATCTATATCCAGGATTTATTGCTGCATCAGCAGCAGACGGAGAAGGAAGTAAGCAGACGGGATGAGCTGTTCTCTGCTGCCAAGCGATTGTATGATCAGTTTGATGTTGCTTCCGTACTAACGGAGATGCTTAACAGCTTGGAGCAGCTTTATCCTTGCTCGAAGGTCCAATTATATTTGTCACAGGATCATGTGAATGGCGATGCTCGGGTGAAGCCCCTTGTGTTCAAAAATGCTGCACATGATTTGGTAGCGAAGGCTTTCTTGGAAGGGCAGCCGGTTACGGATCAGGATCGTGAAGGAACGATAAGGCTTGCCGTACCAATGACAGGGAAGCAAGCTGCTTACGGCGTGCTCTGTATGACGATCAGCGCAGGAAGATGGGATGCAGCGGATATGCCGGCCTTTCTCCTGCTGGCGGATACGGCAGGATCAGCTTTTGAGAATGCCAAGCTGTACGAGCAGTCTAATCTGTTAATTGATGAACTAAGGCTCATTAATGAACTGACCAAGAGGCTGAATCAATCGCTGAAGCTGAAAGAGATTTTTCAGTTCGTTACGATGGAGCTTCTGAATATATTTGATGCCGATTATTGCTGTGTACTGCAATTAAACAAGGAAAAGAATCAGTTCATGGTCATGTCGAGCAATATACCGACCTTATCAAGCGAGCAGTTTTCTCCGGAGTACGGTTTTTGCGGCATGGTTTATCGTTCGAAGGAGCCATTAATTATTTCGGATTATTGGCATGGAAGAGTCGTTACTTCCAAGCTCATGGATAATACAAGCTCAAGATCGCTTATTGCTGCTCCTATTCTTGTGGATACAGAAGTTGTCGGTGTTATTATGGTTACCCATAAAACTGCTAATTTCTTTTCTTATGATAACTACAAGCTGCTTCAGGTAATGTCTACACATATCGGGCTAGCCATTACGAATGCTTCCTTGCATGCCGAGGTTCGGAGAATGGTCATAACGGATAATTTGACCAGTCTCTATGCGCGCCACTACTTGAATGAGCAGATTCAGAATCGCCAGCGCAAAGATCCACTCGGAGCGCTGATTCTTGTAGATATTGATCATTTCAAGCGAGTGAACGATACTTTCGGACATCAGGTAGGCGACCGGATTTTGGTCCAAGTAAGCAATATTATAAGAAACTGTATTAGGCAAGGTGACATCGCAGCACGATGGGGCGGAGAAGAGCTCGCAGTATACTTGCCAGGCATCAGAGCGGAGCAGGCTTATCGAATAGCTGAACGTATTCGAGCCCAGGTGGAAGCCGAGACGGATCCCGTTGTTACAGTATCTTGCGGAGTATCGGAATGGCTGTTCGAGGATGAGAAGATTAGTGTAGAATCGTTATTCTATCGGGCCGATATGGCGATGTATGAAGTGAAGAATAATGGAAGGAATGGTATTTGCGTAGGTTGAAATAAAGAACGACCGGGAGGGGCACATAGATGCTCCTCCTTTTTTTTCTGTCCACTTAAGAATAAGGAAGGGCAGAATCAGGGAGGATAGTGTTACATGTCTAATGATTCGGAGGGAATTCTTATGTCCAGATACTCAGCAACCACAATAGTGATCCTCTCTTGTTTAGCGCTGCTAATAGGGGGATGCGGCAATCGAAGCCGCACGCCGGAGGAATGGCTATCCTTATCAATTGCGGGTCTAGCCTCGACAGATCAGTATGCTTTTTCTGGACAAACGACCGTTTCAACCGCTGAAGGCTTAACGTTCAAGCCAATGGACTTTCAAGGGAAAGTAGTTGATCATGAATTGCTTGCTACGCAAACTAAGTCAGGCAATCAGTCAGAGTGGAGCCCTGCCAATATGCTGGGGCATATCAAGAAAGCAAATAAACAGGTAAGCTTTGCTGCATTGAAAGAGGATGATCTTGCTATTGTGAGGCTGCTTGTAGACGTTGACGACGCTGCTGCAGGCGAGCTATGGAAGCAACAGCTATCTGAGGAGCTTGAACGCTTGTCGGCCAGCACACCGCTTCGTGAAGGCCCTTACAAGCAGGAATGGATGCAGGAGCTCAATAAGTCGAGGGAGCAGCTGTCAGCTATGCTAGAAACGCTCCAAGTACAATCTCAGTATGAGCTGGTTGTAGATCGAGGAAGTCTTGTTCCTCTCAAACTCAACGAGCGGACGACTTTTTTGTATAAAATAGATAATCAGTCAAAAGAAGAGAAACGACGGACTGACGTATCGTTCGATTCTTTCAATGGGGCAGCAACAACTACGGTGCAATAGCGATTCAAACATGATACTATAATACAGTTAAATTATTAACGCAATAAAGGCGAACTAAATGGAGGTATGAGTAAATGCGTGATCCGAGAATTCAGAAGCTTGCTGAGAATTTAACCGGCTATTCCATTGATGTACAGCCTGGCGACAACGTATTGATTGAGATGATTGGTTCTGAGCGAGAGCTGTTGAAATGTATCATTGAAGAGGTTGCTAGGCGTGGAGGAAGACCATTCGTTCAGCTAAGCGACCGCGCCGTATTACGGTCTATGCTGCTTAATGCTACGAAAGAGCAGATGGAGCTGTGGGCTGCTCTTGACCTAGAGCGCATGAAGCAAATGCAAGGGTATATCGGTATTAGAGCCGGGGAGAATGTGAATGAACTGGCAGGCGTACCTGCTGATAAGATGCGGCTATACGAGCAATTATACCAGCATCCGGTACATATGGAGCAGCGCGTGAAAAAAACAAAATGGGTTGTGCTGCGTTACCCGAATGCATCGATGGCCCAACTGTCGAATCGCAGTACAGAAGCGTTCGAGGATTTTTATTTCGATGTATGCAATCTGGATTATGCGAAGATGGATCGAGCAATGGATCCGCTCCAAGAGCTGATGGAGAGAACGGATCGCGTTCGTATCGTGTCGCCTGGGACAGATCTTACCTTCTCAATAAAAGGCATAGGTGCGAAAAAATGCTCAGGACATCGGAATATTCCTGATGGGGAAGTATTCTCTGCACCTGTACGGGATTCAGTAAATGGGGTTATTACGTATAACTCTCCAAGTGTGTATGGAGGAACGACCTTCAACAATATTTCTTTCACTTTCGAGAATGGTAAGATCGTTAAGGCTACGAGCAATGATTCGACTCGCTTGAATGAGATTCTGGATACAGATGACGGGGCACGCCATATTGGCGAATTCGCTATCGGGTTTAATCCCCACATTCTTCATCCTATGAATGATATTCTATTCGATGAGAAAATAGCGGGCAGCCTCCACTTCACACCGGGACAGGCCTATGAAGAAACAGATAACGGCAACCGCTCTTCTATTCATTGGGATCTAGTTCTTATTCAGCGTCCAGAGTATGGCGGGGGAGAAATCTATTTCGACGACATTCTCATTCGCAAAGATGGACAATTCGTTATTCCGGAATTGACAGCATTAAATCCTGATCATTTAATATAATAATAATTTTGCCTCTTGCTCGTTAAGCGGTTTCAGGGTATTATGAGGTCATTAGGAAAGCTTTACTAAATTACTGGAGGGATTCCCCATGTCTAACAATGCAGCTATTGTAGAGATTTCACAAGCGGCTAGCCAATTCCGCTCATCCATTGTTCTTCAAGCCGATAACAAATATATTGATGTGAAAAGTATCCTTGGTCTATTTACAACGCTGGTAGGCGGTCACGCTTATGAGCTTCATGTACATGGTCCAGATGCCGAAGAAGCGAAAGCAGCTATGGCAGAAATTTTCTCGAAACATAATCTTAATGTTACTGTTGTTGCAGAATAATAACAGAATGGAATAAGAGAGAGCGCTTCTTCTTTTTGAAGAAGCGCTTTTCTGTTTTGTCCTTGTGTATTGGCTCTTTTTCGTCTAATATAAAGGGTATAGACGACGGCGGCTACGCGCACAGGGGGGATAACGATGTCTTCACCGGAAGTTACGGTTCAATTGCATGAGAAAGCACTTCGTCTCCTAACGGAAGATGCGAGTAAAATAGAAAAACTTATCGAAGTTCAGATGGAGAATTTGACGACACGTCACTGTCCCCTGTATGAGGAAGTATTAGATACGCAGATGTACGGCTTCTCGCGGGAGATTGACTTCGCAGTTCGCGCGGGTTTGATTACCGAGCAGAGCGGCAAGGAAATGTTGAGCAGATTAGAGCGCAACTTGGCTCAGCTGTATGAGGCATTGAATAAGAAGGAGTAGACTCGGATCGGAGTCTACTCCTTTTTTTTTGTGCGGATTATACTAAGTAGAAAGCTATGCCAAGAATGATATATACCATTAGAAGAAGGAACCCTTCGTACCAGTTCGTATTGCCATCGCGTGATACCGATTTGGCGATAAAGACGGATACACCAATCGCCGTTAGCTCAATCGGCGTAAATATAATATCCATCGTCTGCCCGAATAGCGTACTGAGGAGAATAAGAACCGGCGCTACGAACAAAGCAACTTGAAGGCTGCTGCCAATGGCGATCTCAACGGCGGCTCCGATCTTATTCTTCAAGGCGAGCATGACCGCTGCGCTGTGCTCAGCTGCATTGCCAACGATAGCGATAACGAATGCGCCTACGAACAGATCGGACAAGCCGAATCTCTCTGAGAAGGAATCGAGCGTATGAACGAGCCATTCACTTACGAAGGCTACCATGACGGTTGCGAGTACAAGGAATAGAATGGATGTTCGCTTCGACCATGCAGGCTCTTCGTCATGATCGGCATTCATCACCTTGTCTGCAAGCATATCTTTGTGCGTAATCATGGAGAATACAAGCCAAAATAAATAGGAGACAATAAGAATACCGGCAACAGCCAAGCTTAGAAATTGATCTTTCTCGAAGGAGAAATGCTCAGAAGCAACGAATATCGCTGGGACGAACAATCCAATAACCGCCATAACCATTAGAGTAGAGTTATGCTCTGCCAGTTGATTATTGAAATGCTGCTGTTTGTATTTAATCCCCCCTGCCAATAAGCTTAGACCGAGTACAAGGAGCAGGTTACCTATAATAGAACCGGTAATACTGGCCTTAACCATGTCGAATAGACCTTCTTTAACGAGGAATATAGCGATAATTAGCTCAGCGGCGTTCCCGAAGGTAGCATTCAAAAAACCGCCCAGCCTTTGTCCAGCGTAATGGGCTACGCTTTCTGTCGCTTTACCAAGAAAACCGGCGACGAATACGATCGTAATGGCTGATATAACAAATTGAAGCGTCATATCAAAATGAGCGTAATGTCCTATCGCACTGAGTGCAAACATAGCGATTAATCCACCATAAAATATTTTATTTCTCACATTACACCTCTTTTTCTCAAGATAGAGCCTATGAATAATATGTCCACATTTGACCAATCTGAAAACTTTCCCATAAATAATATGTATTTGTTGTGCGTTTTGCTCATGTCAAATGTTGCTTCGGCGTGTTCCTTCCAGTACAATAATGATATATGGCAAAATTGAGGAGTGGATATCATGACCGAGGACCTTCAAACAGGCATTATCCGTATTTCAGACGATGTAGTTGCAACGATTGCAGGACTCGCCGCGCTAGAGACTCCGGGCATTACCGCGATGTCAGGCGGAATTTCCGAAGGGCTGGCTAAACGGTTAAGCGGTAAAAACGTTCAAAAAGGCGTTTCTGTCGAAGTAGGCCAGTTAGAAGCGGCTATAGATTTGAGAATTATCGTACATTATGGCATTCCGATTCAAGAGGTTTGTCGCCAATTGCAATTAAACGTTCGTGAAGCAGTCGAGAATATGACTGGTTTGCATGTGGTTGAAGTCAATATTAAGGTAGAGGGCGTTGCCTTCAAGGAAGAAGAACCAATTGAAGAACCAAATAGACTGAAGTAGGCTGCACATACACATACTGCTCAACAACAAAAAACGATACATCCTCTGCTTGAGTGATGTATCGTTTTTTGTCGTTTATCGAAGCAAGGTCGGCTTGAATGGCTTGTTGTTAGCCGGTTTGCGTCCGGGCTTATCCGGTTTATTGGATTCTCGTGAAATACTTAGCAGGATGCCAACCCCCATCAGACAGACTAGCAGAGATGAGCCTCCATAACTGATGAACGGAAGCGTAACCCCTGTTAATGGAATCGTATTGGTTACACCGCCAATGTTGATAAAAGCTTGAATGCCGATTAGACCGATAATCCCTACACCTACAATCGTTCCATATTGATCAGGGCAACGAAGAGCCACGATCAGGCCGCGCCATAAGAAGATAAGGTAGAATAACAGGAATAACGTAGCCCCAATAAAACCGAATTCCTCAGCAATAACAGGGAAGATGAAGTCATTATAAGGATATTCCAGATAATGAAGCTTCTGCACGCTTTCGCCGAATCCCGCTCCTGTAAGCCCTCCATGCCCTAGTGCCTGCAAGGAGGAAACGAGATGAAAACCGGTATTTTGTTTATCCGCAAGCGGATCTAGAAAGGCTGTAAAACGATCAATACGGTAACCCCATGCTTTTGGCGATACAATCATGGATATGCTGACGATAACCGCACAAACAATTGCGAGTAAAGAGCCTGTCAGAAACACTTGCTTTAGATTGGCTCCTCCAGCAAATATCATTATCGAAGCGCATAGGGTAAGCACCAGGCAGGAGCCTAAGTCCGGCTGCATCATGATGAGTCCGCAAAATACGCCTATAATGATAATGACGGGAAGAAGACCTCGTTTGAAATCACGGAAGGTCTCCCCCTTTTTGGCAATCAGTGTTCCAATATAGAGAATGAGGGCCAGCTTGGCGGGCTCGGTTGGCTGGATGCCGAGAGGGCCCAGTTGAAGCCAGCTGCTTGCTCCATTTACCTCTTTTGTGAATGGAACGATCATTAGCATGATAATGACTGGAATGAGAAAAAAGATAAAGCCTTTTTTGTATATTTTGTAAGGTAAATTCATTAGAAACAGCATAGCGAAGACACCAAGTGCAGCAAAAACCAACTGTTTCTTCGTGAAATACAGCGGATCATTCCCAAAGTTTTTGTTAAGAAGAGCGATGTTGGAGCTCGCGCTGAACACCATCACGAGCCCGAACCCGACCAATAACAGAGTCAAGATGAGAAGCAGAAAGTCCGGTCTTCCACGGCTGCTATTCTGCGGTTTCCTCATATTAAGAGAGGAGCTGTTGCAGCTCTTGCAGCCTTTGGTTAGCTGTGTTCATAATGGGTTGCGGGATAGGGGACTCATACTCAAGACCATGCGGGAAGGTTGCTCTTCCGATATAGACGTCCTCAATAACAAGTATAGCGTTAGGGGATTCGAGCTTTCCTTCCACTGCACGAGTGCTGATACGCAAGAAGTATTCTGAGCTGGTCGTATGATCCTCAATTTTCAAATCGTATGTAGCGCGGTAGTATTCCCACTGCCAACGGACGAAGCCGGTCTTTTCTGCTGAGTCATCCAGATGAGCCAAATCGCTTTTAACACCGTTGAGACCGGTATTTTCAATAATCATGGTAGTTTCCTCCTAATAGTTTTGCGCTGTATGCTCGGTATATGAAGCACACGCTGACATAATGTGTAGTAATAAAGTTGAACATTCTTTTCCCATGATAGTATGTTTCCCCAGTCAGTGCAAGCCTTACTCCAATGGATGCTGCAATATCAGCTTCCTATAAGAGGCGCTATTCTGTTAATATGGAATGAAAAGGAGGTTTGCATAAAAAATGAAGACAAACGGCCATATCAGGGAGCAGTTGAACCGCCTTTATCCGGATATGATCCGGTGGCGCAGATATCTCCATCAGAATCCAGAACTGTCCTTTCATGAAGTGCAAACATCCAAATGGATCGCGGATCAGTTGAAACAAATCGGCTGCGAGGTTCGAGAGGGAGTGGGCGGACACGGTCTGATCGTTTCTATTATAGGAGATCAGCCAGGCCCAGTCGTGGCGCTCCGTGCAGACATCGACGCACTTCCTATACAAGATGAGAAGACCTGCGAGTATGCGTCCAAGGTGCCGGGCATTATGCATGCCTGCGGGCATGATGGGCATACAGCTGCCCTTCTGGCAGCAGCCAGCTATTATCAGGAGAATAGGTCTGGCTTGGCGGGAGAGAGAAGGCTGCTCTTCCAGCCGGCAGAAGAGGTTACCCCTGGAGGGGCGCTTAATATGATTAGAGACGGAGCTCTGGACGGGGTTGAGGCAGTCTATGGTGTTCATCTCTGGACGCCATTGCCTTATGGGCAAGCCGCGACTCGCGCAGGTGCATTCATGGCAGCCGCAGATGAATTTACGATTGATTTGATCGGCAAGGGCGGACATGGCGGCATGCCGCACGAAACAGTGGACAGCATTGTCGTTGGAGCTGCACTCGTACAAGCTGTGCAGTCGATTGTCAGCCGCAACGTCAATCCGCTGCAGCCGTCAGTCGTCACGATTGGTTCATTCCAAGCTGGAACGACCAATAACGTAATTGCTGAACGGTGCAGAATGAAGGGAACGGTTCGAGCGTTTGATGAGCAGACCCGCCATCTAATTCATAAGCGATTGGAAGCCATTATTCGCCATACCTGCAGCATGTACGGTGCGCAGTATGAATACAACATGAGAATTGGCTATCCTCCTGTTGTGAATGATGAGCGGGAAGCAGAGAGATTCTTCCGTGTTGCTGAAGGGATATTCAACAGCGAGGATATCATTCGAACAGAGCCTATTATGATTGCGGAGGACTTCTCCTATTATCTTGAGAAAGTAAGAGGCTGCTTCATGTTCGTAGGGGCTGGCAATGATTCAATTGGGGCAAGCTATGCCCATCATCATGGGAAATTTGATATTGACGAGCGTGCGATGCTGTATTCTGCTGAACTGCTGATTCGTATGGCGGAGGATTATGCAAGCTGAATAACCGCAGCAAGCAAGGGGATGCTAAGGTCGAATTCATGAAGCTAGGGAAGCATGGAGGGAATCTTGATTGAGCAAACTTGTCAAACATGTGATGTCCACAGACTGCGTGACAGCTACCTTACAGGATAATGTATATGAGCTTGCTGTATTAATGAAGAAGCATAATATTGGCTTTGTTCCTATCGTAGATGGAAGCAGTCTCATTGGGGTTGTTACGGATCGGGACTTGGTTGTAAAGGGCTATGCCGAAAAGCATTCAGGCTCTACAGCGGTTGAGACGGTCATGACAAAAAATATTGACATCATTCATCCGGAAGCAACAGCAGAGGAAGCGATCAAAGCAATGGCCTCCCATCAAATACGCCGTCTGCCGGTTGTAGATAACGGAAGGCTGGTAGGTATTCTAGCGCTTGGAGATTTGGCGGTCAGAGAAACCTTCGTCAAGGAAGCAGGCGAAGCATTGAATGAAATATCAGAGCCTGCCCATTCCTAATCGGAATGAAGGGATCAAGCGGAATTGTCTTACGCATTTGCGGAGCGATTCCGCTTTTTTGGCATAAAAAATCAGGGATATCTTCATACTGTGAAGAAAGAGGCTGGCAGATGAGGAGGAATAAAGTTGGTAGAGCCCCATAATGGCCCATTGATTCTTCAATCCGACATGACTATTCTGCTCGATTACGAGCATGCTCTGTCCGAGGCAGCTCGAGAAGGGCTGTCCCTATTTGCAGAACTGATCAAGCGGCCCGGCAATTGGCATACCTATCAAATGACAGCGATGTCTCTCTGGAATGCAGCTGCTGTCGGGATGAGCGCGGAAGCGATTATCGCCATTCTGGAGAGGTATGCACGCTATGGTATCCCAGGTTATGTGGAGATGATGATTCGCAAGCTGGTTGAGCGTTATGGCAAGCTATGGCTAGAGATGGATGAGGCTAAGCTGTTGCTGCGAGGGAGTCCAGACCTGATTGATGAATTATCTGCCCATTCATCGATGTCAGAGTATGTAGTCGAGCTGCAGGGAAATGGTTGCATCGAGGTAAGAGCGGAGCTTCGTGGACAAATTAAACAACAGTTAATTAAGCTAGGGTATCCGGTTATAGATGTGGCTGGGTATCATAGTGGGGAGATGCTTCCTGTACATTTGCGCTCGCAGACTGTAAAGGGCAACTCTTTTTCATTAAGGGCTTATCAGCGCTCCGCTGTGGAACAGTTCTACAAGGAGGGCACGCTGCAGGGCGGGAGCGGGGTTATTGTCTTGCCCTGCGGTGCAGGCAAAACCATCGTTGGCATTGCGGCACTAGCTAAGCTCAGCAGCGCAACCTTGATCCTTACTTCAAACGCTACATCGGTCAGACAATGGAAGGATGAAATAGTGGACAAGACTTCCTTAGAGCCTTCGGAGGTCGGTGAATATACAGGAGCAACAAAGCAGGTTCGGCCCGTTACGATTGCTACCTATCAAATTTTGACTCATCGCAAATCCAAAACAGAGTCCTACAATCATATGAAGCTGTTCTCTGAGCGAGATTGGGGGCTCATTATTTATGACGAGGTGCATTTGCTTCCAGCGCCAGTCTTTCGGATAACGGCAAATATTCAAGCGACGAGGCGATTAGGGCTTACAGCAACGTTGATTAGGGAGGATGGCTGTGCGGAGGATGTGTTCTCACTTATCGGGCCTAAGCAATTTGACCTGCAGTGGAAGTCTGTTGAAGCGGAGGGCCATATTGCTTCTGTGAAATGCACAGAAATAAGGGTTCCGCTCGATCAAGGCGTATCCGAGCTGTATAGGTTCGCCGAGAATCGGGCAAAGCTGCGGCTTGCGGCTGAGAATCCAGGCAAGCTGAGCGTAGTGAGGCAGCTGCTTCACAGGCATGAAGGAATACCTACCCTTATTATCGGGCAGTACTTAGAGCAGCTGCACTCGGTATCCGAATCGTTGAATGTGCCTGTAATTACAGGCAAGCTGGGACAGCAAGAAAGGCAGCGTCTGTATGAGCAGTTCAAATCAGGAGATATACCAGTGCTTGCTGTATCTAAGGTTGCGAATTTTGCAGTTGATCTGCCGGATGCGGCAGTGGCTATTCAAATATCGGGCAGTTATGGCTCCAGGCAAGAGGAGGCGCAGCGAATCGGCCGAATTTTGCGCCCAAAGACAGGCAAGAATGAAGCTTGGTTCTACACGATCGTTACTGATGAGACGAATGAGATTGATTTTGCAGCTAGAAGACAAATGTTCATGGTAGAACAGGGGTACAGCTATGACCTTGAAAAACGTTGATCAAGAGGCGGTTGCGTTGTCTGTTGCACATATAGCTGCACAACTGCCCGTGCATAGGCAAGAGCAATTTATGCAAGAATCCGTATGGAGAGAAGCGGCGAAGCAAGGTGATGCTTGGCCGGCCGCTATTCTGGACAAGCGCTCTATAGAAGCAGCTATTGGACAGATGGATACGGCTGCCGCTGCTGTTTTGAGAGCTATTTACATCGAGTTCGGTATGTGTTGCTTTTATGAAGAGCAATTATTCAAGCTAGGCTCACTTCGTGCCAAGCTGGCTGGAGCGGAGCTTCGTTACGGATTTGCACAGTTGTATCGAGCAGGGATTTTGTTTGCTATCCGCAAATCATGGGGGGAGCGGCATTATTTTATCCCAAAGGATTGCTTTGCGGTATGGCAGCCATTGTTGTTTCCCAGCAGAGTTAATCCCCTTCAGCAGGATCGTACAGCGCTGAGCGGATTAGAAATGACGAGAGCGATGAATCAACCTTTGGGCAGACAGCTGCTTGTCGCTTTTTCCATGCTGTCACAGTGTGGGTTAGAGCAGACCTCCAAGGGTATTCTCCCGAAAAAAACAATGGCAAAGGTTATGCAAGCCTTTGAGGTTACGGAGCAAGCTCTAGCTCTTTTTTGTTTGGAATATAAAAAGAAAGAGCAGTACCCATTGCTGCTCGCCTTCCTTCTGGAACTAGGTATTCGCTCTCGAATACTTGAAGCAGGGGCAGGACAACTGCGATGGAATGAGCAGGAGCTTGCAGGATGGCTTGCCCTGCCGAATTCCCGTCGGGAAGCTCAGCTTCATCATTGGTGCAAGGATATGCTGCCTGTCTCCAATCCAAAGCTGGCTCATGCCGCTATTGCCCTTCAGGAATTAATTCCAGACAGCTGGTACTTGGAAGAGGATATTTCGGCTTATCTTCATGAGGTTGGCTTTGCTGCTCATAAGGACAGGGGCGGCGTGGAGTGGACGTTCTGGCTCGAAACGCTTCATGCCTTTGGATGGTTAGAGAGGGCTAGCTCTGCGAGAGGAAAGGTTCTGAAATGGGTAGTACATGTTACGGACACTTCTGATGCTGCGGCACAGATGGAGCCGGTCGTCATTGAACCAAACGGGGATATTATGCTAATGGCGAATAGCGATAATCGAATCCGCTGGGAGCTGGAGCTGATTGCGGATCGCAAGGCAGATGATTGGATGACGGTCTACCAGCTAAGTGCCAACTCGATAGCTAGAGCATTAGGGGAAGGAAGAACGAGCGGTTCTATTCAAGCCTTTCTGCTTGAAGCATCGGGAAGCAAGGAGCTTCCCTTCCCCGTTATAGTCTCTGTAGAGACGTGGTGCCAACGAGCGGAGCAATCGAAGAAAGCACTAAGGAAGCCGCAGACTTATCCTTACATCGAACGATTACATCATGCTGCGCCTATGAGGAGAGCAATTGTTGAGGTTTCACACCTGAATGAAGAGGCAGCCTGGCAGCGTTATGAACTAATTACGGAAAATGATGTGGAATTAATGGACTATTATCCTGCACTCGAACAGATTCCATCAAGCTGGCTGCAGCAGCTTCGAGGGTATCATGATTCCACAAGGAGAGAAATGCTCGAGCAGGCTATGAACTGGCAGACTACGGTTCAACTGTGTATGAGAGAGGGAATACGTGACTTTGTCCCAATCAGGCTAGAGCCAGAAGGAAAGGGGTGGGCCGTATCTGGCAGATTGCGACTGGAGCAGCAGGAATGTGAGATCAGGCTTACGCCAGATATGTGGGAGGAAATGAAGCTTGTCGTTCCCGGGATAAACGGTTTTGTGTAAAAATGTATCTATTGGTTCTAGGAGTATGATATGATAGTAAGGAAGTAAGCGAATAAGAAGAGGTGGACAAATGCCTACTACCACAATGATTCAGACGGAGCATCCGTACGGTGATGGCGGCGTTTCTTCGCTGGATATGGCGTCGCTGCTGCTATGTGCTTATGAATTGGGCGATTGGATTAATGAGTCGGCGGAAGTTGCCGAGTATTTATATTGGAAAGAAGCTGTTAACGAGGATGGACAAGTCAAGCAATTGACTAAGCAATTTGATAAAGCTAAGGAATTGTTCTCCGAGTGTCAGCGGTTTGGGAGATTCCATCCGGATTATAATTCCGCGAAGGATAAGGTGAAGGCGATTGAGCGCGAGCTTGATCAGATTGATGCCGTACGCCAATTCAAGTTAGCGGAGCAAGCAGTCGATACGATGCTCTTTGATGTATCAAGGACAATTGCAGAATCCGTATCGGATACCATTAAAGTTCCGAGTAATGAAGGGAAGTCGGGCGGCTGTGGAAGCGGCGGCTCTTGCGGTTGCGGAAGCGGTGGCTGCGGTTAGTTAATAGCAGATGGGACGGGAGGAAGAGATATTGTTACCGGAACGAACGGGTTACATTATATGGGTCAGCGATCTTAAAGCGGCCAGAGTATTAGAGAAATATGGCACCGTTCATTATATGTCACGCAAAATGCATTACGTTGTTATTTATATGAATGCGGAGCGAGCGGAAGATACCATGAAAAATATCGGACGGCTTCCTTTCGTCCGTAGGATTGAACGGTCCTATCGTAATGAAATTAAAACCGAATACAGCAAAGATATGGATGATAAAACGAGATTTTATAGTATGTAGTAATACAGTTCAATAGAGAAAGAAGATCGTTTGAAGCCAGCAGTATTTGGCATGAAACGATCTTCTTTTTAATAAAGATATCCATAATGTCCCAATAATGGGTTTGGATTCAGCCTGGGTTGAAATATCGGACAATCATGGTAAAATATTGTTTATAAATAGTAAAAAAGACCTGGGTCCTTGGATGGGGTGCGGTTGAGATGAAGGACAAAACAACAAAAAGATGGAGTACCTACGAGACGTTCTTTGTTGAACTAGGAGATTATAAGGTTTCCGATATCGTCATTACCAACCATGCTAGGAGCCGTTGGGTAGATCGGGTAGAGAGCGAGAAAACCGGCTATGAGGATATTGCAGAATTCATGTGGGAATGTTTGAAGAAGGGACAAGTGGTATCTTATTATCGGAATGAACAAGATGTATACTTGATTGACGATGATTTGGTATTTGTTGCGGAGTTTGCCCCTTCCGAGAAGGATATGGATCTATTAGGCAATCCTTTACATAAGATGATTGTCGTAACCTTCTTGGGACGTATGTCCGAGACGATGGAGCTGCGGGATTTGAAATCTTATTATTCGTGGCTGCGTCATTCGAGAAGAATGACGCTTGTAAAGAACAGTCGGAAGAGAAGATAGAATGGATAAGCTCTGGCAATAACGCGACTCTCATTACGAGATCGCGTTATTTGTAGTATACTAACGCTAATAGAGGGGATGGTCGACAGATGGCACTTAATTTTCATCAGCTTCATATTTTTCATACCGTAGCCGAGCGTGGAAGCTTCTCTGCTGCCGCCCAGTTCTTACATATGACCCAGCCTGCAGTTACGATGCAGGTGCAATCACTGGAGGATTATTTCGGCACCAAGCTGCTTCAGCGATCGACGAAACGGATTGAATTGACGGAGGCTGGAAGGGCGCTAATGCCTTATGCGAGAAGAAGCATTGAATTGATTCGGGATACCGACCAGGCGATGTCTGCGTTCACGCAGCAATTGAAAGGGCGCCTGCAATTAGGTGCGAGCTTGACCATTGGCGAATATGTTCTGCCTCGGCTGCTCGGGCCATTCGGCCAAGAGTATCCTGACATAGCCATTAGAATGAAGGTATCGAATACGACGCAGCTCATGGAAGATATATTGAATCATCAGTTGAATTTCGGATTGATTGAGGCGCCTGTCAATCATCCGGATATGCATATGGAGGCTGTAATGAGTGATGAATTGAAGCTCATCGTGCCGAAGGGTCATCCTTTGTCGAGCAAGTCTAAGGTAATGCTCGATGAGGTGGCGCAATATCCATTTGTTCTAAGAGAGCAGGGGTCAGGAACTAGGCTTGTTATGGAGGACCAGCTCCAGCGCAAAAATATAGATCCGGCTTCTCTGAAGATCGTGATGGAGCTTGGCAGTACGGGAGCAGTTAAATCTGCTGTAGAGGCCGGCCTTGGCGTGTCGTTCTTGTCTGCATCGTCTGTTAAGCATGAGGTGGCTCTAGGGCTTCTTCATATCGTTCCGATAGAGAATGTCCGATTCAAGCGGCAGTTTTATTCGATCTATTTGCGGTCGGCACTGCTGCCTATTTCTGCCGTTACTTTTCTATCTTTTTTGAGGGAGCGTGACTTGCAGCAATGGCTTTGAATCGAGCGGATTTACATACGCATACAACGGCATCGGATGGCATGCAGGCGCCTGCCGTTAATGTTCAGCTTGCCAAAGCCGCAGGCTTGTCAGCGATAGCGATTACTGACCATGATACGATGGCAGGGGTAGAGGAGGCGCTGGAGGAGGGTATTCGCATCGGCATAACTGTGGTGCCAGGTGCCGAGCTAAGCACAGTTGCCGAGGGACAGGATATACATATATTGGCTTATTATGCTGATCAGCATAATGAACGATGGCAGGAACGCTTGGCAAGCTTGCGCAGCGTGAGAGATCAGCGAAATGAGCGGATTGTCGCGAAGCTCGTTGAGCTGGGCATTCCGATTACGATGGAGGAAGTTCTTGCGATAGCGATGGAACGGATGGATCGGGATGGGGGCACGATAGGGCGTCCGCATATTGCTGATTTATTGATCCGCAAGGGTATTGTAGCGTCAATGTCTGAAGCTTTTGATCGTTATTTGGCTTCAGGACGTGCAGCTTATGTGAATCTGCCGCGCTTGCATCCTTTTGAAGCTATTGAGTGGATACGAGAGGCGGGCGGGACGAGTGTTCTTGCACATCCTGGTCTTTATCATAATGATGAGCTTGTTGAGGATATTGTGCGCCATGGCGTGGAAGGAATTGAAGTATTCCACTCTGACCACGGCATCGAGGAAGAGGAACGTTATTCCAAGCTGGCTTCCCAATATGGTCTTCTTGTAACGGGAGGATCGGACTTCCACGGTGAGCGTAAAGGGGAAGTGTTCCACGGCGCGATTGGAAGTCGGTCGGTTGATGCTGGGGTTCTGAGGGAGTTACGCCGCAATAAGTAATAGAAATGCTGTGAGATAGGTATTAAGCTGGCTGATGTAGCAGCTTAATTCGAGCTGAAAGCAGCAATATTGAGCTGTTCCAAAAGTCATAAATATGACTTTGGAACAGTTTTTTTATAGAGCGAGGGCTTCGGTTGCTCTATAGTATGTAGGATTCGGACTCTAGGAGCGCTATCTCTTAACGTTGCAGTCAGCTCATATGAGGCGCTTACCTTATTCTGTGAAGCTTTTTTCGTAAGAATGCTTAGTGCTGAGTCGTACTTGGGGATAGCGTCAGTTGTGGTCATTAGTCGGGAATCGAGCATCCCCACTAATGAGCATAACTTCATTGTTGCACCTTTTTACCTGTTTGTACGGTGATATAGAGCAAAGGCATTCACTAATTTGTGCATTCTATTCCTTCTCTAACTGGGGGAAGGCTGCTTCTATCATTTAATAACAGCCAGCATTGAGCAAGCCCAACCAACTATGAGATCTAGAAGCCTGAGTCGAAAGTGGGAGTCACAATAGAAACCACGATATTAACAGCATAGAACCAAGAGTTGACAAGCAGCTGGTATGAGAATGCAGATGTAATAAAGTCACGGGAGGATGGGGATTTACTTATATACAAAAAAAGCGCAGGTTCCAGACTAACGTTGTCCTGGAACCTGCGCTTTTTCATGAAAAGAATTATCGCTTGTCCATTCGGCTGACCTCCTAAAGAGGAAGCAGACTTTTTGAGACAGCAGTTGTTGTACTAATTGACGATTCGAGAAGGCATTGCTTTAAGACGTTGTTCATCTGGTGTAATGAATAGCGTTTTTTGATGATCATAAATAACGAATCCCGGCTTTGCACCGCTGGGCTTGCGGACATGGCGGATCGTGGTATAGTCAACGGGGATCATGCTTGAAGCCCGTGCCTGACTATAATGCGCGGACAGCATAGCAGCTTCTTCCAGCGTTGTATCCCCGAAATCTGCGCCTCTAATCACGACATGAGAGCCCGGAATATCCTTAGTATGCAGCCATGTATCGCTTGGTGAAGCCAGTCGATTAGTTAAATATTCATTCTGGGTATTGTTTTTACCTACGTAAATAGCTACGCCTTCTGAGGAGGTATAGCAAAGCAGAGAAGGACGGGATGTTTTCTTGCGTTTCGGCCCTCGTTTTACTCTATCTCTCAAATACCCCTGTTCGACCAACTCATCCCTAATTTCCTCGATATCAGAGAGGGCCGCATTATCCATCTGTTGGAGCAAGGATTCCAGATAAGCAATTTCTTCCTCAGCAAGCTTCATTTGCTCATTAACGACGGCAATGCTGTTCTTATGCTTCGTATATTTGCGGAAATAACGCTGTGCATTATCAGAAGGGCTGAGCTGCGGATCTATCTCAATCCGAATAGTCGCTTGCTCCTCGTCATAGAAATTGATCAGCTCTATGGACTTGTCACCTTTGCCGATCTGATGCATATAGGCGGTTAACAGCTCACCTAAAATACGGTATTTATCAGCATCGTTAGCTTCACTCAGCGTTTCTTGAAGCTTTTCGATTTTTTTGATGTTTTTGTTTTTCTCATTCTGAACGAATCGAATTAAATCAGCAACGCGCTGCTTCACCGTATCGCGCTCTGCTTTATCGCCATAGTAGGCTTCCAAGCATTCGCTTATGCTGGCGAATGTTTGCATGGGTCCAGAGAGATGAGTCAATGGCGTAACGGAGAAAAAAGCTTTGCCTTTTTCATCTGACGTGATTACTGGGGCATAGTTCTTGTTCCTGATGTCTTCCATTAAGCTCTCAAAGCTGGTCCATAGCTTACTCAGGTCATTTCGGCTCTCATCCGCGCGATATACGATTTCTTTGGCTAGGAGTGGACTTAACCCGCTGAACGCTTGAACAAGCTGCTGATGCAGCGGCATGCTGCTCTCCGTGTCTTGGTCAGCGGAAGCTTGATCAAGAGCAGAAGAGAATTCGGCTTCGTTAAGGATAGCTAACGGATCTCTTTTGCCTTGATCGGGCGGTGCAGTGTAGAGGCTTCCTGGCATGACGATACGGAAGCTGCTAATTGCTGGCGTTACATGATGGATGCCGTCATGTATCGTGCCTTGGCTCGGATCAAGCAGGATGATGTTGCTGTGGCGTCCCATAATTTCAATAATAATCGTCTTGGCAGACAGGTCGCCGAGCTCATCCCGATGCCGTATATCAATATGAATGATTCTCTCACGACCGACTTGCCTTATTGCTTCAATTGTAGCTCCTTCGCAGTGCTTTCGCATAAGCATGCAGAACATTGGAGCTTCAAGCGGGTTCGTATAGGACGCATGGGTCCAGTGTACACGCGGATAAGTAGGGTTCGCTGAGATGAGCAGCTTGCCTTGTGCTCCTGCTCCGCGAATGCTGAATACGAGATCATGATTCGTTGGTTGGTGAATTTTATGAATACGAGCGCCAACGCAGCGCTGCAGGTCTTCTACAATCGCATGGATTACGATGCCGTCTAAAGCCATAATAGGGATCTCCTTTTAAGAGGTTGTTCAAATAGCTTGAACAGCACTTTGATAGATGTCTTCCTCTATCATGCCATAGTTTGCATAAAAACTTAAGTCCTCATGGGATATTTTGCGGGTTGTCCGAATACATTTAGGCTTAAGAGGCTGTCCGAGGTGCGCTCGGCATATAGGGGAGGGAGTCATAAGATGGAACAATTGAAATGGCACCAAATGGGGACGAGCGAGCTAGCGGACGCGCTCGCCAGTTCTCCAGAGCAAGGGATATCGGCGGCGGAAGCGGCTGATAGGCTGGAGAAGAATGGACGCAATGAGCTGACAGAAGGCAAGCGAGTGCCGCCAATTATGCTTTTTCTTAATCAATTCAAAGATTTCATGGTGCTTGTGCTCATGGGCGCTACTCTCATATCGGGCTTGCTCGGCGAGTATTTGGACGCGATAACCATTGTTGCAATTATTGTAATTAATGCGGTACTAGGCTTCGTGCAAGAATTTCGTGCGGAAAAATCGCTGCATGCACTTAAAGAGATGTCCGCTCCATCAGCTAAGGTACTGCGAGGCGGTGAGCAAATTGATATTGCAGCAAAAGAGCTCGTTGCAGGCGATATTGTACTGCTTGAGAGTGGAGATCGAATACCGGCGGATATTAGGCTTCTGGAAGCAAACAGCTGCTATGCGGAGGAATCCGCTCTCACGGGAGAGTCGGTGCCTGTAGGGAAGCACGCCGCAGCAATTAGCGAAGACGAGCTCCCGTTAGGCGATCAGCGTAATATCGGGTTCATGGGGACGATGCTGACACGAGGTACGGCTAAGGGTGTCGTTGTGCGGACAGGCATGAATACAGAAATGGGCAAGATAGCTGGACTAATCCAACAGACAGAATCCATGGAAACGCCTCTGCAGCACAGATTGGAGCAGTTGGGCAAAATCTTGATCGCTGTAGCGATCGGCTTGACCATCATGGTCGTCGTGGCAGGGATTATGCATGGACAGCCTGCCTACGGCATGTTCTTGGCGGGTGTGAGTTTGGCCGTTGCAGCTATTCCAGAAGGATTGCCAGCCATCGTGACGATTGCGCTCGCTTTGGGCGTACAACGGATGATTAAACGGAAGGCGATTGTCCGCAAGCTGCCTTCGGTTGAAACGCTGGGCTGCGCATCGGTTATTTGCTCAGACAAGACAGGCACGTTGACGCAAAATAAAATGACCGTAACAAATCTGTGGATGGGCGGTCGTCATTTGCAGGTGACGGGAGAAGGCTACGAGCCGTCCGGCGGATTATTAGAGGATGGCAGCCCGGTAGATGCGAAGCATGACACGTCATTGAAGAGACTGCTGCAAATTTCAGCGCTATGTAATAATGCGACGGTAAGCAAGGTAGAGCTGCCTGATAATAAGAAACGGAAATCAAAGGAAGTGCAGGAGGAATGGGTATTAAAAGGCGATCCGACCGAAGGGGCATTGACGGTGCTGGCAGCGAAGCTCGGCGTTACGAGCAGCTCGCTGGAAGGTTTATATAAGCGCGAGCGTGAATTTCCATTCGATTCTGAGCGCAAGCGGATGTCGGTTGTCGTCTCTCATCAAGGTGGACGCGTTATTTATACCAAGGGAGCATCAGATGTGCTGATGGATCATTGCAGCTATGTTCTGTGGGATGGCAAGGTCGTTCCATTCACAGCAACCTTGAAGAAGAAATGTGCAGATGCGGCAGAGGAAATGGCGGAGTCCGCTCTTCGAGTGCTCGGCCTGGCTTATCGTGATTTGCGCAGCACGGATATATGCGAGACAGAGAGCGATGCAGAACACCAGCTTGTATTCGTCGGACTGACAGGCATGATTGATCCTCCGCGCCGAGAAGCACGGGATGCTATTGCGACTTGCCGCCGTGCCGGCATTAAAACGGTGATGATTACAGGCGATCATCAATTAACGGCAGAAGCCATTGCAGGTCAGCTTGGCATTATGCCTCGCAACGGGATTGCTATGAGCGGAAGACAGCTGGAGGTTATGAGCGATGAGGATCTGGACAAGGCGGTTGACAATACCTATGTATACGCAAGGGTATCGCCTGAGCATAAGCTGCGTATTGTAAAGGCGCTGCAGCGGCAAGGTCATGTTGTAGCGATGACCGGGGACGGGGTTAATGATGCTCCTGCAATTAAAGCAGCTGATATCGGTATTGCGATGGGCATTACGGGTACAGATGTCTCCAAAGAAGCATCCGCACTTGTACTTAGTGATGACAACTTCTCAACCATCGTCTCTGCAATCGAAGAGGGCCGCAACATCTACGAGAATATCCGCAAGTTCATCCGTTATTTGCTCGCTTCCAATGTCGGCGAAATATTAACGATGTTCCTGGCGATGATGGCAGGCTTGCCGCTGCCGCTCGTTCCGATACAAATATTGTGGGTCAATCTGGTTACCGACGGTTTACCAGCGATGGCACTGGGGGTTGACCAAGCAGAAAAGGATCTTATGCAGCAGAAGCCGCGTTCAGCTAAAGAAAGCATATTTGCCAGAAGGCTTGGCTGGAAAATAATAAGCCGCGGCGCTTTGATCGGCTTATGTACGCTTGGAGCCTTCTGGATTACACTCAATGAATCTCCAGACAGCGCTTCGCATCTCGTAAAAGCCCAGACCGTAGCATTCGCTACACTCGTGCTGGCGCAGCTTATTCATGTGTTCGATTGCCGCAGCTCACGTTCGATCTTTCATCGCAATCCGTTCCAGAATCGCTATCTTGTATTAGCAGTCTTGTCGTCGCTCGTTCTTATGATTGGGGTGCTTTATATCGAGGCGCTTCAGCCTATCTTTAAGACGGTGCCGCTTGGATTCCGCGAATGGTGTCTTGTCTTCGTAGCGGCAGGCATCCCTACCTTCCTTATGGGAATTGGAAGCGTGCTCGGCTCGAATAAATCGAAGCAAAAACAAAAACTATCATTTGGCTCTAAAACGACTGTAAGATGACATAAAAATGCAAATGTTCAGTGAAATTATGAATAGCCTTTCTCCCTGCTTTGCGGTATGCTAATAGGAAAAATGATAGCTATTTTTACTGAAGGCTGCAGCAAAGGGAGTGCAAAGAATTGGATTTCACAAAGATGAATGGATTGGGCAATGATTTTATCGTGGTTGCAGGCAAGCAGGAGCTACCCGATAATGCTGCTCAGCTCGCGATTGATCTATGCAATCGGTTTTTCGGCATCGGGGCTGACGGACTCGTATATATTTTACCTTCTGAAGCAGCGGATTTCCGGATGCGCATTATTAATTCCGACGGTTCTGAGGCAGAGCAATGCGGCAACGCGATACGATGCGTCGCCAAATATGTATATGATAATGGTCTAACCGATAAAGAGGAAATTACGATAGAAACGCTTGGTGCAGGAGCTCAGAGAGTTCAGCTTCAGGTGGACAATGGCGAGGTTCAGACCGTTCGCGTCGATATGGGCGAGCCGATTCTGAATGGCCTTCAAGTTCCAACGACGGTGGATGCTGATATCGTTACCCAGCATCCGATCGAAGTGGATGGCCGACAATTTCTTTTCACAGCAGTATCAATGGGCAATCCGCATTGTGTCATCTATGTGGATGATGCTGTTCATTTCGACCTTGCTGCATGGGGTCCGAAGCTGGAGACCCATCCAATGTTTCCGCGCAAAATCAACGTGGAGTTCGTAACGGTCAATTCACGTACTCATACGGATATGCGCGTATGGGAGCGGGGCGCAGGCCCGACCCTTGCCTGCGGCACGGGTGCTTGCGCGACGGTGGTGTCTTCCGTATTGAATGGCTTGACCGATCGTACAGCGACTGTATCGCTGAAGGGCGGAGACCTTCTGATTGAGTGGAATGAGACGGATAATCACGTCTATATGACAGGGCCTGCGGCACATGTGTTCCGCGGCTCTTTGTAAAGCGGGTGCGAATATGAACAGTAGAATTGCAACGGACAAATTGGATCTAAGAAAAGCGCTTTCGACACATATCTTGCCCGGTGACGGTGCCATGGGAACCTATCTGTATCAGATGGGGTTCCCAGTTGGCATTTCTTATGAAGAATTGAACACGCTTCGCCCCGATGTCATTGAGAATGTGCATCGGCAATATTATGAAGCGGGCGCTCGAATTATTGAGACGAATACGTTCTCGGCTAACTTGGAGAAGCTGTCGAAGTATGGCTTGGAGTCTGATATGGAAGCCATTAACCGTGCTGGCGTCCGTATCGCGCGCAATGCGATTGGGGCGGATGCCTACGTTGTCGGTGCAGTTGGCTCTATTCGTTCAGGCAAGCTCAAAAACATGCGTACAGCTAAACTAAGCGAAGCCTTCGAGCGCCAGATTGATGCGCTTCTAACAGAAGGCGTAGATGGGCTGTTGCTGGAAACCTTTTATGATCTTGACGAAATGATGTTGGCTTTGCGGATTGCCCGGGAAGCATCGGACGTACCGGTAATTTGCCAATTCGCTGTAGAGGATGTTGGACGAACGCAGGATGGCATTAGTCTGGACGTAGCCTTCAAGCAGCTTCAATTGGCGGGAGCCGATGTTGTTGGTTTTAACTGCCGCAGCGGTCCAAACGGTATTATGCGCGCTATAGACAATATTTGGGGTCCCGTGGACCTGCCATTATCGGTATTCCCGAATGCAGGAATACCTGATTATGTAGACGGCAAATATACGTATTCTGCAGGTCCTGATTATTTCGCAGAGTCTGCACGCCGCTTCGCGGATCGCGGAGCACGCATCATTGGCGGCTGCTGCGGTACGACGCCGGAGCATGTAGCTGCCATGGCATTAGCTTTGAAGGATTACATTCCACTTGGCGAGCGTAATGCAGCAGAGGGAGCAGTAGCTACCCCTGCGGAAGTTGTTATTGTACAACCGGCAGAAGAGAAGAATTCATCTGCTGTTATCTCCGGAACCACGGATGGACAGGCTCCAGCCTCCTCCATTGTTGACATTGTGAAGGAACGCCATACGGTTATTGTAGAGCTCGACCCTCCGCGTGACTTGGATATTCGAAAATTCATGGACGGAGCAGCAGCTTTGAAGGCTTGCGGGGCGGACGCTCTAACGATGGCCGATAATTCACTTGCGGTTACCCGCATGAGCAATCTGGCTTTGGCTGCACTTGTTCAAGAGAAGATTGGCTTCCGTCCGCTTATTCATATCGCTTGTCGTGACCGTAATCTAATAGGCACGCAATCGCATATGATGGGGCTGGATGCACTGGACATTGACCATGTACTTGCTGTGACAGGCGATCCTGCGCGATTCGGAGATTTGCCGGATTCCAGCTCTGTCTATGATCTTACCTCATTCGAGATGATTCGAATGATTAAACAGTTGAATGAGGGTATTGCTTTCTCTGGCAAGCCGCTTAAGCAAAAGGCGAAGTTCGTTGTTGGAGCTGCGTTCAATCCGAATGTCAAGCATCTGGACAAGGCTGTTCAGCGTCTGGAGAGAAAGATCACATCGGGCGCCGATTATATTATGACGCAGCCTGTATATGAGCCTCAATTGATTGAGCGAATTGCAGAAGCGACGAAGCATCTCTCTGTTCCTGTGTTTATTGGCATTATGCCGCTTGCGAGCGGACGCAATGCTGAGTATTTGCACAATGAAGTGCCAGGCATTCAACTGTCCGATGAAGTGCGTCAGCGGATGGCGGGCCTGGAGGGCGAAGCGGGCAGAGCTGAAGGCGTGAAAATCTCCAAGGAGCTGCTGGATGTCGCGTTAGCCCATTTCAAAGGAATCTATTTCATGACCCCGTTTATGTTCTATGATATGACGGTTCAATTAACCGAATATGTATGGGAGAAAACGGGAGTAAGCAAGTAATAATAGAGGCTTGAGCAGGAGAATTAGCTATTTTCGCTTTTTCTCTTGTTCGTTTGCTCAAAATCAATTAAAATATATAGCAATGGGCATTTGCTGCTGTGACGGTTGAAGAGAAATGTGAGGAAATGGCAGCTTATGTCTTTGGATGCGGATACCGCTCTAGCAGCGAGAACGTATGCTCCGGACTTTTTTCGTCAACAATAGTGCAATGGTTCTGTCGCTATTTGGCACAGATGATTCAACCTCATCGTCCAAACAATTTTATAAATAGAGTTTATTCGGGCAGTTGCACGAGGAAGACCGGAGGGGGAAATCTGGCTTGGCTATCAAACTTATTAATATTGGATTTGGTAATATTGTTTCGGCAAACCGTATTATATCCATTGTAAGCCCGGAATCAGCACCAATTAAGCGAATCATTCAAGAAGCTCGTGACCGTCATATGCTAATTGACGCTACTTATGGACGACGCACTCGAGCTGTCATTATTACAGACAGCGATCATGTTATTCTATCGGCGGTGCAGCCGGAGACGGTAGCGCATCGTTTGTCGACCAAGGATGACGATAACGACGAATAGTACGGGGAGTATTATGGATAAGGGATTATTAATTGTATTGTCCGGACCTTCCGGAGTAGGCAAGGGAACGGTATGTACCGTCCTGCGCCAAAAGATGCCGGAGCTCGTGTATTCCGTGTCTGCAACGACTAGATTGCCCAGACAGGGTGAGATTGATGGCATCAATTATTTCTTCAAATCGAAAGAGCAGTTCCAAGACATGATTTTGCGTGATGCTTTGTTGGAGCATGCAGAATATGTGGGCAACTGCTACGGAACTCCAAGAGATTTCGTGGAACGTACCCTTGAGAGCGGCAAAGATGTCATTCTGGAGATTGAAGTGCAGGGAGCCTTGAAAGTGAAGGAGAAATTTCCTCAAGGCGTGTTTGTATTTCTAATGCCTCCGTCTTTGGATGAGCTCAAGCAACGTATTACCGGCAGAGGTACCGAATCGCAGGATACGATCGATCACCGGATGACGGTTGCCGTGGAAGAAATCAATCTGCTTAGCCATTATGATTATGCCGTGGTTAATGACCAGATTGATGCTGCATGCCACCGTATTCAAAGTATTATTGTAGCAGAGCATTGCCGCAGGGATCGTTACTGGTCTCAGCCTACGGAAGTGCCTGCTGCGAACCAGAAAGCTTGAGCGAGGTGAAAGGTTATGCTATATCCTTCTATTGATGAGATGGTTAAGAAAGTAGACAGCAAATATTCTTTGGTGGTTGCGGCTTCAAGACGCGCACGGATGCTTCGTAATGGAGACAAATCCGAGCTTCGCAATCCGAAAGCCCGCAAGTTTGTTGGTGTGGCCTTGGAAGAGATTTATCACGATATCGTGCTTGTTGAAACGTCCAACGACGACAACAAATCATAAGGCAACCGCAACCAAATAATCGAGCTCGTCAATTTGACGGGCTCGATTATTTTTTATTACATAGATAAAAGCTCGCTCCTCTTGTCAACATTGTTAAGTGATAGGAGGAGCGAGCTATAGATATAGGTGGGTTTATTCAGGCTGATCAGCTAAAAATTTGTCAATGAAGTGATAAGCTTTTTCTTTGTTTTTAGTAAAAGCGCTGACACCAACAACAAACTTCTTCGCGGTATAAATAGGCCATTCTTTGGTTAAAGCACTGCTTGTGATATCAATGCCAAACGTTTGCCTGGTAGGGTTCTCGATCGTTGCATCTTCATAAGTTGCATCCGTAGCTTGAGCTTTCTTGAGAATTTCTGCGGCACCTGCCTCTCCATCAAGACCGAGAAGCGCACCTTGTGGAGCTACCCAATCAAAGGCTTCTCTGTCAAAAATGTAGACATCAGGACGCTCGGTGCTGAGCATTAGCATTGCTTTTTGCTGATAAGTCACATTCATAGCATTACCCAGGGGAAGGTAATTGAAATTCACTTTGAAACGCTTCCATTCCGGAAATTGAGCTAGCATCGATTCTTCTAATTGCTCATATTTGGCTGGCTTTCCGGTGCTGTCTTGCAATATATATTCGCCCATAACCATGACATATAAGTCAACTGGAGGGAGGCTCGCGAGACGGGCTTGCTCTTCACGGTGATCAATGTAGCTGAATATGCCGTAAATAATGAGGCCAATGAGGAGAATAGCGCCCATGGTATGAAATTTGTAATAGCGCCAAAAGTGGTCGATCTTCTCCGCAGTGCCCGCCATATTTTTGAATTTGCCGTATTCCTTCTGATTGAACGCTTCTGTGGATTTTTGGTTCTCATAATCCAGAATAAAGCGATAGGCTGCATTCACGGCATCAAAATCATTAGATTGCTGCTGTTGCTGTCTCGAGCGCGCTTGACGCAGTAGGGTTGTGTAACGCTTATCCACATCTTCCTTAGAAGCATTCTCGGGAAGGCCCATTGTTTTATAGGCTTGCTGTAACTCGTTCATGGGGATTCACCTCAGTCATTTTTAAGGAGCTCATAAGATTCCTACTATCTAGTATACGTATTTATAGAGAAGATTTCCAATCTTTCAACGGGTGCTGTTGAAGGCTCCAATTTGCAGGCTCATATGGTATGATAGGGAAAGCGCGAATGAGCTCGCAGGAAATAGTCAATACATAGATTAACAGCTTGTAACGGGGGAAAAATCATGATAAAAGGCAAAACGATCCTGTTAGGGATAACAGGAGGGATCGCAGCATATAAAGGCGCTGCACTATGCAGTAAGCTTGTGCAAGCAGGGGCAGACGTACACGTTATTATGACGGAATCGGCTGCCAAGTTCATTACCCCACTAACCCTTCAAATACTATCTCGTCATCCTGTACATATAGATACATTCGATGAACGGAATCCGGCTGTCGTCTCACATATCGATCTTGCAGATCATGCGGATCTTATTGTGATCGCTCCTGCAACAGCTAATATAATTGGCAAAATGGCAAATGGGCTCGCTGATGATATGCTAAGCACGACACTGCTTGCGGCATCCTGCAGCGTTCTGGTAGCCCCGGCAATGAATGTTCATATGTATGAGCATCCTGCTGTCGTTCACAATCTGGAGCTGCTCGCTTCACGCGGTGTACTGTTCGTTGAGCCAGGCACAGGCCAGCTAGCCTGCGGTTATGTTGCCAAAGGCAGACTAGCCGAGCCCGAGGATATTGTAGCTGCAATAGAGACGTTGTTCCAGCAGCAGGGAAGACTTGCTGGCAAGCATGTTCTCGTAACGGCAGGCGGTACGATGGAGCGTCTCGATCCGGTACGCTATTTGACGAATGATTCATCGGGGAAAATGGGCTTTGCTATTGCCGAAGCAGCCCGATTAATGGGAGCAACAGTTACTGTGGTTGCGGGGAGGACGACAATAGAGCCTCCAGCTGGGGTGAAGGTTGTTAGAATTGAATCTGCCCAGCAAATGCTGGAGGAGGTGCTTGCGAGGTTCGAGCACTCCGACATTGTGATTAAGGCGGCGGCTGTAGCTGACTATCGTCCTGTTCAAGTGCAGGAGCAGAAGCTGAAGAAAAGCAGCGAAGCCTTCACGTTGGAGCTGGAGCGGACGACGGATATTCTGCAAATGCTTGGAGAACGAAAGAGTCATCAGCTGCTGATAGGGTTCGCCGCCGAGACCGAGCAAATTGAACATTATGCCATGGACAAGCTGAAGCGCAAGCACTGTGATCTGATTGTAGCTAATGATGTAAGTGCAGAAGGAGCAGGCTTCAATGGCGATACGAATATCGTTCAATTGTTCGGAGCAGAAGGCTTGATTGCCAAGCTGCCGCTTATGTCTAAGCGCGAGGTCGCACAGCGTCTGCTGGAGATCGCTGCGGAGCGGCTGCCTAATGGCGAGGGCCTCTGCGAATGATCGCTAAAGTCATCGTTGATGTACCGAGTAGGCAGACGGACCGTCCGTTTGATTATGAGGTTCCTGTTAATTTGGCAGATTGGGTCGAGGTGGGCAGCCGTGTAGGCGTTCCATTTGGCGGTCGTGTGCTGCAGGGCTTTGTGACTGAGCTTGCAGATACAGCGGACATTGATCCCAAGCGTCTCAAGCCGATATCGGAGCTGCTTGACCCGCTGCCTCCGCTTTTGCCTGATTTGATCGAGCTTGCTCGGTGGATGAGCGATAAATATTGCTGTTCGTGGACGACTGCGCTCCAAGCGATGCTGCCTGCTGCCTTGAAGGGCAAGGCGGAACGGTACATCAGCTTGAATAAAGCTGCTGCGGAAGCAGGGGAAGGGCTTACCGCGGTGCTTCCGCAGGAGCTTACGGAATGGATTGGGAAGCAAGAGCAAGTGAAGCTAACTACACTGCAACTCCGTTATCCGCAATATTCTGCTGCTGTGAAGGATGCGCTGAGAGAAGGCGTATTAACGGAGCAGACGTCGATTCGCGATCGCCTTGCGATCCGCAAGGTGCTTACGGTGTTTCCTCCAGCGGATAAGGCTGCTGCACAAGCAGCGCTGGATGATTTCCCGGCTCGTGCGGGCAAACAGCGTGAACTGCTTGCTTTTATGATCGGACAAAAGGAGCCGCTGCCTTTGCAATTGCTGCTAGCAGAAGCGGGAGGATCTCCTGCTAGCGTTCGCGCTCTAGCGGACAAGGGGTGGATTGCGCTTCAAGAGGTCGAGCAGCAGCGCGATCCTTATGCAGGGCGTGAATTCAAGCGCACGCAGCCCCTGCCCTTAACGGAAGGCCAGTTGGCTGTATATGAGCGGATCGTTTCGACTGTTAATCGCGAGGAGTCCCAGGTGCTCTTGCTGCATGGCGTGACAGGCAGCGGTAAAACAGAGGTCTATTTGCAATCCATTCAGCATTGTCTAAAGCAAGGAAAGCAAGCAATCGTGCTTGTGCCAGAAATATCGCTGACTCCGCAAATGGTCGATCGCTTCAAAGGGCGCTTCGGCGATGCAGTAGCCGTTCTGCATAGTCGCTTGTCTAATGGTGAGCGTTATGATGAATGGCGCAAAATCCGCCGGCGTCAGGTCCAGGTTGCCATTGGCGCCAGATCGGCTATATTTGCACCTTTTGAGCGAATTGGGCTTATTATTATTGATGAAGAGCATGAATCCTCTTATAAACAAGAGGATAGTCCCAAATATCATGCTCGTGACGTAGCTGTTAAGCGGGCAAAGCAGCATGGCGCGGTAGTTGTGCTAGGCTCAGCTACACCTTCATTGGAATCCTTTGTAGCTGCCAGCCGCCAGCCGGCTCCCGGACGGGAGTCTTCGCTGCTGCCTCTGCCGGACCGAGCTCTTGGCGGTCCTTTGCCGCCAGTGACTGTTATTGATATGCGCTCTGAATTGCTGGAAGGCAACCGTTCCATGTTCAGCCGCCGTCTTCATGCCGCTCTTGCCGAACGTTTGGAGCGCGGCGAGCAATCCGTGCTGCTGCTGAATCGAAGAGGGTATTCGACGTTTGTCATGTGTCGTTCCTGCGGCTATACGGCAGCCTGCCCGCATTGTGATATATCGCTTACGTATCATCAGAAAACACGTGCGCTGCGCTGTCACTATTGCGGCCATGCTGAGTTGGCACCGAGCGAATGCCCTTCCTGCTCCAGTGAGCATATTCGGTATTTCGGCACAGGAACTCAGCGGGTTGAGGAAGAGCTTGCGAAGCTATTCCCAGGCATTCGGGTAATACGGATGGACGTGGATACGACGAATGAGAAAAACTCCCATGAAAAGCTGCTCAAGCAGTTTGGAGACCGCAAGGCGGATGTATTGCTCGGGACACAAATGGTGGCGAAAGGGCTGGATTTTCCATTTGTCACGCTAGTCGGCGTTATCGCTGCCGATACTTCGCTTAATCTGCCAGACTTCCGGGCAGGCGAGCGTACATTTCAGCTGTTAACTCAGGTAGCAGGCCGAGCTGGACGGCATCATTTGCCGGGCGAGGTAGTTGTCCAAACCTATGCGCCCGAACATTATGCGATCATGACTGCCAAGCATCATGATTATGCCGCATTCGTAAGAGAAGAATTGAAGCATCGCAGCGTGATGGGCTATCCTCCTTTTTGCCGGCTTGTGCTAATCACAATGTCGCATGAGCAGCTGCCGCTGTTGTCCTCAGTAGGCGAGCAGTTTGCCTTGCGGCTGAGAGAATTGGCAAGAGCTGAAGGGATTCTTGGTCCGCTTGATGGAGGTTTGCCGCGTGCTCTTGACGTGCTCGGCCCGGTTGCTTCGCCGATTTCGAGAATGAAAGATCGCTACCGTTTTCAATGTGTGATAAAATATCGTGGAAACATTGATGTCCCGGCGTTGCTTCGCCATGCGCTTGCCCCATTCACGGAAGGCTCGCCGCAGAAGCAGGTGCAGTTCAGCATTGATGTAGATCCACAAGTCATTTTATAAAAATAAATCAGATGATGAACGTAAAGGAAGGGAACGGCAATGGCCATCCGTATTATTGTGAAAGACCCAGATCCCGTACTTCGGGAGCCTGCCAAAGAAGTTACTAAATTTAATTCCAACCTGCAGAAATTGCTTAAGGATATGGCGGAGACGATGTATGACGCGGACGGCGTCGGCTTGGCTGCGCCTCAGATAGGTATTTCTAAGCGTGTTATCGTTGTCGATATTCAGGATGAGACCGGGCTTATCGAGATGGTCAACCCCGTTATTGTAGAGCAGGATGGCGAGCAGCTCGGTCCGGAGGGCTGTCTGAGCATTCCGAATCTGAATGGGGATGTTCTTCGTGCTGAGCGGATCGTTGTTAATGGCCAGAGAGCGGACGGTACGCCGTTCAGCGTAGAAGCAACCGGTTTCCTGGCGCGCGCTTTCCAGCATGAGGTAGATCATTTGAACGGCATTTTGTTCACTGATCTAGCAGAATCAATCTATGAGATCTCAGAGAGACCTAAAAAAGGCGGCGAGTAACAAACATGCGTATTCTATTCATGGGGACGCCGGAGTTCGCCGTTCCCTCTCTGCGTCTGCTATTAGAGCAGGGTTATGAAGTAATTGCCGTTGTCACTCAGCCTGATCGTCCCAAAGGAAGAAAGCGGACGCTGACGCCGCCTCCAGTAAAGGAGGCAGCTCTTTCATTTGGCTTGCCAGTGCTGCAGCCTGAGCGGATGCGCAGTGCAGAAGCCGTTGAAGCCCTCGCAGAGCTGAAGCCGGATTTAATCGTGACGGCTGCCTACGGGCAAATATTGCCTAAGGCTGTTCTGGAGCTGCCAGCTCTTGGCTGTATTAATGTACACGGATCACTGCTGCCGCAATATCGTGGAGGTGCGCCTATTCAACGTGCGATTATTAATGGTGAGACTGTGACTGGCGTTACAATCATGTACATGGCAGAAGGCCTGGATACTGGTGATATGATCAGCCGGGTGGAAGTGCCGATTACACATGAAGATACATCAGGCACCTTGTTCGAGAAGCTGAGCGCGGCAGGAGCCGAGCTGCTGGGAAGAACGCTTCCGGCTATTATCGCTGGGGAAGCAAAGGCCGTGCCTCAACAGCATGAGCTGGCAACCTATGCCCCTAACTTGTCCCGCGAGGATGAGCGGATTGACTGGACTCGTTCAGCGGTGCAAATCTATAATCAGGTGCGCGGCCTGTCACCTATGGCTGGAGCCTTCACCTATCTGAATGGCGAGGTGCTTAAAGTTTGGACATGCAAGGCAATAGGCACGGACACTCGTACAGATGGTAGTACAGTCCATGGAACGGTAGTAAAAGCTGATAATGAAGGCATTGCCGTACAGACAGGCGCTGGTACATTAATGCTGTTAGATATTCAGCCTGCGGGAAAAAGGGTTATGTCTGTTGCTGATTGGCTCAAAGGCACCCGATTAGCCCAAGGTACTGTGTTAGGCGGGGAAGCGCTATGAGCGGGAAAGCAATGAATTCGGGCAATAGCCCGCGCAAAAACTCAGGCGGCAAGCAACAGCCGCGCAAGAGCAACAATGGCGGCGGAGCGAGGACAAGCCATGCTCCGCGCACTCCTCGCGAGCTTGCTTTGGATATTTTAATCAAGGTAGCAGAGACTGGAGCATACAGCAATTTGCAGCTCAACCGCGTATTGCAGGATGCGGGTCTGCAGCGTGCGGACGCAGGGCTTGTGACTGAATTAGTCTATGGCACGATTCAAAGACAGCTTACACTTGACCATTGGCTGGGCAAATTCGCAGCCAAAGGCTTGCGCAAGCTGGAGCCATGGGTTCATCAGCTGCTGCGGATGAGCGCTTATCAGCTATTATATTTAGATCGGATTCCGGCCCATGCCGCGGTGAATGAGGCGGTAACGATTGCCAAACGACGAGGCCATCAAGGTATATCAGGGATGGTCAATGGCATTCTTCGCAGCATCGACCGGAATCGGGCTGATCTGAACATTGAAGCGATTCAGGACAAAAATTCCGCAGTAAGGATATCGCTTAGGCATTCTTATCCCGAGTGGCTTGTTGAGCGCTGGATACGAGAGTACGGTGAGCAAACGGCTGAACAGATATGCGCAGCAGGCAATGAAGCCCCTCATGCAAGCGTGAGAGTGAACGCATTGCGTGAAGGACGGGCGGAGGCTCTGGAGCAGCTGGCCGAGCTTGGCTATGATGCGGAGTCCTCTAAGGTTGCTCCTTCAGGAATTGCAGTTATCCGCGGAGGCAATCTAGCCGATACGGATGGCTTCCGGGATGGGCGCTGGACGGTCCAGGATGAGAGCTCAATGCTTGTAGCGGAGGTGCTTGCGCCGAAGCCTGACATGCAAGTGCTTGATTGCTGTGCGGCACCAGGAGGGAAAACAACCCATTTGGCTGAGCTCATGCATGGCAGAGGAAAAGTGTGGGCCAATGATGTTCATCCGCACAAACGCCAATTAATCGAAGCCCAAGCGGAGCGTCTGGGCCTGAGCAATATTGAGACGATGACCGAGGATGCAGGCAAGCTGCCAGGTCGATTCGCGGAGGCGTCAATGGATGCTGTATTGCTTGATGCTCCTTGCTCAGGATTCGGTGTTATTAAGCGGAAGCCAGAGATCAAATGGACAAAGACGGCCGGCGATGTCATTGAAATAGCGGGAATACAGCGCAGGCTTCTGCATGCTGTATCGCAGCTTGTGAAGCCAGGCGGTGTACTCGTATATAGTACCTGCACAATAGAGCGAGCAGAGAATGAGGATCAGATTGCTGCCTTTTTGACAGAGCATCCAGAATTCCAACTCGATGCAGACTGGCCGGAGCCTATACTAGAGTCACTCCGCAGAGTAGGTGCGATTGATAGCTCATTCACCGGATCAGCGCAGCTGCTTCCGCAGCATTTTGACAGTGACGGCTTTTTCATCGCACGCCTTCGCAAGCGCACCTAAGCCCATAGGTGGCTGTGCATAAGCGTTTGTGTTAAAATAAATCATTAGCCGCGGTGCTTTTCTAATAGTGCCGCGTTACTTCAGAGTCAGGTGTGATAAAACATGAAACCGATAATTTATGACTATACGCTAGAACAGCTTCAGAATTGGATGACAGAAAACGAAGAGCCTGCTTTTCGCGGGGACCAAGTATTTGATTGGTTGTATGTGAAAAGAGTGCAGAGCTTCGAGGCGATGTCGAATCTATCCAAGGCGATGCGCCAGAAGCTGGAGGATAACTTCCAATTTGTTACCCTCACTGAGATAACGAAATTCGAATCGAAGGACGGAACAGTGAAGTTCCTGTTCGGCCTGCATGACAATCATGCTATCGAGACCGTAATTATGCGCCATGATTATGGCAACAGCGTATGTGTAACCACACAGGTGGGCTGCCGCATTGGCTGTACGTTTTGTGCCTCCACACTAGGCGGGCTTAAGCGGAATTTGACAGCAGGCGAGATCGTGGCTCAAGTTGTAACGGCTCAGCAAATGCTGGATGCAACGAATGAGCGAGTATCGAGTATCGTTATTATGGGTTCAGGCGAGCCGTTCGAGAATTATGAAGCAACAATGGCTTTCCTGCGTATTATGATCCATGAAAAAGGACTTAATATCGGTCAACGGCATATAACAGTATCAACTAGCGGTATCGTTCCAAGCATGTACAAGTTTACCGAAGAGAACACGCAGATTAATCTCGCGATTTCGATTCATGCTCCGAATGACACGCTTAGATCCAAGCTGATGCCGGTCAACCGTCGTTTCCCATTCGAGGATGTTATTGAAGCTTGCCGCAACCATATTGCGAAGACAGGCCGCCGCATTACGTTCGAGTATGCCTTGATTGGCGGAGTGAATGACCGCCCAGAGCATGCGCAGGAGCTGGCTGATGTGCTGAAAGGCATGCTCTGTCATGTCAATCTCATACCTGTTAACCATGTGCCAGAGCGCAAGTATGTACGTACACCGCGTGAAGATATATTCGAATTCCAGCGTATTCTGGAGCGTAATAAAATCAACGCGACGATTCGCAGAGAGCAAGGACATGATATTGCGGCTGCATGCGGCCAATTAAGAGCGAAACATATGGAGTCCACGACGAGGTGATGACGGTTGATTACGGCAAGCCGAAGTGATATAGGACGAATTCGTCAAATTAACGAAGACCGTGCATGGATTGGACAATTGGATAATGGCATTACACTGTCCATCGTAGCAGATGGGATGGGTGGTCATCAGGCCGGTGACGTAGCTAGCCAATTGGCGGTCAATACGTTCCGTGAAATGCTGGAGGGGGCCGCTGCCAAAGCGGATTTGTCGATTGAGGAAGGGAAGATGCTTGTTCGCCAAGCGCTTACTGGAGCGAATGACGTTGTGTATGACATGGCATCACGTAATGAGCAATATTACAACATGGGGACAACGATCGTCGCGGCCCTGGTCATTAAGCAGCAAATGGTTATTGGACATATTGGAGACAGCCGTGTCTATCACATTACAACAAACGAAATGGTCCAATTGACGGAGGATCATACGCTTGTAAATGAATTGGTTAAGAGCGGCCAAGTCAGCCCGGAGGATGCCCTGCATCACCCTCGTCGCAATGTGATTACGCGGGCTGTAGGAACGGATGCACAGGTTGAGGTTGATATTATTACAGGTATTTTGTCTGATGGCGATGTATTGCTGCTATGCAGCGATGGATTGACCAATATGGTAAGCGATGAGCAGCTTCTTCAGACGATTCGAGAGGATGGACTGGAGCTTGCTGCAAAAGCGGAACGCCTCATTCAAATGGCGCTTCATGCCGGAGGAGATGACAACATTACCGTCATCTTGCTCCAGCAAGGGGATAGCGCGACCTTGGGGGGTGACAACGAATGATTGGACATGATTTAGGCGGACGTTATGAGATATTGACTCGCATTGGCGGCGGCGGTATGGCACTCGTGTATAAGGCAAATGATATTCTGCTGAACCGTAATGTAGCGGTTAAGGTTCTGAGGCAGCAATTCGTCCATGACGAGGAGTTCATTCGCCGTTTTCGCCGCGAAGCGCAATCAGCTGCTTCTTTATCGCATCCAAACGTCGTCAGCGTCTATGACGTAGGTCAAGAGGACGATACACATTATATCGTTATGGAATATATTGAAGGCAACAATCTGAACGAAATCATTCAAGAGCGGGCACCGCTGCAAGCGAACGAAGCGGTGCGGATTGCTATGCAAATATGCGACGCGCTCGATCACGCACATCAGAATCATATTATTCATCGTGATATTAAGCCTCATAATATATTGATCGGCAAGAATGGAAGAGTGAAGGTAACGGACTTCGGTATTGCAAGAGCGGTAACCTCATCGACGATTACCCAGACAGGCTCTGTGCTCGGCTCCGTTCATTATTTCTCCCCCGAGCATGCCAAGGGTGTTAGTACAGGAGAGAAATCTGACTTGTATTCGCTCGGCATTGTTCTCTATCAAATGTTGACGGGCAAGCTGCCGTTTTTAGGTGAAAGCCCGATTAGTGTAGCCTTGAAGCATTTGCAGGAGGAGTTCGAGGAACCGAGAATTGTGAACCCGCATATTCCTCAAAGCGTAGAGAATGTTATTTTGCGTGCGATGAGAAAAAATCCATCTGAGCGTTATCATTCTGCTCATGAGATGCTTCTGGATCTCGATACTTGCTTGAAGCCAGGCAGATTGAATGAGCCTAAGGCATCCTTTGTTAGCGATAGCGATATGGATGAGACGAGAGTTATGCCGGCTTTGCGGGGAGAATTGCGAGCGGCGCATCAGCCTCCTCCGATTGGAGAGGAGCTGTATCAAGGTACGCCAGTGCAAACGGACAGGCAGCGCAAAGAAGATGCTCAATCAGCAAAGTCTAAAGGCTGGAAGCGTACAGCTAGCATTGTAGGCGGAACCTTAATTGCACTTGGGCTGCTTATATGGGGCTTTATCTATTTACTAGACAGACTGGACACTCCTGAAGTGGATGTTCCCTATGTAGTTGGCATGCAATTGACTGACGCTAGAGCAGAGCTTCAGAAAGTCGGCTTGAAAATAGAGGAGCCGGTCGTGCGTGAGTTTGTCGAGGATGTGCCTAAGGATGAGGTATACGACCAGACGAAGATTAATTTGCGAGTCAAGCAAGGCTCTTCTATTAAGCTCTATGTAAGTGAAGGTCCTTTATTGGAGAAGATGTCCGATTACAGGGGCAAGCAGCTTCAGACCGCCAAAAATGAACTGCGAGCGCTCGGCGTGGAGGATGGACAGATTCTTGCTCCGGAAGAAGTGTTCAGCGAGCAAGAGCCCGGCACAATTATTAGTCAAACGCCAGAGCCGCAAGCCCAGTTCGACCCGAAGACGGAACAATTTAAGTTCAGTGTAAGCAAAGGGCGCGAAATGTTCGAAATGCCTAGTCTAATAGGGTATACGGTCGCTGAGGCTAAGGATGTTATTAAATCGCATGATTTGATTCTTGAGGATGAAGATATTTTGTATGAGCCGAGCTATTCTCAGAAAAAAGGGCTCGTCATAGATCAGGATCATAATAAACCAAAAGATCTTGTAGCTAAGGGCACTAAGATATCGATTCGTGTAAGCTCCGGACCGCCTGAGGATGCGAGAGAGTATCAATTCAATGTGACGATTTCTCCAGCAGAAGCGGGCAAGACGAGTGAGATTCGTATCGTCTACTCGGATGCACGGACAGAGAATACAGAGCTGTATAGGAAAAAAATCCATGATGAGCAGACGTTTCCGGTTAAGCTGGTGCTGGGGCCGGATACGGAAGCAGTCGTAACGGTATTCCGTAATGGACAATTTGTAAGCAAGAAGACGGTTACCTATGAAGAAGCAGCCCAAGGGTCAGGCTCATCCACGGTTACAGTGCCGGGCAATGAAGCAACAACGCCTCCTTCGGAGGAGCCCGTTGAACAACTGGAGGCTGAGGATAGCGATGAGCAGGGAGAACCACAAGATGAACAGCAGTAATTTGTTGAATGGTCGAATTGTAAAGGCGCTAAGCGGTTATTATTATGTACTGCCTGAGGATGCGGATTCTCCACTAGCAACCGTGCAGTGTCGAGGGCGAGGCATCTTTAAGAAAAAAGGGATTAATCCGCTCGTTGGTGACGATGTTATCTACAGTCTGACGGAGAATGGCGAGGGGACGGTGGAGCAGGTCCTGCCCCGTTCCTCTGAATTAATCCGTCCTCCTGTTGCCAATGTAGATCTCGCTATACTCGTATTTTCGGTTACCGAGCCAGCTTTGAACCTGCAGCTTCTTGATAAGTTTTTGGTTCATATCGAGCATGCGGGCATAGAGCCGTTGCTCTGTCTAAGCAAGCAGGATCTTGGTGAGGATGGCCCAGAGACCGAGAAGGCATTGGAAGCTGTTGAAGCGGTCAATCGAATTTATTCGGCTATTGGGTATGAAGTGTACGGGACGAGCTCTCGCCGAGGGGAAGGCATCACTGCCCTTCATGAGCGTCTGAAGGGACATCTCGCTGTATTCGCTGGTCAATCGGGAGTAGGCAAGTCCTCTTTGCTCAATGCGATTGTACCCGGCCTTAGTCTGGAGACGAATGCGATCAGCAATCGGCTTGGAAGGGGCAAGCATACAACCCGCCATGTTGAGCTGATTGAGATTGGCGGAGGTTATGTGGCGGATACGCCTGGCTTCAGCCAATTGGACTTTGTGGAGCTTGGCATTGAAGATCTTGGCTATTGCTTCAAGGAAATGAGAGAGCTGTCGCCATCCTGTAAATTCCGAGAATGTACGCATGCGCATGAACCGGGCTGTGCAGTGCTGGCAGCAGTTGAGAGTGGTGCGGTTGCAGCAAGCCGTCATCAGAATTATCTTCTGTTCCTTGCTGAAATGAAAGAAAAAAAACGGAGGTACTAACATCCTATGACAATCATTGCACCTTCAATTCTGTCGGCTGACTTCGCCCGACTTGGACAAGAAATTATGGAAATAGAACGGGCTGGCGCGGACTGGATTCATATCGACGTTATGGACGGTCACTTCGTTCCTAACCTGACGTTCGGACCGCCAGTTATTGCAGCGGTGCGTCCGGCAACCAAGCTGCCGTTCGACGTGCATCTCATGATCGAGCAGCCGGAGCTGTCCATTGCTGCTTATGCAGCAGCGGGGGCAGATCGAATTACCGTTCATGCAGAGGCTTGTGTACATTTGCACCGTACGGTGCATCAGATTAAGGAGCTGGGCTTAGCGGCAGGTGTCGCTATTAATCCGGGGACTCCAGTTGCAGCGCTCGAGCCTGTTCTTGGAGATTTGGATCTGGTTCTGATTATGACGGTCAATCCCGGCTTTGGGGGCCAGAGCTTCATCAGCCATTCCTTGAATAAGCTTCGTGAGCTTCGTGCACTGCTGGCGGAGCGGGGGCTGGAGCAGGTTCAGGTACAAGTAGATGGCGGCATTAACAAGGAGACGGCGAAGCTGGTCGTAGATGCTGGAGCAAATGTGCTAGTAGCAGGCAACGCCATATTTAAAGAAAGCGACCGTGCGGCAGCTATTGCTGCGCTTCGATAGGGGGACAGCAATGCAAGAGGAGTTCGATCGTGAAGACAGCAGCCTGAAGAAGTCCATGTGGATCGCACTATATTCTTTGGCTGTAGGGGCTCTGCTCTGTGGGTTCGCTTTGACCCCTTCGATGATTAAATATGCTTTTTCTTTGCTAGCTCTCTACCTGATCATACGTTTTTTCAAGAAATATGAAAGCTGGGCTCCTCGCATTATTCTAATACTTACTACGATTATCTTCTTCGTTGTCGTTGTGAGTATTACCCAGGTCATTATCTTTATTAATAATAACCCAGAAGCCCTAACAGGCTCCTAGCCTTATCCGGAATAGGACAACTTTTTGTCGCATAGGATGGTTACATGAACGAAGGTTCGTGTAGCCATTTTTTTGTGGGACAGCAAGGGGATAGCTCGCATGGTTAACTTCAAAGTGTTAAAGGGTATAGGCAATGGTTTGATGAGCGTGTCTGAGGAGGGATGGGCATGAAATTTTACACGATCAAGCTGCCGAAATTTTTGGGCGGGTTCGTAAAAGCAATTTTGAATACCTTCCAAAAAAACTAGACTGCAGCCGCTTTCGATTGATCGTGGTGCGCACGTAAAAAAAAAGCACCTGAGCGCTCAGGTGCTTTTTGTCTACCACGTCGGAAGCGATCCGATATGGATGTGTGTGCGTTAGAATTATACGCGAGTAACTTTGCCGGATTTCAGGGCACGAGCGCTGACATAAACGCGTTTCGGTTTGCCGTCTACCATGATGCGAACCTTCTGCACGTTGACACCCCAAGAACGACGGTTCTTATTGTTAGCGTGGGATACATGGTTGCCTGTTCCAGGCGCTTTGCCTGTAAGAAAACATTTGCGGGACATGAGTACACCTCCTTAAGGATTTACGCAGCAAAAGCCTGCTTCGTAAGCCTGCACATAAACATACTTGAATATCGTATCACAATTGTCCATTATCAGCAACTTAAATGTCGATTGCAACGTATAACCTTTATTATGATAAATATCATCGTTTTAACAGTCGCCCTTCTATAACGGTGCTGTTTATAGTACAATGATACTTAGTCCATAATACATAGAGTAAAGGAGTGTGTTTCCATGCCACTGCAGCTTAGCACTGAACTTGGTCAAATATACGTAACCGATGATTGTATTGCCGTTATCGCAGGCTCTGCAGCCATGGAATGTTATGGATTGGTCGGTATGGCTTCTCGCAAACAGCTAAAAGATGGTATCGCCGAGCTGCTCGGCAGAGAAAATATGTCCAGAGGTGTCGAGGTTCGCAGAGAAAATGAAAAAATTCATATCGATTTGTACATCATTGTAAGCTACGGGACAAAAATTTCCGAAGTGGCGCATAACATCCAATCAAAGGTGAAATATGTGCTTAACGACGTGATCGGTCTCCAAGTGGAGCAAGTCCATATATTTGTTAAAGATGTTAGGGTATTAATGTAGCAGGAAGGGGAATTTTCGTTGAGTAAGCGCTCCATTAACGGATCTGATTTTACCGCCATGGCACTGCTCGGTGCGGATTATTTACAACGTAACGTAGATCGGGTGAACGCACTGAATGTGTTTCCGGTGCCGGATGGAGACACCGGTACGAATATGAATCTCACAATCGTATCGGGGGTTAGAGAGCTGCGAAGCAAGCCTTCTGCTCATTTGGGCAAAGCTGCTGAAGCGCTGTCTAAGGGATTGCTGATGGGGGCCAGAGGCAACTCAGGAGTTATTCTCTCACAGTTGTTCCGGGGTTTCTCCAAATCTCTTGCAGCTCACGAAGAGGCCGGTACGGCTCAAGTGGCAGCAGCACTCCAGCAGGGTGTCGATATGGCCTACAAAGCCGTCGTGAAGCCGGTAGAGGGTACGATTCTTACAGTTGCCAAAGAGGCTGCCAAGCATGCAGTCTATTACGCGCGCAGAACGAATGACATTGTAGAACTGATGCGGGAGGTTCATGCGAAGGCGCATGAGGCACTCCAGCGGACACCAGATTTATTGCCTATATTGAAGCAGGTGGGCGTTGTTGACTCAGGTGGTCAGGGGCTTGTTCTTATTTATGAAGGCTTTGTTCAATCCTTGCTGGATAGTGGAACCATTCAAGAAACCTTCGATGCTTATCCTTCGGAGGCGGCAGCGCCTGAAGAGGTGGCTGTTGCTCAGCCCGTAGTAGATTATCGTACGCACATCAATTCGGGTGAATCTGCGCAATCCAGACTCTCTACAGATGCTATTGAATTTTTATATGATATGGAATTCTTTATTAATCGCAAAATAGGCGGAAAATCCGTGCCGTTTTTTGATGAATACGCTTTCAAGAAAGCACTGGAGAAAGACGGCGACTCTATTCTGGTCATTGCCGATGAAGATATCATCAAAGTGCATGTCCATTCCCGGAGGCCCGGAGATGTGCTGAATTTGGCGCTTCCATACGGCGAGCTGACGGATTTCCACATTCTCAATATGCGGGAGCAGCATCGTGACTTGCTGGAGATGGGGGCAGATGTCCCGATTGCCGAGTATACGTTGACAAGCGATATTTCGTCTGCGGAGCTATTAGCGGGATCAGGTGTCAATCTTACTCCTCCCGGACAAGTGCATGAATGGGCAGCTTTCGGAATTATTGCGGTAGCGCTTGGAGAAGGAATTACGAATATTTTTCTCAATAATGAAGTAGATATCGTATTGTCCGGAGGCCAGACGATGAATCCGAGTACGGAGGACTTCGTTAAAGCGATCGAGTCGCTGCCAGCTGAACATATTTATCTTTTGCCCAATAACGGCAACATTATATTAGCTGCCGAGCAGGCGGCTGAGCTTAGCGGTCGTCAAGTGACCGTGATCCCTACGAAGACTATTCCACAAGGATTAGCGGCGATTCTCGCTTTTAAGGAAGAGGAATCCGCGGAGCGCAACGGCGCTTGGATGAAAAATGCAGCTGAGCAGGTGCTGTCAGGACAAGTTACGAAGGCTGTTCGAGATACCTCTATTGATGGCGTAGATATTCGCGAAGGCGATTATATCGGCATTAAAGACAAAGCGATTGTCGTGGCACAGCCAGATCTGCAGCAAGCTTGCCGTCAGCTTATTGCCCTAATGATGGAAGCTGAAGGAGACCTGTTGACGGTGCTTACTGGCGAAGATGCACAAGAAGCAGAAACATCCGCATTATGTGAATGGATTGAGCAAGCGTACCCGAATGTGGAGCTTGAGGTACAGCAAGGCGGTCAGCCGCTGTATCCGTATTTATTCGCAGTGGAGTAGGAACTGAAACGGTTTAAGTTAGTGGGAGGGATCACATAATGGGGAACATACGAATTGTCACCGATAGTACGGCAGATATTCCTTTGGAGGTCAGAGAGGAACTTGGCATTGAGATGGTTCCGCTGAAGGTGCTGTTCGGGGAAGAGACGTACCTGGACGCCGTTACTATTGATTCTGAGCAGTTCTACAATAAGCTTGCAGCTGCATCTGTGATGCCAACAACATCGCAGCCATCACCTGTAGAGTTCCAGACGGTCTACGAGCGTATTATGCAAGAGGAGCCGGACGCATCCATTCTTTCTATTCATTTGTCAGCGGCGCTGAGCGGAACCTATCAAGCTGCGACTATTGGCAGTTCCATGTTGGACAAAGAGGCGGATATTGCAATTGTCGATACGAAGTCTGCAAGCTATGGAATTGGCATGCGTGTTGTGGCAGCCGCGAGAATGGTTCGCGAAGGCCGTTCAATGGAACAAATCCTGACTGAGCTGGATCGGATGGAACGTGAGATGCGGCTTTACTTTTTGGTGGACACGCTTGAGTTTTTGCAAAAAGGCGGTCGGATTGGCAAAGCCTCTGCGTTAATTGGCTCGATTCTTAATATTAAGCCGATTCTATCTCTTACTGCAGACGGCATTGTTCATTCGGTAGATAAAGTACGCGGCACTAAGAAAGCGATGCAGCGTATTCTAGAACTGCTTGAGCAAGAATTCGGGAGTGATCCTGTAGATGTTGCGTTGGCATGGACAACTAGCAATGAAACAGCTATGGAGCTGTGCGAGCTGGTGAAAAGCCGATTCAATGTACAATCTATGGCATTCACGACGATTGGTGCGGTTATAGGGACTCATGTAGGCCCTGGTACCTGCGGCGTGTTCATGCTTAGAGCGTGAGGTAGATGATGATGACGCTGGATCAATATACTGTCCGGCAAATTAAAGGCGTGAGCGCTCCTAAGGAAGAAGAGCTTCACGCCTTTGGCGTTCGTACCGTCGCCGATTTGCTGGATTATTTTCCTTATCGCTATGAAGATTACCGTATACGTGAGCTTGCTGATGTCAAGGACGGAGACAAGGCAACGGTACAGGGAACCATTCGCGGCATGCCTGTGCTGCAGCGTTACGGCAAGAACAAATCACGGCTGACGTGTAAAGTGGAGGTTGAGCATATGCTGGTGACAGCGGTATGGTTCAATCGCCAATTTTTGCAGAGTCAGCTCGTTCCTGGCAGGGAAATCATTCTTACAGGCAAGTGGGAGCAGCATAGGCTGCAATTGACCGTGTCAGAATCTGAATTTGCTGACAAGTCGGGTACGGTGAAGTCAGGCACACTTCAGCCCGTGTATTCTGTAGGCGGAGGAATTACACAGCCATGGATGCGCAAAACGATTCGGCAAGCACTTGTGCAGTTCGGCATGATGATTGAAGAAGTATTGCCGCAGGAGCTCGTTGAGAAGCATCGACTTATGCCTCGCCGCGATGCGGTACAGCGAATTCATGAGCCGGACGATATGCGTGAAGGGCAGGAAGCACGGAGGCGTATGGTCTATGAGGAGCTGTTCTTGTTTCAATTGAAGCTCCAAGCCTATCGGGCATTGAACAGGAAGAGGGGGGATGGCATCTCGCATCAGGTGAATGGGGAGACGATTCGCCAATTTGCTGCAACGCTGCCCTTTGAGCTCACAGATGGTCAGAAGAAGGTCGTCAACGAAATGATGCTGGACATGCGTCAGCCGGCGGCAATGAATCGTTTGTTGCAGGGGGATGTTGGATCAGGCAAAACGGTCGTCGCAGTAATTGGCCTCTATTGTACAGTGAAGGCCGGTCATCAGGGGGCTTTGATGGTTCCAACAGAAATTCTTGCCGAGCAGCATCTTCGTTCCCTTCAGAAAATGTTCGCCGATACAGGTATTGAGGTTGGGCTATTAACAGGCAGCTTATCCGAGAGGAAACGACGTGATCTGCTGGCGGGGCTTCAAATGGGAATGATTGATATTGTGGTAGGCACGCATGCTTTGATCCAGGATGATGTATTCTTTCGAAGCTTAGGGCTCGTCGTGACGGATGAGCAGCATCGCTTCGGCGTCAATCAGCGCAGTGTGCTGCGGCGCAAAGGAATGAATCCGGATGTGTTGACTATGACGGCAACCCCTATTCCACGAACACTTGCCATTACAGCCTTCGGAGATATGGATGTATCGACGATTCGGGAGCGTCCGCATGGCCGCAAGCCGATCAAAACCTATTGGGTAAAGCATGATCTGATGGAACGGGTTCTCGGCTTCATTCGCAGGGAAGTCAATGAAGGCCGCCAGGTGTATATTATTTGTCCGCTGATCGAAGAATCAGAGAAAATAGATGTACAGAACGCGATTGATCTCTACGTTCAAATGCAGCAGGCCTTTCCTGATCTACGGGTTGGCTTGCTGCATGGGCGTCTATCCTCTTCTGAGAAAGACGAGGTTATGCATGATTTTGCTGCTAACGAGACGCATGTACTCGTCGCCACAACGGTCGTCGAGGTTGGTGTAGATGTGCCTAATGCTACACTTATGATTATTATGGATGCAGAGCGCTTCGGCCTGTCGCAGCTGCATCAGCTGCGGGGCCGGGTTGGACGGGGAGCGCATCAATCCTTCTGCATACTTGTAGCCGATCCGAAGTCAGAGACGGGTCGTGAACGGATGAAGGTAATGACCGAGACGAATGATGGCTTCGAGGTTTCCCGCCGCGACCTTGAACTGCGGGGCCCGGGCGATTTCTTCGGTACGAAGCAGAGCGGATTGCCGGAATTCCGGATTGCAGATATGGCGGCTGATTATGAGGTGCTGGAGATGGCCCGCGATGATGCGGCCGACTTGACTGCACGGGAAGATTTTTGGGATAATCCGTCGTTTGCCAGAGTGCGTAAGGTGCTTTTACAGGATCAAATTTTTCAAGGCGAGCAGCTTGACTAAGCAATATCTCCTTCTTACCGGCATATAGTTTAACGATGGGAATCGAGAGTGCCGGATGGAGGTGTCTTAGTCAATGAGTTACCAAAAATACGGCATTAAGCCGCAACTGGTAGAGCGTATTAAGGTGAAATTGAAAAATCCGGTCATTAAAGACCGGATCAGGCTGCTGCTAGGCAACGTAACGAAATATGATTTGCAGGACCGGGTGAAGGTGAAGAAGCTTGTGAAGTCGGCGACTGTTATTTTGCAGGAGCAGCTAACGGATACGCAGGAGGACCAGATTATTGCTTTTGTGCTCGGACAAAAAATAGACCCCAATAATACCTTTCATTTATTGAAATTATGGGGCATGTTTCGCTGACCTTCATCGGTCAGCCTTTTTTTTATCCGAAGGAGGAGAAGCTGGCATTACCATAGGCCAAGCTGCTCATCAGCTTCTGCTGCTGGCTCTATGCAGGCTGCTGTATCGTTGCGGACATTGCCGACAGCAGCTGCAACCGGATAGACCTCCAACTCGGCAGATGGGTAGGGCTGCAGCAGCCTGTTCAAGGCATGCGGGTCCTGTACCGTTCTGTCGAGCCAGAGCGATTCATCCTCCTTGTGGAGAATAACCGGCATCCGGTCATGAATCGGCGCCATAAGCTCGTTTGGCGAGGTTGTTAGAATGGCACAGCTATGAATGGTCGATCCGTCTGGTGCCTGCCATGCTTCATACAGGCCTGCCATACTGAATAGAGAACGATCCTTCTTGACGATCCGCATCGGCTGCTTGACTTGGCCTGCTGTCTTCCACTCATAGAAGCCATCGGCTGGAATGAGGCAGCGCTTGCGGCGCATCGGTAATTGGAAGGCAGGCTTAATTGAAGCTGTCTCGGACCGGGCGTTCAGCATCTTGTAGCCGATCTTCGGATCATCTGCCCATGGCGGGATAAGACCCCATTGCAGCTCTCCGAGTCGATTATGCTGCCCGTCATGAATGACAGTGAGTATTTGTTGGCCTGGCGCTACATTGTATCTTGGTTGATGGTAAGGAACCTTCGTTGCTTCCACCATGTAATGAACCATCAGTTCCTCAAGAGATACGGTAATGGTATATCTTCCGCACATGCAAAGCCCGCCTTTCCTACTTGTTCTCTTTTATTATGCATGAACAGGCTTGCTATGGGCAAATACTGGAGAGAACAGGCTTAGGCTAACAAGGGGGAAAGGCAAATGCACAGGAGGAATAAGCGGTGGCTAATGCGGTTATTCTGGCTGCCAAATGTTCTTTTGTCATATGGGGCAGGCAAGCTCGCGGGATGGTTGTCCTCTTATCGAATGGCAGCGAAGGGGATACCTCTGCGTCTGGATCCGCTTCGCTGCGAGGAGCTGATGACAGCATGGTCGAAGCTGAGCATGCAGCATTCAGGCGACTCGCTGGCGGAATCGCTGTCTGGGAGCAGCAAGGCTGTACCGATGGCTGCGATGCCACAGCTTTCTGCTAAATACGGCAAGCGCTATGCCATTGAAGCAGCGCTCCCGCTTGGAGAGACAGAGAAGGCACCGGGTGCTGGAGCTTTCAAGAAACGAACAGGCTATAGCGCTTTGCACAGCTCGGAGTGGAGCCGATCGGAGCGTGCTGTAATTGAATGCATTCATTTCGAGACAGCGTGCCTGAATCGGAACAATGTAACGCGAACTGCGGCCTATCAGGTGATATTCCATCGGCGGACAGAGCTGCATTGGGCGATGCTTGCCCATCTCGTATCCCGTAATGGCGGCTGGAATATGACCGATCTTCAAGGAGAATGGCTACCGCGTTTGCTGCCTTCGGCAGAGCGAGAGGCGGTATTCGAGTTTCTTGAGCGGGCCAATGCGCTTATTTTTCAGGATGCTTATCCACAGCTTCTGCTGTATGAATGGAGTTTGCGCGAGCAGCGTTCCTTATTTCATTTGCTTCCGGCCTTCGGCGTTTCCCGCTTTATGGGACCAGTATGGGAGCAATTCTGGAAGCGCAGAGACCCGGTGCCTCTTACGGTGGCTCTTATTGTGAACGAGCAGAATTATATTGAGCAGCGAATTGTGCAGAACAGCTATTACCGAGAGCGGGTACTTGATAAGCTGTTTTTCAGCATGCAAGCTTTATTGCAGCTTAATGCGGTTATTGTTCCTTACAACGGCATAGGCGACACTATGCGATTAGCCGGGCTGGTGCTGGAGAGCTTCGATAGCTTGCCAGAAAGAATTGAATTCGGCAAGCGGCTGTATGCGATGCTACTAGGTGTGCCACAGGTTTGGCAGGGGGCGCTTGCTTTCGCTAATAAAGTTCCGCATAGCGGCTCTCGATCGGATTATTCACCGCAGCTGTTCGATCGTGTGCGTTATGAGCCGCCGCAGATGCTGTATAAGGAACGGCTGCTTGGCGTTAGTGTACTGAAGGGCGCTTCCGCCGTGTATAGTCCAGAGCTTAGCGAGGCTTGGCCCGACCGCCCGATCGCTCCATCTGAGCCAGGGGACTGGTTCCGCAATATGGAGGACGTTGCTCCATACTTTCGCAAGCTGCCGCTTCCCAATTCCTTCGAGATGACGAATGAATACGGGCTGCTGCTGAACAAGATTGAGCTTGCTGTACTCGCTGCCCAGAAGCTGAAAGGCTACTAACCTACTCCTTATTTCTCTCCTGAAAATTCTTTCAGCAGCTGGGCTAGCCGTGACGTATACCTGGTCAACTGCAGGCTTATCTCAGATCGCATGACATCGCGGGTCATGCCGAATCGCTCCTCGTATCCCCGGCAATGATAACGATGATAGACAATCAGCTCGGATTGCTCCTCGAGCGTAATTCGGATATTTCTTTTTTTAAGCTCGCGCCTTAATTTGTACAGGTCCTTCACGATCTGCTCCAGAATCTTCTGACCGGCCAGAAGATATAGTCGTTTGAGAATGTTGGTTGAATATTCAACGTCAACTATGCTTTTCTGAACCATCGTTTCCATATACGGCAGTAAAATATAGTCACGTATCATTCTGCGTTCTTCGGTAGTAATAATCTTGCTCTCTTGGGGATGATGCTGCTCTTCGTACTGCTCAGCATGTTCGGTTAATAGCATTTTGGACTTCCAGCGTTCATTGCCATCAAGCTTGCTCATTTGTAGTGCCCTCCAATTTGTTCGGCTCTTTCCAGTGCTACGCCGGCGTTCATTAGCGAAGAGGCTCGTATAATGGCGTGGCTCCCGTACCGATTCTTGATTCCATCAATCACACGCTCTTTCTGATAAGCGAGGGAACGATCATCGAAAAGGGTGAGTTGAATAATGCTATCGTCCGTTAATTGGGACAAGGAAACACTCAGGTTACTGAGCGGCAGCCCATTCCAATGCTTGGTGAACAGCTTATGTGCAGCGTCGGCAACTTCATGGGTTAGGGAGGTCGGCTGTAGCAGCGTTGTCTGCCGGCTAAACCCCGATGAACGCTCGCCGTCTGTCTCCACGGCAGAGACCGAAACGACGGACCCCATATAATGATGTTTTCTAGTACGCTGACACACCTCCACGACCAGCTCAAGCAGGACGATCTCGATATCTTGAAGCCTGCGGTACAAATTCCAGCGCAGCGCTTTGCCATGACTGACTGATTTGAGCTGATGCCGTATGCCAGCCACAACAGGGCTCGGATCAATCCCCCGCGCAGTCTGCCAGTAATACCCGGCCTGTATATCACTTTGCTTGCCCATCTCACGCCGCATCCGCCGCTTAAACTCACCGAGATCCATGCGGGCAATATCGCCAATACAGAACAGTCCCATTCGAGTGAAATGGCGGGTCATAGCGGAAGCCACCATGAACATATGATGTACAGGAAGTGTCCATAGCGTTGACTCCAGCTTGTCAAAGGAAAGCTCAAATATGCCTTCCGGCATTTGCTTGGCATAGTTATCAGTCGCCATCTTGGCGAGAATCTTGGTAGGACCAATACCTACTCTCGTCCAGACGCCTGTGGATAGAAGAATATGGTTCTGAATCTTTGCAGCCATTTGCTGAGGAGATCCGAAATAAGTGAGTGAGCCTGTCACATCCAGAAACTGCTCATCAATGCTGTAAGGCTCGACTAGATCGGTATAAGATTCAAAGATTTGAGTAATTAAGAGCGACACTTGAATATAGGTATGCATTCTGGGCCGGATAACAACCAGCTCTGGGCATCTTGCGAGCGCCTCGCCGACTCGTGATGCTGTCGTCACACCGCGAGACTTCGCAATTGGGCATGCGGCAAGCACAATGCCATTTCGCCTTTCAGGGTCTCCCACAGCAACTGGTCTATCCCGATACTCGGGATGAGCCGCTTTCTCGACAGAAGCATAGAAGGATTGACAGTCAATGAGCATAATCACACGCTCCATGTTCCCACCTCGATGCGAAAGTATGTTCGTATTCATATTATATACCGAATGTATGTTCTCTATGCAAGAAATGAAGGGAGGTAATTTTAGACAGTGGTTGCGGGCAAGAGGAAGGAACGAGGCTTCTTAGGATTGGAGCTGCAGGGATGCAGATGCAGAGATGGGAAGAGGCGGGATATGAATTCAAGGGGGAATGTTTTTCATGAAGGGCAGAAGGGGATGAACGTTATTCGCAAGTAAGGTAGGAGAAGGGGGCTAATGCTGGGGTTCATTAAAGGGCTTGTTTATTTCATGAATATAGAAGGCTTTGTACGTGAGTTATTGATTTGGGCTGTCATCCGCCCCTTGCTTTCTTCGGTGTCAGACGCCAGTGGGAATCGGCGGGATTCAAGTGTAGCGTTTTGAACAAAGCTTCTAATCTTATGAATGTAGGAAAAAGCCTCCAACGAGGAAGCTGCATGTCTGAGAAGTATTTGATGGCAAAGATTAATAGAAGAGATTAGCAGTCCGAGCCATGCTGGTTCAGAGCTGCTTATTAGCTTTGACGTTTCAGCATGCATGCACATGGCTGCATAGCGGAATCTAACGGTATCGTAGCTTTCGAGCAGTGCCCATGCTGTACCCAGAAGCTCTGTCAACAACAATTGGCAATTATTATTAATTGAATGAAATGTTCTCATATGCGTATCTGTTACTGTCAGGAATTCGGTTATAACTTGGTGAAAGATCGCGATAGACTCCAGAATAATGGCATCTATTTCATTGCTTTGAATAACAAAGTTGTCTGAAATTATGGTGAGACGATCAAATACAAGCCTCTGTGACATGAGGCCGTATGCTAACGTCTTCACCATAGATTTCAAAGAAGAAGAAGCATCCTGGTCCATGGTGTTGCCGGTTGCACGGATGCGGAATAGCATCAGCCTGGACAAGGATAGCTCCTCTTTTGTTATCCAAATAACAATTGTAGACCATTCCGGGCTACCGGATGATTGGAGGTTCATATCGACTACCTCACTTACTCTTCGTGAATATTGTCGAGAATATCGTCGATCATATCTTCGTTGTAGGAGGTTTTTTCCAGCTTAATGACATCCTCTATTTTGAACTGCAAAAGCATCTGATTCTTAATAACGATACGCATCATACGCTCTACACTTTCATTGATTTCCAACAGGTCTTTTAAGCTGCTGTCCTCTGATTGAATGATCTTTTGCAGTTTTTCTCCTTCAGCATTAATAATGTGGGACAAGCCCATTTCTTCTAATGCGATTGAAGATAAAAGAAGGTTCAGCACATCATGTCTTTTGAGGTGAATGTCGGGTCTGATATGTGGGAGATTAGGCATACTCAAGGTTCATCGCTCCTATCTAGGCTTTTATTTCACTGTAAAGATGGTCTCGTATCTCCTGTAGCTTCTCTCTTAAATCGAAGTGAGCGTGGATGACTTCTTTACTCATTTTGCTGCCCAATTGGAGCATGACCTGAGCAGCGCTCTCTCGATCTACAGCCAAATTCATGTGAATAAGCTCATCCAGTAAACCAAGCAGCTCTGGCTGTACAGCAATAGTTAATTGTATAGCGCCCTGTTCCGCTTCCGATAGAGAAGTATTGGTCGTCTCTTCGCAGGAATCCGGGCTTGTCACAGTCGAGGGGAGGACAGGTTTAAGCGTATTACATTGACTATGAATGTCTCGGGTATCGGCTTGAATCGTTTGAAGCAAATTTGGCATGACAGAGCTGAGAAAATTTGCTCGCAATCGTTGTGCATCAGCAAGAGCCCGCTTTTGATCCATCGTCAAAATAATCACTTCTTCCTTGATTTAAGCTTTTTACAAGATATGCTGCATTAAGGCATTACATACGGTTCTTTTTTAATGGAGACCGAAAGCTGCCTATCATGCAAGCATACAAGCCGCACACCTCCTTTTGCTGTATACCCAAGGATACTAAGGAATATTGTCCTTTATTCCAAAATTAATGGGTGAATGGATTAGTAACACTAGCGGAGCTTTTCTCATACGTATATGGCATGAACTTTTATCGGCATAGAGCCAGTTTGGGCTGTTCTCCTTTTCATTTTTGAAGAGTGCCGATGATCATCACATGAACATATAACGGAGGATACTACGATGAATGAATTTAAAAATGATCTTCAAAATCTCAATATGGATGCGTTTAAAGCGAGCGGCATGACGCCGAATGCGGGTCAAGGCCCAGTGGACCCTAATAATGCTCGCCTTTGTATTGGATTTTGTATCGGATTTTGTATCGGGTTTTGTTCATGCGGCGGCTGTGGGGGCTGCGGCGGCTGCGCGAGATGTGGAGGCTGTGCCCGCTGCGCCGGTTGCGCACGCTGCGCTGGCTGTGCCCGTTGCCGTTAAAAAGCTAGCTATAGCCTATCAATAAAAGCGAAAGACACTTCTGCAAACCGTGTGGGATGCTGGGGTGTCTTTCTATGCATATGCTGGCATGACGGACAAATAGACGTACATACCTTTGTAGAGGAACGCAAGTTACGACAAGAAAGTTGAATTTCATAATAAGGAGGAATGAAATTTGGATCCTTCTACGCGCCTTAAAGTGAGAGGAGATACTTTTTTTCTCCCGAGCTCAGACGGAAGCGTTTATTTCCGCAACAATATTGGTTCATTTCGAATGGAAGGCAGTACGATTGCGCAATGGATTGAAAAATTAATGCCTGTATTTAATGGTGAGCATACGATGCATGATTTGACCGACGGCTTGACGGAACAATATCTTAATCATGTCTATGAGATTGCAAAGGTATTGTATGCGAACGGTTATGTCCAAGATGTAAGCCAGGATCGTCCCCATCAGCTGCAAGAGAGCATTGTTAAGAGATATGATTCTCAAATCGCGTTTTTGGACAGCTTGGAAGGGTCAGGCGCATACCGTTTCCAATTATATCGTCAGTCCAGCGTGCTTGTTATTGGAGCTGGCACTTTTTTGGTTTCACTTGTCAAATCATTGCTCGAGTCTGGTTTGCCGCAATTCCACTGGCTAAGCCTGCACTCGGAAAAGGCGAATCAAGAGCGGATATTGGAGCTGGAGCAGCATTATCGCACGTTGGATTCGGAGGTCAGGGTGGACGAGATCAGCTTGCCGAAGGAGGGGGAAGCTGATTGGTCTTCGATTGTCGAGCCATATGCTGCGGTATTATTCGTATCGGAGCAGGGAGGAGAGCCTGAGCTAAGATTGCTTAATGAAATCTGCCGTCACAAAAACAAGGCACTGCTGCCGGCTGTTATTTTTGGGCAGGCTGGTCTCGCGGCTCCGCTGTCCTATTCCAGTTCGGAGGGGGATTGGGAATCTGTATGGCGCAGAGTCCATCATTCTGCGATCTATAAGGATTCAGAGGTTCACACTGCTTCACCTATTGCAGAATCGCTGCTCGCTAACGTCATCGCCTTCGAATGGTTGAAAACAGCAGCAGAAGTAACAACACCAGATAAAAATAATAAGCTGTTTCTGCTTAATTTAGAGACGCTAGAAGGGCAGTGGCATTCGTTTCTTCCCCATCCGTTAGTGGATAATCAACGATTCATGGAGAAGATGGAAAAGGTTGATTGGCAAGCAGGAACGGATTCAGAGAAAGGGGCTCCAAGTGAATTGCTGCCTTTCTTCAGTCAGCTAACCTCAATGGCAACAGGTATCTTCCATATCTGGGAGGAGGGAGAACTGCGCCAGCTTCCACTGTCGCAGTGCCGCATTCAGTCTGTTGATCCCCTGTCAGTTGGTCCTGCGCGGCTTCTTCCTGACAGGATATGCAATGGCTATACGCATGAAGAGGCACGAAGGGAAGCGGGCCTTATCGGAATCGAAGCTTATGTGTCACGCATCGTGAATGTGCAAACCAATCGGGGGAGTGAGGAATTTGGCAGAGCTGACGTTCAGGCATTCGGTGAGATTATAAGCGTAGGTGCCGGTGAGACGTTCGAAGAGGGTGTCTGCCGCGCTTTGCAAAAGTATTTAATGGATGTACGGTCAAAACGATACGAGGCTCACACACCGTCTATCACGCTGGTGAAGCTGAGTCATGTAGAGGATGGACGATGCCGGTACTATATAAATGCTTTAACTACGATGCAAGGAGCGCTTAAGTTCGGGCTGGGCGAGTGCGTATTAGGTTTTCCAACGGTGTGGCTGCAAGCAAATGACCGCTGGTATGACGCAGCTGATCTCAATATAACTCGGGCACTACGGAGCGTGCTAATGGAAGCCCTGCTTGATGCGCAAAACAGGCAATTGACGGTGAAGGGACATGATGCAGCTTCATTGTATGTAAATGTAAAAGAATCTGCAATGGACGATATTCCGATCCCTGCTTGCGATCCATTCGAGCATCGCGAGGTTTGGCGGATTGCTGTGCAGCAATTGAATGGCATCCATAAGCGGCTGCTCGTATTTGACGTAACCTCCGAGCCTTTTCTGAAACAAGGGCTGGCGGGAGTATATGGCATTTCGCTTCGAGAGGAGGCTGAGGAATGAGCGCGATTGTGGCGGTTATCGGCACAGGTCAGCTTGCGGACTGCGTAAATGATATATTGTCTGCAAGCTGCGAGCTTGTAAGGGTGCAGGGAATGGCTTCCGGGCTGCCAGCCAAGGCTGATCTTGCGCTCGTCCTTAGCGACGGCTGCGATTCAGCTTCCCATCTGATAGCGGAGGAACTATTCAAGCAAGTCGGTATTCCGTGGCTGCGCGGATTTGTTGCATTTGGTGAAGGCGTCATTGGTCCGCTTGTTGTCCCCGGTAGGGCAGGCTGTTCACAATGTGCGGATTTGCGTCGTTTGATGGCTGGAAATGATCGGAGGGACATGTGGGAGCTGCAGCACTTGTTCATGCATGGAGAAGTGTTCTCTGATAGCTGGTCTTCACGCAACGGACTATGGCATATGGCTCATCTTATTGCGGCAGATGTCCACAACTTTCTTATCGGAAACACTGCTCATCTTGAGAATCACATGAAGCTGACGCATTTGCAAACGCTTAATAGCTCGGCTCATTTTTATTTGCCAGATCCGCTGTGTACAATATGCGGGGAAATACCGGATGACTCTGCCATAGCTGCGCGAATAAAGCTGCATGCGAGCCCGAAAATTAGTGAAAACAGCTACCGTACTCGTTCGATGGTGGAGCTGCAGGCCGCGCTTTCCAATGATTATTTGGATAATCGCAGTGGTTTCTTGATTGGGAAAATGATTGATCTTGTGTCGCCATTTGCAGATGCCAGCATCATTCTGCCGATGTTCTCAGGAGATGAAGGTTGCGCAGGGCGTACCCATTCCTTTGCCGACAGCGAAATGACAGCGATCTTGGAGGGGCTGGAACGTTATTGCGGCATATCGCCGCGGGGAAAGCGGACAGCGGTTCATGACAGTTTCGCCCATTTGACAGAGCTGGCGCTAGACCCTTCTCGCGTAGGCATACATGACAAGGCGCAGTATGAACAGCCGGGCTTTCCGTTCCAACCATTTGATCCAAGCAGGGAAATCGATTGGGTGTGGGGATATTCGTTCTTGCAGGAGAGGCCTATCCTCGTGCCAGAGCTGCTCGCTTATTACAGCTCCGGCTGCGGTCACGGCTTTGTATATGAAACCTCCAATGGATGTGCTTTGGGAGGAAGCCTGGAGGAAGCCATATTTTACGGCATATTGGAGGTTGTAGAACGGGATTCTTTTCTTATGACGTGGTACGCCCAGCTGCCGCTTGTTCCTATAGATCCGTATTCCTCAGGTGATTTGGAAATGAATTTAATGGTGGAGCGATTGCGTGATGTGCTTGGCTATGAGGTGCATGTATTCGCTTCGACGATGGAGCACGGCATTCCTAGCGTGTGGGTGCTTGCCAAAAATAGAATGGATCAGGGCATCAATATGATTTGCGCTGCGGGGGCGCATCTTGATCCTGTGAGGGCGGCAAAAGGGGCCATTCATGAGATTGCGGGCATGCTGCTTGGGTTTAACGAAAAGCTGGAGGCGAACCGCGACCTCTATGAGCAAATGCTTCATGATCCTTTTCTCGTGCGGCAAATGGAGGATCACTCCATGCTGTACGGCTTGAAGGAAGCAGAAGAAAGGCTGAATTTCCTGCTTCATAATGGTCGGCCAGCTCTCTCATTTAAAGAAGCTTTTAAATCGAGAACGCCGCATGCCGATTTAACGGATGAATTACAGATGTTGCTCCAAACGTTCAGAGAGCTGAATTTGGAGGTAATCGTTGTTAATCAAACAACGCCAGAAACGCTGAGAAATGGGCTTCATTGTGTGAAGGTGCTCATTCCCGGCATGCTTCCTATGACATTCGGCCAACACCTTGTCCGCTTGACGGGCCTAGAGCGAGTGCTGCGGATACCAGCAGAGCTGGGCTACGTGAAGGAGCCGCTTAAGCAAGAACAACTCAATGGTTATCCGCATCCGTTTCCATAAGTCATGGGCTCTCGTACAGGTTGCTTTTTCATGTGGTGGAGACTTAGGAGGAGGGACCAATGCGTCTGAAGGAAATGAGTCTGAAGGCATTTTTGCACCAGCTGCAATACGAGCCTGACAAAGCTAAACCGCAAGACGTGGAAGTAGATTGGGAGAACGCGCCTCTGCCATATAAGCTATATCGTCATCTGCAAGCCTTCCCTCTCGCTTCCGATGTTCCGCTAAAGCTAACGGGCAAACGGGAGCAAGGGAAGCCGACACTTCGGGACATCGGGCATTTTTTATGGTACACCTTTGGTCTGTCACAGCTGAGTCAAGCTGCTATTGCGAGCAATACGGGAGAGGCATGGGAAAGCTCCGTACAGCTTTGCAGAAGGTTTGTTCCTTCAGGCGGAGGGCTGTATCCGAGTGAAATTTATATGTATTTGAAGCTGGAGGAATTGCCTGACGGCATTTATCATTATGATGCGGCTCATCATCGTTTGGTTTTATTGCGTGAAGGTCAATTTGATTCTTATGTAGGCAAGGCCTTGGGCAATCGCTGCAACGTAGCAGGCTGCTTCGCAGTTGCTTTTGTATCGACGTTGTTTTGGAAAAACTTTTATAAATATAATAATTTCTCATATCGTTTGCAGGGACTGGACGCAGGCTTGTTAATAGGACAGTTGCTTGAGGTTGCGAAGTGCTTTGACTTTGAGACGGGCGTGTACTTTCAATATCTTGACCGTGCTATCAATCATTTGCTGGGCTTGGCAGAGGCAGAGGAAAGTGTATATGCTGTCATTCCGCTGGCAACAGATGCTAGCATGGAATGGTTTCACCATGATACTAGCAATAACAATCGGATGTCATCCGTACAATTATGCAGTCAGCTTCCGATGATTAAGCACGAGCTTTATATGCGTTCGAAAAAAGTGTCGGACTATCCGATGCTGACTAAGCTGAATGAAGCCTCCCTAATGGATTCCGCTCATTTATTTAAATATCTGAAAAGGGAGCAAGGATTGGCTTATCCATATCAGAATCATTATTTGCCTCAAGTAAATAGACTGGCCTATGATTTAGCAGAGGTATGCAGACAGCGTTACTCGCCAGAAAATGAATTTGTGCTGGAAGCAGTGAGTCAGTCGGAGGTAGCGGCACTGCTGCAAGAGATTATGGATTCTTATTCTTATCGAAATGATCTAGATGGTTCGATACAGAGCCTAGTGCCTCGCGTAAAGCTATATGGCTGCTTTTATGGCGTTGAAGGAATTCATAATGGCGCCTATTATTATGATGCTGCGGCGCATGCATTGCAGCTTGCTCGGGCCGGCGATCAGAGGCCATGGCTTCAGTACGGGTTGTCATTGGATAACGTGAATTTATTCCAGGTGCCGCTGAACTTTCATGTAGCGGGTGATCGGGGACATCTACATGACGAGCTTGGTTATCGGGGCTATCGGATTCAACAAATGGAGACGGGCATGCTGATTCAGCGCTTGCTGCTTGCTGCTGGCGCATCCGGAATGAAAGGACGTCCGCTGCTGGGATTTGACGTTAGTTCCATGGATGAGCTGTATGACTTGGCGCCGCGCGGACACACAAGTCTAATTCAAATCCCCATCGGCCCATGTCGGAGCCGTCCACGGCTAGAGGGAAGCTTAGTGCAATAATTGCGTTTAAGATAAAGGGCAGATTGAATGATTCCATTCAATCTGCCCTTTATCCTTTTAATCTGAAGTCTGTTCAGCGGATGCCTTCTTATGCAATTCACCAGTTGGATGGCATGTGACCGGGAAGCAGAAATGGTGCGGGTGATGATGTGGATGATGATGCATATGGTGCATTATCGGATGAAACCAAGCATGGTGATAATCCAGTGTTGCGAACTCCCATCCATGGTGATGATGCGGGTGATCGTAGTACATATGATCATCCCACATGTCATGCATCATCGGATGGAAGCTATCCATCATCGGATGGTAGTAATGCATGTGGTGGAAGTCATGCATCGGAAAGTAATCATGCATGTGATGAAAGTCGTGCATATGATGAGGAAAGTGATGGTGCATTTGACTAAAGTCCACACAGCAATGATAAGCGGGATGAGCAGACGGCTGCTCATTCACCGTTGTAGGCTTTGAATTTTCATGTTCTTGATTTGGGCTGGTTTGCTGTATTTGTTGGTAATACTCGGGCATAACAGCCGATTGTGGCATATAAGATTGATTGTAGGTCATGATGTGCCTCCTTTTTAACATACTCTACAATATGCTTTGAATGAAAAAAGGGCACATATCCCTATAAAATGGGCTGCAATCTTTGGTTAACGAAGCTGCAATTCCATTACCACTCCAACGACTGGACCTTCATCGTCAATGTCCCCATTTAAGCGAAAGCCAAACTGCTCATATAATTTCTGAGCACCGCTATTGTCAGGATGGAGGCTCAAATAAAGGGTGTTGCAATCATATTGCTGCTGAATATATGAAATGAGGAGAGGGAGAAAACGCTTGGCATAGCCCTTTCCTTGAAAGCGATAATCAATCATGAAGCGGTCTAGCCAAGCGGTTCTACGGATAGAATCAGGCCATCCGTACATGGCATAGCCGACTAGAGTATGCCCGTCATATAATCCAAGGGATATGGCATTGTGCTCGAATAAGCATTCCGCTAAGGAAAAAGCATTGCTTTCTATAAACTGCTGCTGCTGCTCCGAGACGGATAAAGCAGCAATGGAGCGCCAATTATCGGCGTTTGCTTCACTAAGATGAAGGCTCATTCCTATTCCTCTTTTCCGTTCATTTGTGTAGTAATAGCTGTTAGTTTTTCATGACTGTTCGGGTTTCATGCAGGAGTGAAAAGGGTATTGAAATACGTATCAGCTTGTTGCTGGATGAGATGGACACCGGCAGGCATAACTATAGATTGACATGTGATCGGAAAAGGAGATGACAACAATGTCTAACGTAAAAACAGCGATTATTTATTATAGTTCTGGAGGAACGAATTATCAATTGTCCCAATGGGCTGCTGAAGGTGCGAAAGAAGCAGGTGCTGATGTAAAGCTATTCAAAGTGGCGGAAACGGCACCGCAAGCTGCCATTGATTCTAATCCGGGATGGAAAGCACATGTAGAGGCAACAAAAGATGTGCCAGAAGTGAAATTAGAGGATCTGGAATGGGCGGATGCTATTATATTCAGCGTGCCGACACGCTTTGGCAATATGCCAGCTCAAATGAAGCAGTTCTTAGACACGACAGGCGGCCTATGGTTTAATGGGAAACTGGTCAATAAGGTTGTCAGTGCCATGTCCTCGGCGCAAAATCCGCATGGCGGGCAAGAGGCGACTATACTGTCCTTGTATACCACGATGTACCACTGGGGGGCCATTGTTGCCGCACCCGGTTATACCGATCCTGTAACCTTCGCTGCTGGCGGGAATCCGTATGGGACAAGCGTGACTGTCGGGCAGGATGGGAAGATGATCGAAGATGTTCAAGCGGCTGTCAAGCATCAAGCGAAGCGCACGGTGAGCGTAGCAGGATTAGTGAAGCAAGGAAAGAAATAAGGGGAAAGAGGCTGTTCCAAACGAGAGGATAGCCTTACTATACGAAAGCAACGAATAAAAAAGGGATAGAGCAGCTGTTATTGCTGCTCATCCCTTTTTATTTGGACTGCTTAAACATATAGTGGGACAGCAAAAGGCTCCGTTCACCGCGGTTCTCGATCAGTTCAGAAACTGATCGGGAACATATTCGATTTTTGCTTCCGCTAGGATGGTTAATTGCTGGTTCTCTTCCTCGTAATTCACTAGCCCGTCTTTGACGTAGTACCATGTTTTTGTTGTTGGCTGATCATCAAATTCATGAAAAATAAAAACATTCAGCTCATGCTTCCATAGGAGAAGCTCTTCGATTGATTCATTCCTAGGGGTTGAAATGGTAAAGGTCCAGTGGTCCTTTATTTGCTCAAATTTGTAATCTATCATCTGCTTACCTGTATCAATAAAAATTTTGCCGCCTACCGAATGCTTGACGATAAATATTTCTTTCATCGGTTCTTCCTCCTTAGGGCAGATCAATTAGCATGAAGAATGCTGATTCTTGTGCAACAAGTGTAAGCTCGGATACAGCTTCGATTCTGGCGGTATCTCTTTGGTTAAGGGTTGTCTCGTTCGCAGTGAGCTCGCCTTCAATTAGGAATAGGAAAATACGGCGGCCCTCCTCTTGTGTGAAGGATAGCTCTTGTCCTTTGTCTAGCTTGCTCAAATAAATCATCATGTCTTGCTGAATAAGAGCTACCTGTTCGGAAGAACGGTGAGAGACGACTGGAAGCAGCGCATTAACCATGCTCTCTGTATTATAGCTGCTTGTTTCGTAAGAGGGAGTAAGCCCTTTTTCCCTTGGCATGAACCACAATTGAAGAAGGGAGAGGTCGTCGGTCTTAGAGGCATTGTACTCCGCATGAATAATTCCCGTCCCCGTAGTCATTCGTTGAACCTGCCCGTAGGAAGTAACCTCGACATTGCCCAGATTGTCTTCATGGCGAATTTGGCCTTCCAGAACAATGGAGACGATCTCCATATCGCTGTGGGGATGGGCACCGAGGCCATGACTGGCTGCAAGATAATCGTCGTTACAGACACGCATGACTCCGAAGCTTCTATTGGCGTCATCCTGATATTCTCCGAAGGAGAAGCTTGGTCGGCTGCGAATCCAGCCATGATCAACGGAGTACCTGGAATCTGCGGGATAGACTTGTATCATAATAATTCCTCCTTGGTATGGTTTGTTTCGAAAAGATTAGAACGCGGTGCTGCCCATTTTGCCTGACTGGAAATCATGGAATGCTTCAATAATTTCTTCCTCACTGTTCATTACGAAGGGGCCATGCTGATAAATGGGCTCATTGATGGGCTCACCGCTTAATACAATAACGAGCGTGTCATTGGTGAAAAATACCCTCAATTGCTCGTAATGTTGTCATCTGCGTAGACCCCTTTGTCTAATGATGTGTGCACAGCAATAAGGATAGGATTTCCGTGCGTCATATATCTCAAATTTAATAATCTTTAATTAAAGATATATGACAGGCTTTACTTTGTCAAGTTAATAGCGTAATGGGGATCGGGACAGCGTGATGCTCTCCCGATCTGTTCGTAAATAAACAATTATTTAAAGCTTGAGATTACTGCTATGACCCGGCGACAGCTTAGCATTCGGATCAATATATACCTTGGCATTGTTGATGGCAGTAGGGGCTTCGCCGAAGCCAACCGCAATTAGTTTGAGCTTGCCTGGATAAGTCGTAATGTCACCGGCAGCAAAAATGCCAGGTATATTCGTCTCCATACGGGTGTCAACGACGATGGAATTATCTTTAATCTCAATTCCCCATTGTGCTATCGGACCGAGTGAAGAGACGAACCCATAGTTGACGATGAGGGAGTCACAAGCAAGTTCCTGTGTTTCTCCAGTCTTGCTATGGGCTACGGTTATTTTGTTAAGCTCTTGATCGCCATGCAGCTGTTGAATATCCACAGGCGTAACGACCTGCACGGTGGAGCGCATAAGATTATCCACGCTGTGCTCATGCGCACGGAACTTGTCTCTCCGGTGAATAAGCGTAACTTGCTCGGCGATCGGCTCCAGCATAAGAGCCCAGTCGACCGCAGAATCGCCGCCTCCGCAGACAACGACCTTTTGCCCGGCAAAAGTGTTCAGATCTTTGATGAAATAATGCAGATTCTTATGTTCAAAGCGCGGAGCCTCAGGCAGCTCCAAGCGTCTCGGTTCAAAGGCGCCAACGCCTGCGGTTATAATAACGGCTCTGCTATAATGAGTGCCTTTGTCTGTAACAATCTGAAAATGATGCTCGGCTATTTTATTGACCTCAAGCACTTTTTCTTCTAAAGCAACTTGGACAGGGAAGTGATCCAGCTGCTCTTGCAAATTATTGACAAGCTGTTGGGCAGTCACTTTAGGAAAGCCAGCTACATCATAAATATATTTTTCTGGATATAACGCTGTAAGCTGCCCGCCTAGCGCTGGCATACTGTCGATTATTTTAGCGCTTGCCTGGCGCATGCCGGCATAGAACGCCGCGAACATGCCCGCTGGCCCTCCACCGATTATTATCATGTCCACGAATTCATCGGACGATAGATTAGTCATGATTGTAGCTCCTTATTTAAGTATATTTTATATACAAGTATATATAGTATTATAGCATGAGAAAGATTGCCGTCAAAGGGATATAAATAAAAGGCTTCTCATCCATTGGCTGCAATGAGAAGCATCGTTGTTAATTTTTTTTTCTAATCCGATAGACACATTTTTTGCCGCCCTTGGTCAGGCAATCGGTTCGTTCTACGTCTGCATCCAGCAAGGATTCGAATAGACTTAGCTCACAGGTGCAAGCGTGGTTATATTTGCTGGCGACTTGTGATATAGGGCAATTATATTCGGTCAATAGATAAGCGTCGTCGGATTCTTTCTCCCACTGGGCCATGTAGCCATTCTCGTTCTGGATATCGGAGAGAGCGGCAACTTTCCCCTCAAGATCTTTTCCTTGCAGCTGTCCTTCAAATTTATTAAAAAGAGACTTTTTGCGAAGATCAAATAAATGGTTAACCATATCTTCCCCGGCCTCGCCTTCAAGCTCCGCCAGAAGATCAAGAGCGACCGTATGATATTTTTTGGGGAAATGATCCTCCGCCTGCTTGGTCAAATGATAGACAGCGGTTGGACGACCCATAGGCTGACGAACGGTTTTGGAAGCAATTAAATGATCTCGTTCTAATGCAAGCAGATGACGGCGAACAGCCATTAAGGTAATGCCAAGCTGTTCAGTTAACAATTTGGTGCTGGCTTCTCCGTTTGTTTTGATCAGCATCATAATTTTTTCACGGGTAGACATATCCAAATCATCCTTCATGTTGTTCCACCACCCTATCGTTATATGATTAGTAATAGATATAAATGCGCAAGGAATAGGAATAGCGGAAGAAAAGGAGAACCTTTCACTTCCGCTTTCATTATTGGCTATTATAACAATCTAAAATTAGTGTAGCCTAGTCGATAAACATAGTCAATACATACGTTTATAAAGTGCGCTGTGATTAGTATTAGAATGCTTATTGACAAACAAAAAGATCATTATCATAATTATTATATATTAAAGTTTACTATATTAAATAAAGTGAAATAAGACGATCATGACAGGGATGGAGTTGTTCAGTGGATGATTACAATCAGTGAGAGAGCACAGTTTAAGATTAGCGAGATGATGGCAGAAAGTGATACACCGGAATCGTTTCTGCGAGTAGGCGTTAAGGATGGCGGATGCAGCGGACTATCGTATCATTTGGCGTTTGAGTCGGAATTGCAGAATACGGATCGCATCTTGGATATGGAAGGGATTCAGGTTGTTATTGATCAGGAAAGCGAGCGGTACATCGCGGGTGTCAGCATTGATTTCCAGGAGCTGGCGATGAGCAATGGGTTTACGATTGAGAATCCTAATGCACGTGCAACATGCGGTTGCGGAAGCAGCTTCCGTACAGCCGATTATCGGGGCAAGGCAAATAAATGTTAGGCGCTAATGCTTGCAGAGGGGGCACAATAGATAGATGGTAAACGGCATTTGCATATGGAATAGAGTTGGAACAGGCAATGATTACAATTACTAAGAGGCGATTATGATGCAATACGTACAAATAAACAGCGCACCTCCAAAAAACGATGAGCCTATCGTGCTCTGCATTGGAAATTTCGACGGTATGCATATTGGGCATCAGCATCTCTTCTATGAGGCTCGCCAGTTGTTAACAGGAAGCGATAAGCTGGCTGTGCTTACTTTTTCACAGCATCCGCGTTCGGTAATCGATAAGAATGATGAATTTAACCTTTTTATAACACCGTTCGAGGAAAGGAAGCGGCAATTCGAGCGGCAGGGCGTACAGCTTGTGTATGAAGTTAATTGGACGCAAGAGAATGCGCAGATTACGCCTGAAGCTTTTGTAAAGGACCATCTCACACAATTGAATGTAAAGCGGATTGTAATCGGGGAAGAATTCAGCTTTGGAAAAGGAAGAGCCTCGGACGTTGTGCTTCTTAAGCAATTATGCGCAGCAGTTGGAATTCAAGTAACGAGTGTTCCTCTGGTGAGGATGAACGGCGGGAAAATAAGCAGCACATATATTCGTGAGCTAGTCGCCGCAGGGAAGGTACGCGAGGCTCGACAGCTATTAGGTAGAGATTATAGCGTGTGTGGGACAGTCGTAACAGGCAATCAGCTTGGACGAACCTTCGGCTTCCCCACAGCGAATCTCAAGATCACGGAAGATTACGTGATTCCAGGGGTGGGGGTCTATATTGGATCGGTACAAATCTCTGATCCGTCAGACCATCTCATTGCTTATCGAAATTGCTTGATCAGTGCGGGATATCGGCCGACGGTAGGAGGCAGCAGCTATCTAATCGAAGCTCACGTAATGGATTTCAGCGGTGATTTGTATAATCAGGAAATCGCTGTATCCTTTATTGAAAGGATGAGGAATGAAATTCGGTTCGAGTCAACCGATGCTCTGATTGAGCAAATGCATAGGGATGAACGCAATGCGCGGGAATGGCTGGGGATGCCGATAGAGCGGACGTTGAAATAGCAGATACTATGCGGTTTGAGCTGACTGGAGAGTTTTATATTAAAAGCGTGATGCCTAAACTATAGAGCCTCATACCCAATAGATGGAATAGCGTTATTACGCTTGTCCATCTTTTTTTTGAGATTTTGCAATAAGATTCGCCTGAATGATACGGGGGGATGTAACGCACCCTTTTTTTATCAGCCTCTTTATTTCAGGTATGAGAGTTGCATAACATAGCTTTATTTCAGATGCCTAATAAATGATGATTATACCTTAGTAGTATTGTTATCTTTAATTATAAAGATTGGAGTTACCCGAGACACAAAAACGGTAGTTTTGAACTATTTATATAACGACATTTTTCGACGCTAAAAAGTAATAAAATGTGTTATTGTAGTATTAATTGTAAACTGAGGTCTTTTTTGGGTCATAATTCCTTGATGCAATTGATCCTACCAGCGGTATGATTCACTTAACTTATTAATAGCAATAGGAGGATTAATTTAATAAAAAATTCAAATGATGATCTTGTTCAATTCATATCACCCGAGTTTTCTTTACTGGATGAAAGCATTCAACGAAGGATATATGTTTCTTTTTATAGTATGACTTATAACACGATCTTATCTATTGTTCAAGACCATAGTGTCGGAGACCAAGTTCTAGATACTGAATAATTAGAAAAATTATAGTCAGCCGGATAGCCAGTTAAAGCATATTGATTACCAACTCCACCGTAGCCGCTAACATAAGTAAAATTTCGGGAACCTGTTGTAGACGCAGTTATCCAATCCAGGCTCTTCGGTACTTATTATCCTGTGTGCTTGGCATTTTACTTATTGCTTTTAGAAAGGCTTCCTGAATAATATCTTGTACATAATACTCAAAAAAATGACATAATTAAACTAAATATACAAAATTCAGGTGTGCTCGCCACCTGCATTTTGTATGATAAAACTGCGTGTGAGGGAGATATGACCAGCTATGCGAAAAATTATCATCATGTTGTTCAGCAGCATAATGTTGCTGTCTGTTTCTGCTTGTATGGGATCGCCTAAAGATAGCAAGCCGTCAAACAACAACCTGAACTTGGAGCAGTTCCTGCAAACTGTGAAACTACCCGAAACCCTTGAAGTCTCGTTTGATCCAGCCAAGGTCAAATCTGTAGCCTCCGCCAAAAAGTATACTACAATTTTTCTGGAACTGAACCCAGATGTCGTTGCTGAGGGGTTGTTGCGCAATGACATTATTGCTAAAAAAACTCAGGCATTGGGGCCGCAGTTTCAAACCGAAAGTAAGTCCATTAAAGAATACCTTACTGTGCTTGATGGTGGAAAAGAATTTGGGATTGAGAATGATGTAAACGGGGGCCTATATTATGTTGTAGAAAAAATAGGGTCCACGCCAAAGCCATCTCTTATATCGAATGAGGTAGGACCACCGAGCTTGACTGAGCAAATGCTTGGAAGCGATTCAAGAAGCGGTTACGCTTCTTTTACGGACTTATCTTTTAAGAGTTATGAGGATACACTTGTGGCGATTGAAAAAGAATTATATGGTATCGGTTTACCAAAGCTTGAGGTTGCAGAAGCATACTCTAAAGATTTAGAGACCATCAGAAAACATTATGAATGGTATGTTAGGAACCATCCTGATAGAGAAGTAGCTGAAAAGCTCACTTGGTCTGAGGAGGACGAAGGTTACTTATTTCACTTTCGGCAGTTGATAGATGAGATTCCTATAATCAACGTACAGTGGCAATGGGGAAAAGGAACAGCAACGGGAGCTTCAGGAAACTTCATGAAGTATCCAATAATTAACGCTAACTATACCAAGGACGGTTTGACTAATATTCAAGTTACCGGTATGTATGATGTTGTAAATGCAAAGGCTGGGACGAAAGAGACACTCATCGGAGTTGCGGATGCTTTACAGGTTCTACTCAAGGAATATACAGAACTAATATTGGAAAAGGGGACAAGAATCACGTCTGCAGAGCTATGCTATGTATCAATTCCAGCAGAAAATGCTTATGAATTAATTCCAGCATGGGTATTTGCTATTGCCAAGCCCAATATATTTGTAGATTCCCAAAGCCAAGCGAAGTTTCCATATGACAACTATAGTCAATATGTCGTAAATGCTATGACAGGTGAAAAGTTGTCCGGTATGAGGTGATGGTTAAATGAAACTCTTTTTATCCCTTTTTGCAATAAGTATCAGTCGAGCTATTTTTTCTGTAAGTTTTGTTGCAAGCAGCTGTGGTGTTACATTAGTACTGTTTCTGACTTCTGTCGGTAAGATTAGCCCCCTATCTGATGTGTTGTCCGTGGTGATGTTAAGAGGAGGCGGGAATATTATTTTGATTGTAGGCATATTACCACTCATTCCGTTTGCACTGACCTTTGCTTCTGAATGGGAGGAACGTGCCGCCAGCTTTTGGATCATTCGTTCGGGAGTACGTAATTATGCAACAATTAAGGTTTTAGTGAGCGCTCTCTCTGGTACATTGGCGACATTTATAGGTATTCTTTTGTATGCAATGTTATTGTTAATCAAATTGCCGTTCTTTACCCGGATTACTAGTGGTGATGCGTATACAATATTGTTGGAAGCAGGAATGCCGTTTCGCTACCTTGTTTACTCTGCTGCTCATTTGTCACTATCCTCTGCTCTATTTGCGGTAGCGGCGCTATGGATTTCAACCTATATTCCCAATCGTTTTACAGCAATGGCAGCTCCCACGGTACTTTATTTTGTTTTACTTCGAATGACCAGTTCGTGGGATATACCGCAATTTTTGAAATTAGGTACAATTGTTGAAGGAGTGTACGATCCAGGATCTCCGATAGCCGCAGTGATGTTCAAGCTGGGGACAGTCATGATATTGTGTCTCATGATGGGATATGGGACATTAGTACAAATACGAAGGAGGAAGCAGTTTGATTGATCTGAAAACGATATGGCTTTCTGCTAGAGTCAATTTTACAAAGTGGCCTGTAACTCCTCGTATTTACACGCTTGCAGCTGTCATAATGGCATACTCGATATGGGTCTTTACTTGGATTTCGGATTATGCTTCCGCTGTAGGTGTTGCTGTAACACCTTGGGTATTTCCATACTTACTAACCACTCCTGTTATGTTTCCCATTTATGGAGGCCTGACGGCATTATTGTTTTGTGATGCTCCGTTCGCGGATAAATATGCCCCGTTCGTAATCATTAGAACAAGCCGTCGAAACTGGATAACGGGTCAGCTCCTTTACATTGTATTGGCGGGATTTGTCTATACTGCATTTTTTGTACTTATGTCTATGATTGTATTAATTCCGAACTTGAAGTTTGCTACAGAATGGGGGGCTGTTTTAAAGACATTAGCCTTTGATCCAGGTAGTACTGACAAGTACGGTATAACTAATTTCGCAGTTATCGGAGATCCGGTAATTAGCCTCTTTTCGGCCATCGAAGCAACGCTGATAAGCTTTGGGTTGTTTTGGCTTGTTACTGTATTCATAGGTGTTCTTATTTTCAGTTTTAATATTGTAATTGGTAAAATGAGCGGATTAATAGTAGCTGGTGTATTCACTGGTATCGCATACTTTGCCGTTTATGTAGGTAAGCTTTCTTTTGGAAATGTGATTTATTTCCTGTCGCCGATTAGTTGGGCAAGTATGTTTTTTTTGGATTGGTCCGATTCGGGCTCAATGCCTACACCCATATATGCAGTAGCCTGCTTGTTGGGGGCGATTGTGCTTATGAGTATTATTTCTATAATTGTGTTTTGTAAAAAAGATATGAATATTCAAATAAGGGGATATTGATATGGGAACCTATATGGTAGAAGTATCAGAAGCAGTAAAGAGCTTTAAGGAAACGACTGCTTTAAATCAAGTGTCTGTGAAGTTTGAAACCGGCCGAATTCATGGAGTAATCGGACGGAATGGATCTGGAAAAACTGTTCTTTTCAAATGCATCTGCGGTTTCATGCAGCTTAATTCCGGTAGTATTCTAGTCAATGGCCATCCTGTGGAACCTGCGGCAGCTCAGGATATTGGCATTATCATTGAAGAACCTGGCTTCATTGGCTCACTCAGCGGGTTCAAAAATCTGAAGCTGCTTGCTTCTATAAGGCGTAGAATATCGGATGATGCTATTCGTGAAACCCTGGCGCGTGTAGGTCTTGATCCCAAGAGTAAAAAGCAGGTAAGGAAGTATTCGCTAGGCATGCGTCATCGGCTTGGTATTGCACAAGCCATTATGGAAAAACCGAAGCTACTAATTCTTGATGAACCAATGAATGGTTTGGACAAGCAAGGGGTTTTAGAAATCCGTGAAATGTTAAGAGGATTAAAGCAAGAAGGCATTACCATTATTTTGTCCTCTCATTATGCGGAGGATATTGAGGTGTTGTGTGATACCGTTTGTGAAATGGATGGAGGCGTATTAACACCTGTTAAGTAAATAGATAACACAGGATTTCGGATACGTGCTGTCTGAGAAATTTTAATTATGTTTTGCAGGATGTTTCTCCTTACAGTTGCTGTTGAAATCGTGAAATCTGAATAGGTAATATTATTAAAAGGAGATTTTATGATTTCAAAGGCAAACGCTTTGGCTAAAATAAAGGAATGGTTAAATGATTTGTTGTAGTAACATAGAAGGAGGATATCTTAGATTGGGATTAAAACCTTGCAAAGGGATATATCCATTTCCAAATATTCTTAAGTAAAGTATTTGATCTGGATAGATCAAATACTTTTTTGTTTTATCGGAATTTGTATTAAAGTAAATTGAGCTCTATGTTGATATTTGATAATCAGTTGTTCCAAAACAATGCCAACACGGGATGATTATCATCGGAACACATTATGTACAATTCTATTATATAATGAAAAAAACTGGACGACGGCAATCTGAACTTTGAATAATGAATTTGATAAATACAACGTGAAGGGTTATGTGTCAAAGTATATATTATGATTTATGATGGGTATATGACGTTAGAGGAGTGGTAATTTGAATCGGTATGTATTTTATCTGGCACTGTGTATCTTTATAATCGTTTTTTCATCGGGAGCACTTATTTATGGTTACTGGGATGCTGAACAGCCGCGGACCGGACCTGAGGGAGATGGCGATCATAGACCGTCTTTTTTAGATATACTCCCCATTATTGGCAGTCTATTTATAGGGATTTCAAATTTGCCAAGAGCAATTTCTCGATATCGTAACTATAAAAGGAACAAACCATAGTACGATATCATGCATCAGCAGATATGTGATCCTATAAAGCAGCACGCGTAATAATTTTCTTCAAAAACAAAATGATGATATGGACAAATCAAACATAACGCGGGCCTGAATAATCTCTGACTGCATTCGGAATATATAGAGGAGCATGAAAGGTTCTTCCCAGACACAAATCGTTGCCTTTTACTGTGATTGTAATCACAGGTTAAGAGAAGCGCCTTACGTATACTAAGGGCATATCGAATATTAGAAACGAGGCGATTACGATGCTAAACGCACATACGATAGCAGTCATTAAATCTACAGTACCTGTACTGGAAGTACATGGAACAACTATTACCAAGCGCTTCTACGAAACATTGTTCACCGATTATCCTGATCTGCTCCATATATTCAACCATGCCAACCAGAAACAGGGGAGACAGCAAGCGGCTCTGGCGAATGCAGTCTATGCGGCAGCGCTTCATATTGATCGACTGGAGAATATTATGCCGGTCGTCAAGCAGATTGCTCACAAGCATCGCAGCTTGGGGGTCAAGGCCGAGCATTATCCGATTGTCGGACAATATTTGCTGGCGGCAATAAAGGATACGCTCGGCGATGCTGCAACGGATGAGATTCTTGAGGCATGGGGGCAAGCGTATGGTGTTATCGCTGACGTGTTCATTCAAATAGAAGCAGAAATGTATAAAGATGCAGAACAACAAGCAGGCGGATGGTCTGATTTTCGGCCATTCTTGGTTAAGAAAAAAGCAGCCGAGGGAGATGTCATCACATCCTTCTATCTCGTCCCTCAGGATGGAGGCGAACTAGCGCAATTTGTGCCGGGTCAATATATTACCATTAAGGTTAATATTCCGGGAGAACGCTATACACATTTGCGACAGTACAGCCTATCGGATTCGCCGGATAAAGCTTATTATCGAATCTCTGTTAAACGAGAGGATGCAGCAGAAGGACGTCCAGCGGGCAAAGTATCTGTCTATTTGCATGAGCATGTGACAGAAGGTGACGTTGTATGGCTGTCTGCACCAGCAGGGGATTTCATCTTAAATCATGAGGAAAATAAACCAGTAGTCCTGTTAAGCGGCGGAGTGGGGCTTACCCCGATGGTTAGTATGCTTCATACGCTAATGGAGACCAACGGAGACAGAAAAGTAACGTTTATTCACGCAGCACGCAATGGACATGTGCATGCGATGCGCAAGGAAGTAGAGGATCTTGCTAAGCAGCATGATAAGCTGTCGGTTTACTGGTGCTATAAAGAGCCGACGGAACAAGATTATGCAGGGAATGCTTTCCACAAAGAAGGCTATATGGACTTGGAATGGCTAAAAAGCATAGCAGGAACGAAGGAAGCAGCCTTCTACTTCTGCGGTCCTCTGGCGTTTATGCGGACTATTAACAATGCGTTGAAGGAATGGGGCGTACCTGAGCAGGATGTGCATTATGAATTTTTCGGTCCGGCGGCTGCCCTCTGAGCACGTAACAGTCGATTAACGGTCTCTCGGCGCATTCCGATGAATTGTCCGATTTCATCCTGCGTTAGAATTTCGGTAAGCTCAGCAGTTCCGATATAAGTCTGGAACCATCGCTGCACCTTGAGCAGCTTATCTGCGGGGGTCAGCTCCGTAAGCTGGTCAATTCGCTGCTGCATCATCCGCAGCTTGTCTTGCAGTTGAAGAGCTAGGGGGCGGAACAGGTCCGGATGATGTTCCAGCTTCTCATACCATTCTGCTGCCGGCAGGATGTCGATCTTACTAGTAATAAGGGCAATGGCTGTACCGTAATAAGGGGCTGGGCTAATGAGTGAGTGATGGGGAATCGTCTCGCCCGGCGTAATGATATTAACGAGAAGCTGATGTCCGTCTTCATGCAGACGCACGATCTTCAGCAAGCCGCTGCTTAGATGGTAGAGCGGTCCCGTTTCACCTTGTCGGAACAGCGTCTCTCCTTTATGGATGATCATATGGGCAAGGGCCTCCAGTATAATAGCGAAACATCTGGATTAATCAGATGCTTCGCTTTTTGTCGATTATAGCATAGCGCAGGAGGAAATTCGCATCTAGATAGTGAATGTCCGCAGCTGTTTTAGAATGGAATAGATTTTGATAATGATTAATGTTATCATTTAAAAAGATGTATAGGATTGTAAATTTTATGGAGGTGCAAGATATGCTTATTCAAACTAGAACGATCCTTGTAGAGAAAGGAAATGCCGAGAAGGTTGTCGAGCGTTTCAGTGGAAACAGCCCGCTTCATGAGATGGAGGGCCTCGTTGATTATAGCGTAATGGTGAATAAGAACAACAAGGACAACGAAGAGGTTATGGTAATGATCCGTTGGGAGTCGCTCGATGCTTGGAAAAATTGGGAGAAAAGTGATGCCCATATTCAAGGCCATCGCGAAAAACGCGGGCAAGAAGCGCCTGGGTATATTATTAGCACGAACGTGAATATGTACGAGGTCGATAATATTAAGCAAGGAAAAGCAAGCAAATAATCAGGTTCTGCGTGTAAAAATAGTGTTCTGTCCAATACCGGCTCGCTGCTAGATTCATAATATATTGGAGTGATACAGTCAATCCAATATGATGAATACGACGGAGGGAATCATGCAGAAGGTCGCCTTTATAACAGGGATTACTGGGCAGGATGGCATGTATCTTGCCGAGCTGCTATTGGCCAAGGGCTATATTGTGCACGGACTTCGCCGCCGAAGCTCGCTAGCAAATACCGGAAGAATTGATCGGCTTGTTGAAACGGCGAACGCCTCGGAACTGACATTATTTCTTCATTACGGCGACTTGACGGATTCAACGAACCTAGTCCGTTTAGTTCAGCAGATTCAACCAGATGAAATATACAATTTGGCGGCTATGAGTCATGTGCATGTTAGCTTCGATGCACCAGAGTACACGGCGAATGCCGATGGAATCGGCACGCTTCGCCTGCTCGAAGCCATAAGATTGCTTGGCTTGTCGGAGAAGACGCGCATCTATCAAGCCTCAACCTCGGAGCTGTACGGACTTGTGCAGGCTGTGCCACAGAGTGAGACGACGCCATTCTATCCAAGAAGCCCTTATGCTGTTGCGAAGCTATATGGTTATTGGATTACCGTTAATTATCGGGAAGCCTATGGCATGTATGCCTGTAACGGTATTTTGTTCAACCATGAGAGCCCTGTTCGAGGGGAAACATTCGTTACTCGGAAGATCACCAGAGCGGTGGCTAGAATTGCTTCCGGCTTACAAGACACCATCGCGCTTGGCAATCTGTCGGCACAGCGGGATTGGGGTCACGCAAGGGATTATGTCGAGGCCATGTGGCGCATTTTGCAGCAGGATACGGCAGAGGATTACGTCATCGCTACGGGAACAACGACGGCAGTGCGGGAATTCGTACGGCTGGCTTTTGCGGAGGTAGGTATTGAGGTGGCTTTTCACGGAGAGGGAGCCGAGGAGTATGGCTACGTCGTGTCTTGCAGTGATTCTGCGTATCAACTCCCAGCAGGAAGTACAATCGTTCAGGTAGATCCTCGCTTCTATCGTCCTTCTGAGGTGGATCTATTGCTAGGCGATTCGACCAAGGCAAGAGAGCAGCTCGGCTGGCAGCCGGCAAGCAGCTTAGCGGATCTGGTTAAGGAAATGGTAGCAGGGGATCTGGAGGAGATAAGGCGAGTCGTTGATCTTCGCAAGCTGGGCTATCAAATCAGTCTGGATGCAGAATAATAGCAATTCACGAGTGCTAAGCACCAAAAGGTGATACAGGAATAATTCCTGTATCACCTTTTTTGGTATTGAAAAGCAAAATAAAAATGGCGCTGTTCCAAACGTTTGAATTAGGGAGCGGGAGGGGCAGGCGAACTCCTATGAGGTTAACTCACGTAGATGTGAGGGAAAGCACTTATAATTATGGCAGTTGGGGAGATTAGCTTGAATGTATGAGGTAAAGCTCATACCTCGGGAGGCTCCCCTCCTGAGCTATGAGGCTAGCCTCATACAACTCATATCTGAAGGGTACACCGGCCATTCGAATGAGGCTAGCTTCACACAATGGTGAGGGAGCTCGCAGTTGAAGAAACGTTATTTAAGTAAATTGAATTGGTGACTGTAACTGGCTGGAGTGAATGATTTGTTGCCAAATAGAGGTGTCATCCACCATATGCGAAGTACGGAGGTATTGCTCAAGAAGACGCTAGAAGCCAGAAATGGCGGTGCAGGAATAATCTCCATGCACCGCCATTTATCCATTTTTTGATCAAGTCATGGCAATGGACTGGACTGCTTGTCGGACAGCCCCTCAAAAGCTTGCCTTGGCTTAGCTATACGTCGCGCAAGCGCTCTTTAAGCCGACTGCTAATATACTGAACATCCTCTTCCGTGATGCCTCCGTAAGTTGGGACGTTAATTCCTTGTGCCGAAATTCGGTTGGCGACAGGGAATTGTTCTTTGGGCTGAAGATCCTTGTAGGGTGGAAGCACATGCATCGGGTAGAAGAATGGCCTTGTCTCGATACCATCCTGCTTGAGCAGCAGCATAAGCTGATTGCGCTCCGCTTCATTATAATCATGCATGACGGCGCTGAACATCCAATACACATTTTTAGCCCAAGGCTTCTGAACAGGCAGTGTAATGGAGCTGTCATTTTTTAATTGCTCATAGTAGAGCGATGCTGCCCTGATTCGTTCGCTCACATGCCATTCGACGTTCTCAAGCTGTGCGCAGCCAACAGCAGCCTGCAGGTTCGTTAGACGATAGTTATAGCCGACAACAGGGAACCAATATTTACGAACAGGATCAATGCCTTGCCCTCGCAGCGTACGCATCGTTCTAGCCAGATCCTCATCATTCGTCGTAATCATACCGCCTTCCCCAGTCGTAATAATCTTATTGCCGAATAGGCTGAAGGTTGCTGTATGCCCTAACGAACCCGTTCTGCGTCCTTTGTATTCTGCTCCGAGTGCTTCAGCGGCGTCCTCAAGAACGAATAGTCCATGCTTATCAGCAACCTCTTGAATAGCATCCATATCTGCGGGGTGGCCGTACACATGGACAGGGATGATGCCCTTCGTCCGAGGTGTAATTACACTTTCCAGAAGCTCAGGATTCATATTCCATGTATCTTCCTCACAATCGACAAAGACAGGCTTGGCACCGCAATAAACGACGGCATTGGCTGTAGCGATGAAGGTGAGTGTGGGGACGATAATTTCATCGCCTGGACCGACACCATGCGCCAGCAGCGCCAGATGAAGCGCTGTAGTGCCGTTGCTGCAAGAAATAGCAAATCTAGTGCCGCAATAGGCGGCAAATGCCTCTTCAAAGGCGGTAATATATTTTCCTGTAGAAGATATCCAAGTTGAATCGAGACAGTCCAACACATATTTTTTCTCATTTCCGTTTAGAACGGGAACGGCAACCGGATAAAATCTGTCTTTCAACATTATGCCTCCCTCCGAGTTACGTTCGTTCTTTGGCTGGCCATGCAGACTTGATGGCAGCAGGTACGCCTACAGCAAGCACATGATCAGGTATATTCCGGGTAACTACGGCTCCCGCACCGATCATGCACCCTTCCCCAATTTGTCTCCCATCAATGACGACGGTACCTGTACCGAGGAAGCTTGTATCGCCTACTCTAACGCCGCCGGATAGCGTACATCCGGGAGCAATATGACAAGCCTCGCCAATGTAGCCATCATGATCAACGCTGGCCTTCGTATTCACAATCGCATAGGAGCAAATTTGTGTATGAGGCTGGATGATACTGCCCGCCATAATGGCAATGCCCTTGCCAAGAATGACGCTAGGGGCGATATAAGCATGAGAGCTGATAGCATTAATAAGCTCGAAGCCCATACTCTGTGCGTGAATGGCAAGGTCACGGCGCTTGGCATTATTGCCGATAGCGACAAAAGCATGGCTTACGCCCTCTTCCTTCAGCATCGCTAGCTTATCATCACCGCCGATGACAGGAACGCCCAGCACGGAAGTGCCTGGCTCGTTGCCGATACAGCCGATAATTTCCACATGCGGATCGGAGCGCAGCATATCAAGAATCACTTTCGCGTGTCCACCTGCTCCAATAATGACCGTTTTGTTCGGAATGGAGTGAGTATGCAGCAAGTCAATCGGCTCCTTTGACAACAGGAATGAAAGATCAGAGCAGTTACTCTATGTATATTCATTAGGAATAAATTTGCTTCAAAATTTGCTAGACTGCTGTCTATTTTATGAAAAATGGTTGAAATCACTAAGCAGCAAGGGCTTCAGCCGTTGCTTTTTCTCACCGTGACAATACTCTAACTAGGAAGAAGAGGATTGGAGGCTGGGTATGAAACGCAAAGGAAACCGCAGAAAAGGTTCGGTTAAGCGCAGCTCGCGCAATCGACAAGCACGCAGTAAACGTCGCAAACATGCAAAGCCGAGGAAGCTGTCAAGAAGAAAAGGCAAGGGAAGACGATTGCGCGGAAAGAAATCGGTGCGGGCGAGAAAGAGAGGCAAGGGCGGACGTATGAAGACGGAAAAGTCCGACGCCTTGGATATAGCGCGATTAAAAGCGGATAATGCCGTGTTCAGACAAAGCCTCTCGCCGGGCAGTCGAATTATTCAATGGCTGCAGCCTGTATTTAAGCTGAGTACGGAAGATTTCTTGTGGGAATTGTATCGTCAGATTCTGCAAAGAGAGCCGGATCAAGCAGGGTTTGTTGCGCATAGAAAGCTGCTGGAGACGGGGACATCGCGGGCTGTAATTGCTGCTTCGTTAATTCAAAGCGGCGAAGCAGAAATTGTATTTGGCAGAAAACCATCAGGTGACAGCAACACCGCTGCTTACGTGATCCAGACGCTATACCCTGCCGCAGACCTTGATTTCATACATGGCATTCACGTCCATCTGGCAAACCGTGATCCAGACGGTGCCAAGATTGGTGACTATGTGGGGGCACTGCGTCAAGGGCAGACGAGGCGGGGATGGATCGCAAGTCTATTATTGACAGAGCAGGTACAGAACCTGCTTGAGGATGTGAAGCTGCCTGCCCCGGTTGAAGTAGGAAACTTGCGGACTGGTTATCAGCATATCGGCATATTCTTATGCTTCGGTTCACAGATTACGATGGATGGCGAAGGAATTGGGCGCTTTATCGTTCGTTTATCAGAAGGGCTGTTGTCATTGGAGCAGTCTTATACGGTGCATGTAGCGACGACCGAGGCGAATTACAGAGAAGTCATGAGCATCTATTCTAATCTGCTGGCCTTGCATCCTTCCCGCATACGGATCTATTCGACGGATAGTATGGATACAGTCAACCGAACGGTCCCTGCGGATGTCTGGATCGTACCGTATGTTGGCATGGCATTGGCCCAGTATTTGCATCGGCCGTTTATCGTATGTCTTCATGATTTGGTTTATCTGCACTTTCCTGATTTGTATGCAGGTGAGCAGGCACATTACCAATATCTTCACACGGTTGCACAAAAGGTGATCAACAGCGCGGCTGCCGTCGTATTTGATTCTGAATTTACCCGAAATCATGAAGGCTTGTCCTTCCTTGGATTGCCGTTGCATAAGACAGCTGTCGTAAGGTTTGCAGCACCTCGCGAGGAATATTCTTCCTTCGGGGTTCATGCGGAGGAACAATTCCGGCTTAAATATCGACTGCATGGTCCGTATTTAACCTTCCCTTCCGTGATCAGGCTTCATAAGAATCATGACAGGCTTATTGACGCCTTCCACCGGTTTAGATTGACTGAGGTTGGCAGAGCTTCTGGCTTGAAGCTGGTCTTTACGGATGATCTGAATAATCGGCCGCGGCAGCGGGAAATTAGTGCGGCTTTGAATGCGATTGGCGATCCTGATATTAAGTCGTCGATTCTGTTCATCGGTCGTCTGCCTTCTGCAGATCTTCCTTCGTTATATCGATATGCAGCAGGCACGATCGTACCGACTCTATTCGAGGGAAGCTGTCCATTTCCGATATTGGAATCCCTTCTGATGGAGACGCCAGTAGCTTTTGGAAGGCTGGACATTGTGCGGGAGGTCATATCCGATATGAGCAGCTTTGCCACCTTCAATCCACGTGATCAGCTAGAGATGGCGGATGCGATTAGGGTGCTGTGGGAGCAGGGCAAAGCCGTTGTTCCTTCACAGAAAGCAGCATTAGATGGCATTCTGCAAAGGAACTGGCTGCATGTAGCTAGAGATTACACGGTTATATTCGAGAATTTTGCGATGGCAGGGCTTTAATTCAAAGCCTTGCCATAATAACGCCAATATGTTTCCCTGAGTACCGCAACGTATCGTTTGGCAACGTCATCCCATGTCTGGGTAGGATCATTAATGCCCTTCATTGTAGACTCTTTATACGTTTGGTAATTAAGCAAAACATCATCAAGCGCTTGAACGATTGAATCTGGATTATGCGGATCGAACCAGGCAATCTTGGCGCTATGCCGGGACAGGTGCTCCCGCATGACCGGAATATCGGAGCATAGCACCGGGGTGCCAAGGCGCAGCGCTTCCTCAACCGGATAACTGCCGCCGCCCTCGGATAAGCTAGGCATTATGAGTGCTTTGGCGTTCTTGATTAGAGCAGGTATATCCTGATCGTTCACGAATCCGAGAGGGTATAGATCCGAATCGACTTGGAGATGATGGGTCTTCATCGTCGTGATAAGCGTAGGAATCCAGCTATGAGCTGGGGTAAAATCAGGAAACGGCTGGCGCAAGGTTTCGGTTAAATATCCGGTTAAGACTAACGGGTATTTTTTTCTGTCTTTAAAGCGTGCAAGAGCGAGCAATAGATTATTATGATTTTTATGAGGCGACGTGTTCGATGGATAAATAATATATTGCGGCGGTACTCTTAAGGCTATATCGCGAGAAAGCGTGTGTGAGAACCGCTGAGGAATCGGCGTTATGGCATGAGGGATGACATGTGCTGCAGCATTGCGATTGCCAAAATGCATAATAAGACGATTCTTAACATGCTGTGAGGATACGGCAACTGCCGTTACGTGATCCACCCATGTTTTGGATAACGTCCAATGCTGCTTTAATTGCTTCCCATCTAAAAATGGAGGTGCGAAGTCAAATAGGGTTGTATCGTGAAAGGTGCATAATGTCGGCCGATCAATCGCCTTGTATTCATGGGTATGAGGCCAGTAATAATAGACAACATCTACATTAGCCAGCAGATAAGAGGAGTCGGGGTGATCAATTAGTTTATCATGTTGGATGACTTCTACATTGCGAATTGCGTTCAGTTCACTAATATTTCTCATCATAGATTGGGGCGCTACTACGAGTCGTATATGTTCGACACCCGACTGCCTGGCCATTGCTGCTGTGAGGTTGTAAAGCAGACGCATTCCTCCGCCAATAGAGAAATTCGGGGTCCAAATCAGAATCTTCAACTTATTGCCCTCCTGTTAGTGGTCGATTTTGGTATAACTACAATATATGTCTACTAAATTTGGAATATGCTAGGTGATTGTTCGCGAAAGGCACTGCGAACCTAACCTAAATACCTAGAAGTTGAAGCACGCGTTCCAGCTTGTTGATGTCCACGATAATGTTGTCAGCGCCAACATTGGCTTTGGGAGGTGATTCGACCTCACAGACCATTTCGTAATACTGAACGCTGGCAAAGCTGCATAGCTTCCAAAAATAATTGTCTGCGAATGTTCGTGGAGCAAGCTCTACGAGGGCCGCGCCTGCCTCGCAAAAGGCAACGTTCGCGCTCCCGCTTCCGAATGGAGCGACAATTGTACGAGCGCTAGAAAATATGGCTACTTTCTCCTTGGTGGACAGTGGAGTAAGGGTGATTTTACGGAAGCCTTTCTTCTCTAGCAAGCGCATGACCTCATCCTCGTTAACGACGAATCTAGCCAAGGCATCATCACGAGTAATATAAATGCGTTCATAGCCCGGCATTTTCTTTATTTGTTGATCATGCTTCAATCGCTGATTAATATAATGCGAAGCCCAAGGCGGACATTTGCCCAGCATAAGCGGTACGGCAGGAACGAGGAGCCGAGAGGCCATAAGGTGGAAGTCTGGCTGCTCTACTTGAATGAGCTTATTGAGCGGAATGCCCAGCATCTCTAATGACTCGTAATGAAAAGGGTAGCACAGCTTGCCAATTAAATATTTATCAATGGGAATTCCGCTTTGCTCTAGCAGATGAAGCCGAGGCAGTAAGTCGAAGAACCAGTGACCGAATATATTTTGTGTGTTAATGCCAATAGATGGAAGATTCCAGCCCCATACGAGAGTAGCAATAGTCTCATCACGAAATTCAGGCTCTGGCAGCTTCTGTGATTCAATTAAAGGGCAATCAAGCTCCACATCCTGAAGTCGTTTGTTATCTGGCGTTACAACATAACAATTGCTTGTGACGACGCGCCCGTTCGGTACGACAGCAGTAAAGGCTTCTTCGAAATGGCATTCGGTTACCCAGCGCGGTGTATCGAGTCCTTTTATGGATTGAAGGTTAACCGTCTGCTTGGGATGAATCACTTTATAGAAGTAAGGTATCAGTTCCGGGGCTATTCCAGATGCTTTAATCCAATCGCTCGTCTTCGCATAAAACTCCTTCGGGATCGTGTACAAAGCGATCAACTCTCCTTCAATGTTAGTACGAAAAACCATCTACCGATTCGTATAATAAGCTGCCAAGCTTGTTTGCTGCTGCAATAAAGGTATGAAAGCATCAGGGCATCCTTTTGGAAACAGCACGCCTAGACCGTTGGAGTGTGTGAATTGCAGACGGGGATAGTCCCGCAATTTATCCCATAATAGATGAACGCCAAAGTCTGCCTGATAGACAGCTGTATCATGAAAAAGAATGATGCCGTTATCAGCTACCTTAGGCAGCCATGTGATCAGATCATGAAAGACGGCTTCGTAGGTGTGATAGCCATCAATATGAAGCAAGTCGATGGAGTTATTTGCAAAGTAAGAGACAGATTGATCGAAGGTGTTTCTAATCAGGGTGCCGATGCCAGAAAATTCACGACTGTTAAAGGAATGTACAGCTGTGTACATGTCCTTGTTTTCTTTTCCATATTGACCGGTGTGAGCATCTCCTACCCAAGTATCTATAGCAAAGCATTGGGTTGGCAGCAGACCGTCTTTGACCGCCTGGCAAAAACTGAAAAAGGATGTGCCATATAAAGTGCCCAGCTCCACGATTGTTCGTGGTTTTGCAAACCTTACGAGATCATAGGCAAAATGTCGATGACCCGACCAAGCACCCTCGGTCATATAGTTGTTCGGGATCTCGGGGGCGTAATCTGCCGCAAATCGCGGCTGGTGAAACTTCCATTGCATGCCAGTAACCTCCATCTGGAAGATAAAATACACAGAGCTAACCTATTCTATGTCTCTACTTGTTGATAGGATAGGGGCAATTATGCCAAGGAAAAAGGCACATTTCACGAAAAGAGGCTGAACGCTGTTTGTGCCTGACCGTACACTTGCCGTTACCCCCGCTAGAAGTGTACATAAACTGTCATAGACTATTTCAATAGATGCGGGGTGAATGGATGGCACGTGCGAGGAAGCCTGCAAGCAAAAGGAGGCGCAGCAGCCAGCGGTCAACAAAATCAATTGTGAAACGATCTTCCCGAATAAACAGACGCCGCCGTAAATCTGTTAGACATGGCGGCAGCCGACCGAGGAAGATGCTGCCAGGAGCAGTATATGGCGCGACGGCTGCTTGGCAAGCAGGCAGCTTAGCTGCGGAGAAATATCCGCTAGGTCCAGATCAAGATGAGCAACAGCATCTTCAGAAGCTATGGAACACATATAGGTCAAATGATAGCTTCTTGAGCAAATCCTATTTGCCGCTGATGAAGGCATTCATGAAAGGCTACTTCTCAGCTACCAATAGGAGCGCACCTGATTGGCTGCTGCTGCCAACTGGTAAATCAGTCGCAGCTGTCGTGCTGGCTATGAACGAGGAGAAGTCTATTCATGCAGCGGTAAGACAGCTGGAACGCATGCCGCTTGGCGAGATTGTTGTCATCGTGAATGGCTCAACGGATGCCAGCTTGGCAAGAGCCAGAGCAAGTGAGCGGGCCGTGCTTGTTCATTATCGTGAGGCACTTGGACATGATGTGGGAAGAGCCATCGGCGCAAAAGTCACGGTCTCGGATATCGTCTTGTTTGTCGATGCTGACATTCCGCTTGCGGCAGAGCAGCTGCTGTCTTTTATTAGTAAAGCGGATAAAGGGATGGATGTTGTTCTGAATGATTTGTCTCCTTTTATCGGGAAATTTGCGGCTTGGGATGAAGTAACGGTGATGAAGGAGTTTCTTAACCGCTCCTTGCAGAGAAGGGATCTGTCATTCAATTCACTGACAGCAGTCCCCCATGCCTTAACAAGGGAAGCGATTCGACGGATTGGCCCGGCTAATCTGGCTGTTCCTCCCAAGGCGCACGCTATTGCGCTTTACGAAGGATTGAAGGTCGGAATCGGCGGAAGTGTGGATGTTATCAAGTCCAATCGGCTGCGGAGCAGCAATACAGGTGACAGCAATCCTATGGCCCGCTTGATAAAGGGGGATCATCTCGAAGCGCTCGGATGGATGATTAGCAAGCAGCATCCCCGGCTTCTCTTAAAGGATAATGTGAGAGTACGCGACAAGATCGGGAAGGGAGTGAGTTAGCTTATGCTGACGAGCATTATTATCCCCACTTATAACGGATTGAGCTTGCTTCGGGAAGCAGTGGACTCCATTCGGAGAAATACCCCTCAGCCCTATGAGCTTATTATTGTGGACAATGGCTCAACGGATGGAACGATTGATTATTTGCGTGACAATCATATTCTATTTATCTCGCAGCCAGTGAATACAGGATTTCCGGTTGCCTGCAATTGGGGTCTCCGATTGGCAAGAGGGGATTTCCTGCTGCTTCTTAATAATGATGTATTGGTTACGACGGATTGGCTCGGGAAGCTGCTGCGGGCCTTTCAATATAAACAATCTGTTGGTATTGTCGGACCAATGTCCAACTATGTAAGCGGCAAACAGCAGATGACAATGGAAGGCAGCTATGAGGAAGCAGCCGCTAGATTAAGCTTGGAGGCAGATGGGCAGTGGGAGTCGGTGAATCGGGTTATTGGTTTCTGCATGCTGTTCTCCCGCGAGCTCATGGAGCGGATTGGCTGGTTGGATGAACGATTTTCTCCAGGCCACTTCGAGGATGATGATTATTGCTATCGGGCAAGACTCGCAGGCTATCAGATTCTCATTGTTCGAGATGCTTTTGTCTTCCATCACGGCAGTGCGAGCTTTGTGCAGCAGGATCGGCAAGCTGTTACAGCATTGCTGGATCGGAACAGGCAGCAGTTCATCGACAAATGGCAAGTTGACCCGCATCAGTTTATTTAAAGGGAAAAGCCAGGAGGTGCGGATATCCGATATGCGCAGACGAATGAAGAAGAGGCGAACAGCTGTACAGAATAGGCCGCAGAGAAGAAGGGCAATAGGAAGCAGACGAAGCCTGCTAAAGAAGAAGCCGCTAACGGAATCGAAAGCATTAACGTATAACGATGGCTTTGACAGCGGCCATACGGCTGGTTACGCCAAGGGCTATGAAGCAGGCGCCAGCAAAGATGGTGAGGCCTCTGCAAGGGACAAAGGCAATAGTGAAGAGTACCAGGCCGGCTATAGGAAGGGGATACTGCTCGGCAGATACGAGGGCGGTGACGCCATAATTGATAATATGATGCCAGGCCATCATATTCTGCCCGATACGCCTACCGAGCAGATTATAGCTGCGGGTATCGCTGCTATGGGAGATAGAATTGTACGTCTGCTGACGCCGGATGAGATTAGTGAGCGCATCGCTCAGGCTATCGGAGAGAGATCACCGCTTTCGATTGTGAGGCTGGGAGATGGCGAGCTGCTTACCTTAGCGCAGGAGACGGTAATGACGATTGGCGAGATTAAGGAGGAAGGCAGCTTCCTGCCTTATGCTGGTATTCAGGTGCCCGATCTAGCAACAAGAGATCGCTTGCTTGAAGCTGTGAAGCGAGCGGATATTATTGGTGTGCCTCAGCTGCGCCAACGCAACTATCAGCCTCTTGCAGCGGCCGTATTCGCTGCGTATGGCATAGATTGGAGAGGAAGAGCGTTTACGGATTCGCTCATTAATTACGGGCTATATCAATCGGGTCATTTATTGCGCCTTCTGCAAGGAAGAAGAATATTGTTAATAGGCAATCTAGCGGAAAGGCTGTCCACGGTATTAGCCAATCATGGCATGTCCATAGCTGGTATTATTGCTCCCGTTCATGGTGTAAATGATGCAGCGAGAGTAACACAGCTGGCGCAAAGCTTTGCCTTCGACGTAGCCTTAATCTCTTCAGGCATATCAGCGGTATTGATCGCCGAGGAGCTCGCAAGAGTAACTGGCACTGTGGCCCTCGACTTCGGACATATGGCAGATTCTATCGTGAAGGGCGAGGCGCCGTTGCTGTAAATGTATTGCTGGAAATATGTAGCCGCGCCCTGTTAAGGGCGGGGCGATTGTAGACGGAGCCGCTACTGATTTACGCAGGGACTGTACCAATTGTTGCAGCAAGTGATGAGTAAGTGATTGTTGCTGTCGTACCGAGAGCAAGAACTACGCCAGAGACAACAACTTGAAGCTCGTAAGTGTGTGTGCCTGCAGCAAGACCACCGTTGAAGTACGTGATTGGAATCGGTCTGTTGATAGCGAATAGTCCAAGCAGTGTAATAGCAAGCAGATCCTGGCTAGCTGTTGTTGCGACGATTGCACCATCTTGCAGCAAGTTGACTGTAATTGTCGGATTCAGTGCAACAGCGAGAATAGCTGTGAAGGAAATGTTAACATCTACGACACCTTCTACAATAACTTGATTCGATGTGGCAGTGACAGGGACAGCAATAGTTACTGCAGATACTGCTGTGCCAGCAGTAGGGATTGGGGTTACAGCACCTTGCGCACCGACTGTTGCTGAACCTGGTCCAGCAGGTCCTGTTAATCCAGTAGCACCTGTAGCGCCTGTAGGTCCAGTAGGCCCAGTTTGTCCTGTTGCACCTGTAAGCCCAGTAAGTCCTGTAAGTCCTGTAAGTCCTGTTAATCCTGTTTCACCCATATGAGAATCTCTCCTTTCGCTTAATATACTAAATTATATGTTGAAAGGCTGAGAGAGTGACGGTATCTGTCTCTATGAAAAAGGTCCATTTTATAAATAGAGAGTGTGATTGCAGATTAAAACAGCTTCTTGAGGAATTCCTTCATTAAAGAGAGTTTTATCAGTATCTTTGCAGCTCTTATGGGCGCTGGTATATGCCTGAATTTGTGTATAAGAGGTGATTCGTCCATTAGAATCTCTCTATCAAAGCATAAGATGGTAGTATGCATTCCCATCAACCAGCACGATGAACAGGAGGAAGGAGCTGCGGCTAAGATCATGATGAGATTAGTTCTAATAGAAGGAAGACCTTTTCGAGGTGAGCCTGCATGAAGGCAGTTATTATGGCAGGAGGCAAGGGGACGAGATTCTGGCCGAGGAGCACGACGGAGAAGCCTAAGCAATTCCTCTCCCTGACATCTGAGCATGCAACAATGCTGCAGCAGACGTACCAACGATTCCGGAGCTGCTTACCCGCTGAAGATATATTTGTCTCTGTTAGTGAAATGTATTTACCTATCGTAAAGGAGCAGCTTCCAGAGCTGGATAGCAGACGTATTATTGTAGAACCAGAGCAGCGAGATACGGCACCTTGTATTGCGTTAACGGCGAATTATTTCTTGCGAATGAATATGGATGAGGTCATTGTCACAGCACCCTCTGATCAATATATACCTGATTCGGAGGAACTGATGGAAGCGCTGAGGATTGCCGAAACAGCCGCAGTTAATGACGGAGTTGTAGTTACTCTGGGAATTGTTCCGACTAGGGCAGAGACTGGTTATGGTTATATCGAGGCAGATGAGTATGGGGTGAAATATGGGCAGCGGATCAGGGAAGTCAAAGCGTTTATTGAAAAGCCCTCAAAGGAAAAAGCAGAGCTGCTGATTAAATCCTCTAATATGTTCTGGAACAGCGGTATTTTCATATGGAAGCCCTCTACCATTGCGGGCTATATGAGAGAGTATCAACCGACGATGTGGTCTATCTTCGAGCTGGAAGGGGCTGCATTCCGTCAAGCTTATGGCGAGCTAGCCAAGCTGTCAATCGATTACGCTGTTGTTGAGAAGCTAAGCCTGCTCTACACGATCCCCATTGCGTTTACTTGGGATGATGTTGGAACATGGACCTCATTGGAGAGAATCTTCAAGACAAATGAAGAGGGGAACTTGCAGTTCGGTCCTATACATGCGTTCTCCACGCACAATAGTATTATCTATTCAGAGCATCAACGAATTATCGTTATTGGCGTGGAAGATCTTATAATCGTGTCTACACAGGAAGGGCTGCTTATTTGCCGCAAAGATGAGGAACAGAAGGTGAAGCAGGCTATCGCAGCCATCGATTGGGAGGAGGATCGAAAACAATGAAAGCACTAATTACAGGAGTATCCGGATTTGTTGGAAGCCATCTTGCGGAGCATTTGCTCAGTCATCAAGATGAGGTGATAGGAACGATTCGCAGCCACAGCTCAAGGAAGCACATTCACCATCTACTGCCGGCGCTTCGCCTGTATGAGTGTGAGTTGACGGATTCTTCGGCTGTGGAAAAGCTTATTAATGAGGTGAAACCTGATCTTATTTATCATTTAGCGGCGCAAAGCTTCGTGCCTGAGTCCTGGCTGTCGCCAGTCGAGACAATGAATAATAATTTGTCAGGGCAAATTCATTTGATGGAAGCAGTGAGGCGCTCAGGTCTGGCCTGCAAGCTATTGATTGTATGCTCTAGCGAGGAATATGGCCATGTGGAAGCGCATGAGGTGCCGATAAAGGAAACGAATCCTCTTAGGCCGCTCAGCCCTTATGCCGTTAGCAAGATTGCCCAAAACTATTTGGGTTATCAATATTATAAGTCGTATGGGCTTCATACCGTCTGTACGCGAACCTTTAATCATACGGGGCCAAGGCGCGGGGAGCAGTTCGTCACTTCGAATTTCGCCAAGCAAATTGTTGAGATTGAGAGAGGGCTGAAGCCGCCCATTCTGTACGTAGGCAATATGGCGGCGAAGCGGGACTTCACGGATGTACGAGATGTAGTGAGAGCGTATCGGCTCGCTCTGCGCGAGTGTGATGCGGGGGAAGTCTATAACATCGCCTCTGGAAGCTGCCGCGAGATTGGAGAAATGCTTGAGACGCTGCTAAGCTTCAGTACAGTCTCTATTACGATTGAAGAGGATTCAGCACGTCTTCGGCCTTCTGATGTTACGGTACTGGTGGGTGATTATTCCAAGTTTCATGCCAAAACCGGCTGGCATCCAGAAATTCCATTCGCGCAAACAATGGAGGATTTATTGAATTATTGGCGAGCGGAGCTTAAGGATAGCAGACCTTGATACAGCTGGAAAATTACTTCGTATCAAGGTCTGACCACATTCATAACAAGGAAAGCTCGGTCAACCGGGCTTTTATTTTTTGTCCGACGGCCAGCGGTGAAAAATGAGTATGAATCGTCTGTTGACCGTTCGCTGCAATGACTGTTCGCCATTCCGGTTCATGAACAAGCTTACGCATGTATTCTGCTGCATGGGCCACATTTGGCTCGGCCCAAGTCTGGTAGCTCTTGTACGGTCCCCAATCCTGTCCAAGCTGGACAAGCTCATAATTCACCGGGCAGGAGTTCGAGGCGTCCATAAAATCGGTATTGCCCGACCAGTTGGTGCCAATAACCGGCTTGCCCAAATACATGGCTTCCGCTAAGCCAAGCCCAAAGCCTTCTGAACGATGAAGAGACACGAAGCAATCACAACATTGGAGCAAGGAGTTAACCTCCAGCCTGGCTAGCCCGTGGTCGATCAAATAAATATTAGGCTGTTCTGAAGCGAGCTGACGTAGCGGGATCAGATCCTCCGGTCGGAAGTTCGTATTATTAATTTTCAATACGAGCCCGACTCTTGCATCATTCTTGTCAAAGGCTTGCTGGAATGCTTCGATAACGGCTTGCGGGTTCTTACGCAAGGTGGAGCTCTGTACATCGTACATCGTCATGAACAGAAAGCGGTCATTCGGCAAGCCAAGCGTATCTCTGGTTATAGCAGGGTCTGTTGTCACCTCAACCCCGTGAGGAATTGTAATGACAGGGACGGTTGACTTGAGCGAGATGGACTCTGACACGAACCGGGTGGATACCCATACTTCCTGAACGAGGTTGAAGGCAGGGACATACTCATCTGGGAAATCAGGCAGCTCCCAGTGCCAATAGCCGATATTATAGCGGTTGTGGAACAAGTCATTGCCGAAGTGCTCCAAGGCTGGGGTCATATAATCGGCATTCATATGAAAAATATTCGTATTATATTTCGGTGTGGCTATCATTTTGTGAGCCCAGCTCATATCTGACATTCTGGAGGCTACAGTTAAAGGGAAATTCATCATGCCAAAAGGAATATCAGCAGCCTCGACGGCTCTAGCAGCAAGACGCGCGGATTCACCGATGCCCATCTCGGCATGAATGAAGCCGACGATATTGATGCCGCTGCTCTTAGAGGATTCCTTATGCCTGGAATGGACCGGCTTGGATGACCGGTTCTTCGACCTGCTTTGTTTCAGCAATTTTTTATGCCGTTTGGGGCGTTTTTTTCTCCTTGCCAGCTTCTTGATAGTCTGACGCTTTTTTTTCCGTCCCCCTGCCTTGAATTTGCGGCGCAGTTTTCTTGCAGAGGGCTTAGGAGGCTTTTTTCTTTTTTTTATTTGTCCCAATGGCTTCAGTCCTCTTTCGTTATTAGCGGATATGCACTCGACTATATTCTATTCAATGAATCGGACAGATTGATGGACAGCAACCTACGCAGGATGAAAAAGCGGCGATTGCCTACGATTTACAAGCAGAGCTGTCTTTTTTTCGGATCGTCAATTCGGTACGGGAAAATTATGTATAGCTTTTCAGAGGGGATTTGATATAATAATAGCTATTGACCTAACTGAATAGTTCCGGGGAGCTGGTTGAGGCTGGCTGAGAGGGAATTCCAATGATAATTCCGACCCTTACACCTGATCTGGATAATGCCAGCGTAGGAATCGAAGCGTGAATGTGTCTGCTTGCAGTTATGCAGAACGTTTGCGGCAGCAGCCGATTATTGGCGTCCTTCTGATCAGAAGGGCGTTTTTTTGTTGTTCTTATGCGAGATCCAGGGAGCCGTTCATGCATCGTCATAACATCATTGTACTGTGGAGAAGGAGAGTTGCGTAATGAAGAGACAGAGCTTATTGGCATGGAGAAATGGAAGGACGATGATCGCCTTGCTCGCGATAGCGATGCTCGTTGCAGGCTGCGGAGCGAACAGCAAGAATGAACCAGGCTCGTCGGAAGAAGCGTTGAAGAAGGTTAAGGTCGTACTGGATTGGACTGCTAATACGAATCATACTGGCTTGTATGTAGCACGAGATAAAGGCTTCTTCAAGGAGCAAGGACTTGATGTGGAAATTATCCAGCCGGGACAGGATGGATCAGATAAAATGGTGGCGTCCGGCAGCGCAGAGTTCGGCGTGAGCTATCAAGAGTCGCTGACGATGGCTCGCATTGCGGGTGTGCCTATCGTATCCTTGGCAGCAGTTATTCAGCATAATACATCCGGCTTTGCTTCCCCGCTGGATAAGGGAATTGATTCTCCTAAGAAGTTTGAAGGCCATACGTATGGCGGCTGGGGAGCCCCAGTAGAAGCTGAGGTTATTGCCTCGCTGATGCAAGAGGAGAATGCCGATGTATCCAAGGTGAACATTATGAGCATTGGCGATGCTGATTTCTTCACAGCAGTTAAGCGTGATATTGATTTTGCTTGGATTTATTATGCATGGACAGGCGTAGAGGCCGAGCTGCGGGGCGAGAAGCTGAACATGGTTTATTTGACCGATTATAGTGACAAGCTGGATTATTATACGCCAGTGCTGACGACAAGCGAGAAGATGATTGCGGATCAGCCAGAGCTTGTGAAGGCATTCGTTGCTGGAGCAGCAGCAGGCTATCAGTATGCTATTGAGCATCCGGAGGATGCAGCAGAGGTGTTGATCAAGGCTGAGCCGGATCTTAACCCGGAGCTTGTGCGTGCGAGCCAGAAATGGCTGAGCCCGAAATATCAGGATGATGCTTCCCGCTGGGGCGAGCAGAAGCTGGAGGTATGGGAGAACTACGCGGAATGGATGTTCGAGCACAAGCTGCTTGAGCAGGAATTGGATGCTGACAAAGCGTTCACAAATGAATTTTTGCCTGAAAAACAATCTTAATAATAAGACAACAAAGGAGCAATCATGATGGCAAACGCACTAGTAAGCATTCAGATTATACCTTCGACACCGGGCGGTGAGAGTGTCTATCCTTATGTCGACAAGGCTATTGAAGTCATTAAAGCATCAGGTGTCCCTTATCGGGTTGCGCCGCTTGAGACAACGATGGAAGGAGATCTCTCCGAGCTAATGGGCATTATTCAGGACATGAATGAAGCGATGGCAGAGATCGGCTGCCCGTCTGTTATATCACAAGTGAAAATTTTATATAATCCAACGGCAGGAGCTTCGATGGGACGATTGCTGGAGAAATACCCAGATGGACAATAAAGGAAAACATTTTGCCAGCGTATGGCCTCCAGCTGTCGTCTTGGCCGCTCTCCTCGTTATTTGGCAGGCAGCTGTTGTGTGGGGAGACATACCGGCATGGAAGCTTCCTTCACCGCTTGCAATCGCAAAAGAAGCGATTCAGATCTGGCCGAGGCTGATGGAACATACAGGAGCAACGGTACAGCTAATGCTGTTTGGTTTCTTAGGAGGTGCTGCGGCGGGCTTTGTGCTCGCCGCTTCGCTGCATCTTATCCCAGGTGCTCGAAAGGCGCTTTATCCTCTGCTCGTCTTGTCACAGAATGTGCCAATAGTAGCTATAGGCCCGCTGCTTACTATCTGGCTCGGATACGGCGTACTGCCTAAGCTGATTCTAGTCTGGCTTGTCTGTTTTTTTCCGATTTCGATTGCGATCTTATCCGGTCTGCAAGATACCGATGCTTCGCTGCGCAACTATATGAGGATGATCGGGGCCTCCAAATGGCAGCTGTTCTGGCGCTTGGAGTTGCCCGGCTCCGTTACCCATTTATTTTCTGGCCTCAAAATTGCGGCTTCCTACGCGGTGCTTAGCGCAGTAGTAGCTGAGTGGATCGGCGCGCAGAGAGGGCTTGGTTATTTTATGCTCATGTCGTCTAAAGGCTTTATGCCTACTCGCGTTTTTGCAGCCGTCTTCCTTATCGTTGCTCTGAGTCTAACCTTGTTCGGAATTGTCGTCCTTGTGGAGCGGCTCGTTATCCGGTGGCGCCCTGCAGCAAAGGAGGGGAAAAAGACATGAGCTCTATCACGAAGACCACTGCACATAGCGCTTTGGAGTTAATTGATGTTCGCAAAGATTTTGGCAAGGGAATCGCGAAGAAGGAAATTTTGGGAGGCATATCGCTCGTTGTAGAAGAGGGAGAGTTCGTATCCATCATTGGCCCATCGGGCAGCGGCAAGACGACGCTATTCCAGCTTATTGGCGGACTGGAGCCGCTTACGGCAGGTGAAGTGCGAATTAACGGGAATGTAACGACCGGTACGAGCGGCCATATCGCTTATATGCCGCAGCAGGCATCGCTGCTCCCATGGCGGTCTGTCGCTGCGAATATTGAACTTGCGCTGCAAATCTCCGGTCAACAACGAGATCAGGCCAAGAAGCTCACACATGATTGGCTTAATCGTATAGGCTTAGCCGACTATGCGAATGAATACCCGCATGTGTTGTCAGGGGGCATGCAGCAGCGTGTATCTTTCCTGCGGGCGCTTCTTGCCCCGCAGCCACTGATGCTGCTCGATGAGCCTTTTGGAGCGTTGGATGCATTGACGCGCCAGCATATGCAGCAATGGCTTATGACGATCTGGGAGGAGAATCGCAGGTCAGTCCTGTTCATTACCCACAGTATCGAGGAAGCACTGCTGCTGTCTGATCGAATTGTCGTATTGTCCGCGGCTCCAGCTGTCATTGTAAAGGAGTTCGTTGTTCCTTTCAGCAGACCGCGGGGAGAGCAGCTATGGACCAATACCGAATTCAATGAACTGAAACAAAAAATATATGCACTGCTTCACCAGTCGCAAAGGATGTGATCGGATGTCAGAGAGCCTTGGTATAGATGCTCATATTCATCTAGACGGTTATGAAGAAGGCAAGAGAATCGCCATGCTGGAACGCTCCTTTGCTGCGGGAATTGAAGCCGTGATCGCTGTGTCCATGGATGAGGCTTCTTGTGAGACGAATCGTGATCTGGCGAAGAGATACCCTGGCAAGGTTCATCCTGCCTACGGCTTTCACCCGGAGCAAGCATTGCCGGAGCAGGCTGCACTGGAGCAATTGATTGATTGGATACGGGAGAAGCATGCGGCTGGTGAAGCCTTTGCTATCGGTGAAGTCGGCCTGCCTTATTATTCTCGTACGGAAGCAGATGAGCAAGGAGACAAGTTTGATGAAGCTCCCTATGTCGCACTTTTGGAACGATTCGCGGCACTTGCAGCAGAGCTGGATCGACCATTGGTGCTGCATGCTGTCTATGAGGATGCGGCGAAAGCATGCGATAGTTTGGAGCGTCATGGGGTAAGAAGAGCCCACTTTCACTGGTTCAAAGGAGACGAGGCGACGATTAATCGAATGATTAAGAATGGCTATTATGTCTCCATTACGCCTGATATTGCCTACGAGGCGGAGATTCAAGCTCTTGTTCTTCGTTATCCTCTGGACCTGCTTATGGTCGAGACCGATGGACCGTGGCCGTTCGAAGGACCCTATGCAGGAAGGCAGACGGAGCCGACGATGATTCGCGATGTGGCTGCTCATATCGCGCGGCTAAAAGGTCTGCCAGAGACGCTGGTGCGGGCTTCCCTTCTAGCTAATACGCGCAGAGTGTATGGTGAATTGTAATAGAACCAAATTTGAAAATGAAGGCAGTCAGAATCAACGGTAAGTGAATATTTATGCTGCTTATTAGTGTATTCTTGGGGGTTCTAAAGTAGATCGAATCGGGAGGAAACGATGATCCTGATTTGATCTGCTTTTTTTAATATGCATTAAGTGGGAGGCAGGAGAGAGTAATAAAAACTAAACGCCGTAGAAGAGCTTTATTTGCACCCATGTTTCATACCAATAAGCATTAGGTTTATAAGGGGTCACGATTTCAGTTCTCTTGCTGTCCTTTTCTAAAAACACAGTACCTTCATCCGAAACCAATTTATCGCCAAACTGAAATACGATATCTGAACAGTATTGTTGATACTGCTGTTCTCTTGTGTGTGACCATTCTGCCTTATCAGCTGAGAATCTTTTTTTCAACTGTTTCCCGTCCTTCCTGTTATGCCATTCTAAAGTTGTAATTGGCATTAAGCCAATTATAACTTTTTTTATTCGCTTCATTAAGAGAAAGAAGAGAAGGAAGTTTCTATAGCGTCTATTTTGTAAATAAAAAATACACTTGCCTATGGCAAGCCGTTACCTTTTTGCCAAATTGCAATACGCTGTATATAAACGTTCTTTTCGAAGGCCTTCAAGTAACAGCCATGCCTATTACATTTGGGAAGTACGCATGCATAAAGACACGCAGAGGATTAAAGGAGGGCGTTTATGCTATCGGTTGGCGTATTTTGGGGATATCAAGCCTCTATATCATTCGATCAGGAGGGAATCGGCAGATATTTATATCGATTAATTGAAGGACTGCTGTCCAATCTCTCATGCCGTGTCCATATAGCGGTTCAAGCAAACAATTCCACGGAGGTGCGCAAGGTTCTTCTGCCTTTGGTCATACGCGATAAGGGGAATATGAATATTATTGTGTATTCGAATGTGGCGGAGCTGAACAAATTGGCGGCCGTTGATATATGGATTGTACCTTCTGTCAGCCTGGAGGCGGCCCTTCAATTGAAGAAGCCGTACATTTTGTGCCTGCATGATTTAATCTATAAGCACGCAAATATGAGCGGAATCTATAGAAGCAGAGCTTCTGAATTCTGTGCGCATTTGGACCAGCTCGCGCCGCGCATGTGCGCCAAAGCCGAAGCGGTCGTATTCAATTCAGAATATATTCGCCAGCATGATGGGTATGGCGCAATGTGCTTGAAGAAAGAAAAAGCGATTCTTATAAGGCCGGCAGCTCCCGTAGAGGAGTTTCAGTCTTTTGGGCTGCTGCCAGAGAGTCTGCTGCGCAAAAAATATACGCTGAATGGCCCCTATCTCTTGTTTCCATCGGCTATTCGCTATCATAAAAATCACAATTTGCTATCGGTTGCTTTTTTGCGATTCATGGAAACGCAGGAGGGGAAAAACTCCGACCTGCAGTTAGTTTTCACCGATCATTTGAACCATCACCCAATGGGCAGTGACATCGCGAATGCTATTGATAAATTCGGGGTGTCCAGTGGCAGAAATCGGATACGGTTTCTAGGCAGAGTGGATTCTAGTGAATTGCCCAGCTTGTACAGGTATGCGCGAGGCACAATCGTACCTACTTTATTCGAAGGCAGTCTGCCATTCCCGATATTGGAATCCTTAACGATGGATACACCGGTAGCTGTTGGACGTATTGCCGTTACGAACGAGCTTATACGAAATATGAATGCTTTTATCCACTTCGATCCTTATTCGATAACAGAAATGGAAGCGGGGATACTGCGCCTATGGAAGGCAAATGATGCCGTTCTGCGCTCTGAGAAGAAAGAGATGTCCGTCGTTCTAAAGCGGAGCTGGAATGATGTAGCAAAGGAGTATGGACAATTAATTTTACGTATATTGAAAAAATAAGGGGGAGTGAGGATGGCTAAGCTGACTAGACAGCAATTTATAACGGCGCTGCTTCCAACAGTGCTATTCGTACGTCGAGAGGGTTCGCCTATATTCCCATCGGTTCGTCTAGCACAAGCTATTCTGGAAACAGGAGGTGTTATTCATAGTTGGTTTAATCTCGGAGGCATTAAAGTAGGCACCGGTGTTGCTAACGCTTATTGGCAAGGGCAAGCGGTCGTAAAAGGAACCTGGGAGCATATTGATGGCAGGAATGTGGATATGAAGGCTGCATTCCGCGCATACAGCAGCGTCTATCACTATTGGAAGGATCAGGATCTCTTATTTGCTCGCTCGCGTTACGATCGGGTTAGATTAGCCCAAACGCCCGAGGCGCAAGCGCAGATGCTCTATGCTTGCGGCTATGCGACTGATCCAGCCTATGCGAAGAAGCTGAATACCATCATGATTCAGAGTGCTTTGAAGCCCTATGACCGAATGACAGGATTGCCTGCTCCAGGAGGCATATTCCAGGGGGCTCGCGAGGTTGCTATTATACAAGAAGGCCTTGTCACGGCTTCGGGCTACTATTTGGGGGGCAGTGTCTGGGTAGCTGCGCGTTCATTAGGTGAGGCGCTTGGCGGTGTTATTGCTTGGAACGGGACAGAAGTGACCGTCAATGGCATTCCGTTAGAAACGCAGCTAGTTGGAGCAACCGGCTATGTACGTGTAAGAGACTTGGCTGCGAGGCTTAATAAAAATGCGGTGTGGGAAGAGGCAACACGTACGGTTACTTTGTTGTAGGCAATCAGCATTGCTCTGCTCAGAAGAATGCCGATTGCCTGCGAAGCTATCTGTTATTGCGCGAGGCAGCCAAGAAGGCGAGTACGATAAGTGGAATGAGGACATACCACGGAATCGTGATCGTACCCCCCACAATAAATGCGAGCACGAGTATGACGAGAATGCCGATTATCACATACAAACAACCTCTTCCGAATGTCTTCATTGTCACTCACTCCTCTTACCTTGCGCCCTTAACTTAAAGCACATAATAAGAAGGTTATTTCCTCTTCGCTGATAAAATGACATAAAGTGTTACAATGTGCAGAGATTATTGTCTTATGGTCACGCGGGTACCAACAGGGACAAGCTGCGATAAGGCAATAACATCCTCATTGTACATGCGAATACAGCCGTGGGAAACCATACCTCCGATAGAGGAGGGATTATTCGTCCCGTGAATCCCATAATGCGGTCTGGATAAGCCCATCCAGAAGGCACCGAACGGGCCGCCTGGGTTAGCCTGCTTATTGATGATCGTGTATTCGCCCTGCGGCGTCTGAGTCAGCATGGTTCCGATGCCGACCGGGTAGCTGTGGACGACGATATTGCCATCAAGCAGGTGCAGCCTGCGATCGGATAAATCGACGATGATGCGATATGAGGGCATGGCTGATGAACCGCTCCTTTGTGGTCAAATGTGACTATGCATCAGCATATTCTTACTCGCAGCCTTCGGGTGAATACAAATGCGTTAATTAGGCTTGTATTCAATCGCAGTGCTCGTCGCAACATTTGAAGCACAATCACAGTCTATAGTAATTAGTTCCGTACATAGAGAGGGGTCAAAGAGAGAGATGAAGAAATCAATCGTATTTACGTGCATGCTGTCTTTAGCGTTAATGGCAGGCTGTGGCGATACTAATGCGACAGAGGCTAATGCAGGGAACAATGCGTCGAATGCTGCTCTTACAGAAGAACAGCCCAAAGGGACGGTTGCTTCAAAACCAAAGCCGGCAGACAAGCTGACAGCTAATGAAAAATTAGCCTTGTCGCATATTACAGGTTATCTTGAAGAAAAGAATCCGGATAAGAAGAAGGAATTTGTCCAAAAAAATATGAATCCAGATGTACAGGTGCTGTTCGAGATGGCAGCTTCGCTGGAGACGGAGCCGGCAGTCTATCTCAATCCCCGTGTCATTGAGACGACAGAATTCGCCAAAGAGGATAGAAAAGGCGAGCTGATTCTGCTCCAAGCAGCTGATTCTGAAGATAAAGTAAAAGAGCTTATCGTTCTAGTCATCGATGGGAAAATTATGTGGGTATACCTGGATAATCAAGAGTCAGAGCAGATCAAAGCCGCGTTTGATGCAGTAAGAGGTCAATTCAAGACGAAATTGCCGGAATAGGTCTGCTTAATAGATAAAATCTCTAAGAGAATAAAAAAGAAGCCGCTTTCGATCGGCTTCTTTTTTATGTAAATGCAAATTGGCGGTATAGAGTTTGGAATGAGACAACGCACACCAATGCTGAAAATAGAATTAAGCTTTTTGAACTTCCAGAGCTTGCTTAATTTTATTGTTTAGATTTTTATTTCTAGAAATCGTTATATATTCATCCGATTTATTAATATAGTTTTCTGAGCCAAGAATTATTAGTTGCTCCACGCCATTTTCTGAAACGACATATTTATAATTCCCACTTTGTTCGGTAACTTTAATATCTATTTCTTTCTTGGTATAACTAGTGGTTCGGATGCCTGTTGTGAACACCCTGCAGTCAAGGTCGTTATGATGAGCACCAAAATGATACAGTTTCTTTTGAACAAAAAAATCGCCTCCCAAATATATACTATTACTGATGTTCAGAGTTTACAAGTTTCTACAAATAATATTGGACAATCGAGATGATTTAAGCAACTTATAAGCCGCCTTAGGCGTCAAGATTTAGTAATATAAATAAGATATATTGGAGGATTTATGAAAAAAAGATCTGTTATTTTGTTACTCTTTGCATTCAGCATTCTATTGTTAGTCGGTTACAATAGATATTTTTATCATTTTGAAGCCCTCGGTAATAAGGCCACTTTATTTAAAGGCCCGTTAGAATCCCCGGATGGCAAGTATAAGGCAAATGCCTTTTATATCCCTTATGGCGGCGCAGCAGGTGGTGTTTTGTATATGGTCGAGGTTGAAGAAGCCCATTCTGGCAAGAAAAAAACGATTTATTCAAGCAATCATAAAGAAAACTTTTCTCTAGAGTGGCAATCCTCTGAAATCCTTGCTATTAAGAATGAAAGTCCTAAATATAATGAGCATAGAAATATAGAGCTAAATGTAAAATCAGATATTTATGAGGAATCAGGAGCAGCTTGTCGCAGTCTACTATTAAGAGGAAAATATGAAAACTGTTATCAGGCGTAGGGACCTCGGATATCTCATGTTACTGGAAATGCGATAGCAGGACTGCGTCTTCATGATGGTCAAACGAATGAAACCTCTATTTTAGAATAGGTAATAGGAGGGGCTTATGGATTGGATAGACGGAGGTGAGAACCATCTATATTCGGTCGCAAGATAAAACCGCTATTATAAAGCTTCAATTCATCCAATACGTGAGGCTACCTTCCCTTCATGTCATTCAAGTCAATGGTGTAACGGTCGGAGAATATGCTACGAAAGCAAAAGCGATGGAGCAACTGAACAAAATCTCTAGCCTGCTGCGCAAGCAACAAATGAAGCTAGTGAGGTTTTATGAGCTGGAATAAAGTTAATTGTATGAGCCGCTCGGTTGAGCGGCTTTTTTGTTGTGAGTATGGTAGCTCTGTCGCGACATTAGTTTGTCAGATTTAGGTCGTTCATGATTGTATCACTTAAAATGCCGAACCTTTAATAATAATGTTAAAATTTCAATAAAAAAAGACTGTTATTACCTAAAATATAACTATAAAATTACTACATTACATAAATGGAGGGGAAAATTTTGAAAAAGAAGTTATTATCATTGGCTCTATTTACTGCTTTATTATTGGCTTTGGCGCTGCCTGCATCGGCTTTTGCGGCAGCTACCCCAGTAACATGGAGCGATGGCTCGCTTAAGAAAACGTTTATATCGGGAATTACTGGAATAAAAGCGAACGTTGGAAAAGAAACAGGTAAATGGTATTGGGAAGTAGCTGTGAATCCATCAGATCTAAATGCAATTAATATTGGAATAATTGGTGATGTTGAGGGTTCTTATATAAATGTAAATCGGGCGTATACTTATTATGGGTATTTAGGTGGAGTAAGTAATGGATTGGATTATAAATTCTATGGGCCGACGTATACCACTGGAGATGTAATTGGTGTGGCAGTAGATTTAGATAACGACACGATTGAGTGGTATAAGAATGGAGTAGCCCTGGGTAGTAATATTGGAAAGCCATCAGCACTTCAAGGGGAAAAAATATTTCCGTTTGTAGGTAATTCTGCAACCAGTTATGGTTCAGTAACTACTGCCAATTTTGGAGCGACTCCATTTACTCATGCTATACCAAACGGTTTCTTGCCTTATGATCTTGAAAATGCAGATCCGGGAAATGTTCCAGCGGAGGTTCCAGTAATTCCAACAGGGCTGACAGCTACTGCTGACAACGTTAAACAAGCTATACAATTAACTTGGGGCTCTGCTGCTGGAGCAGCTAGTTACAACGTGCAACGCTCAGTAACGGCTGGCGGTCCATATACAACGATTGCAAATGGAACTACGGGCACTTCTTATGAGGATGCTAATGTTGAGCAAGGAGTTACTTACTATTATGTTGTAGCGGCAGTGAATGCTGCTGGAAAGAGCGGGAATTCGAACGAAGCATCAGCGAAGATTGATGGAAAATCCATTTTGAACATTACTATTGATAAAGATAAAGTGAAGGTGAATGATACATTTATTTCCTCCATTTCCCTGAAAAATGTGAAAGGAATTTACGCTGAGGACTTCACAATAAAATACGATCCAAAATTGATTGATTATTTGGGTTTTGAGGAAGTTGAAGGCTACAAGGTCTATAATGAATCTACAACGCAAGAGGGTGTTATTCGCTTCATCGTAGCAAGTCAAGGCGAGCAATACGGAATCAACGACGAAACTCCTTTCCTGAAACTCAAGTTTAAAGCGAAGGCAAAAGGAACAGCTACAGTGGACGCGGTTAAGTGCCGCATCGCAGATACGGAAGATGAGTACGATCTTGATGAAGATAGATGTATGCAAGATACCATCACTATTGAAGGTCCTGATGACGTAAACCGCTCGGGAAAGTATACGCTAGTTGACTTGGCCATTGATGGGTTTTACTTTGGCAAAAAGGCATCTGAAACTGATACAGTAAAACATGAAGCGGATCAAGTGGTTGACGGAGATATTAATAATGACGACCTTATCTATATCGTTAATCAAATGTTGAGCAATACAGAATATACACCAAATAATTAATTCTGAATCAAAGAACAACCCCCGTTAGCCTTGTGGCTGGCGGGGGTTGTTGGCGCTAAGCTTAAATGAACTTAGCTATTTGAAAAAACTGTTGAAAGCTTTGGCTACACCCGTCTGATCATCGGAAATCGATAATAGAACATAATTCCCATTTCGAATAATTTGATAGTTTTTGGCCAGTTCATGTTGATCCTGTAAGTAAGATTCGAATGTTTTTTTAATTCTTTCCGCGCGATTTGTTAATATTTTCTCGACTGCATCGTAATCTTTGTCCGACTTAAGTTGGACGATAGTAAGTTCTGCCGAACTATTTCTCATGCCTCCCATGAAAATACCATCTGACAACAGGTCGCTCGGATCAAATCCGTACATATCTTTGAGATAATCGCCTTCCATTGCAAATAGCATAGGAAGCTCAACATCTTCTTTAATCTTAGTAACAATGTCAGCGACCTTAAAGGCTGTAGGCTTGTCAGATACAGGGGACTCGGTGGCGGTTGCATCTGATTCAGGAGCTATTGTAGCTGCTGGAGCATTAGTACCGCTAGGCATCAACGTCTGTAAGTTGTCTGGGGATGTATTATTGCCTTTTGCTTCGTTGCTGCAGCCTGTTGCTACGATTGAAAAGGCAATTAAAAATGCCGCTATTCGAGTGAATTTCTTGCTGTGCTGAGACATTTTATTCTCTCCTTAATGATGTAATCTATCTATTGACGACAGCATTCGACAAAAGGTTGCTCCTTGTTTTTAGGTATAGTAGGAGAATTTGATGGCAAAGAAGCCTAAACGTCCTACTAGAAATGAATTTGAATTAAAGGAACTGGGCGTTGAGTAGTAGAAGCTAAGGATGAAGGGGATAGCGTTAACGTCAGACTTACTTTTTGGGACGAGGAACAGCCTGTTGAGGGGTAGGTCGTTAATCTTGCTTAGAAGACAAAGTTGATTCATATGTCGTGGATGGGTCATGTGACCAAGGTGAAAAATCAACTTGAGTAGCTACTATACTTGAGTTTCTCATTATTATAATTTAGAAATTGCGAACGACAATTGTTGATTATACACGGTTTTAAAAATTGAATAACAGCCGAAAAAACTTGATTTATAAGGATTTTCACATAAAAAATCGGAGCCCTATCGCTAGGGCTCCTTTTCATGGGAGATGTGATTTTACATTTCTGAAACTATCGGGTAGTGTATGAACAGCCCTGAAATATATGCTTATTTACTAACATATATTTTTTGTGTGGTGTTAATTCGGGGAGGATACTTAGGGGTTTAGTCATCAGTTTGTCATCAAGTCGTCATCGTTTTAATATTACAATTTCTTCTTAACAAGAAACTGTTTCTGTTCAAACAAACTATTAAAAGTTTCTGCTGCTGCCCGATCAGCAGACTCAATTACATGTCCATAGACATTCATTGTGGTTGAAATTTTTGAATGTCCCAAACGATTAGATATTATCTTTGCATGAACGCCTTGGTTAATTAATAGTGTTGCTGAAGTATGACGAAGATCGTGGAGGCGTATTTTTTTTAACATAGGAATTTTTCTAATAAAGTCTCTCCATTGATCATAGAGTGTTTTTGGATAAAAAGGCACCCCATTGTCATGGGCAAATAAGAAGTAGTGGTCGCCGCCTTCCCATGGAGTTTCTGTATTAGAACGTTCTCGCATCATATGTGTTTGATACTGTTTCAATTCAGTAGATACTGAAGAAGGAACAACGATTTTTCGTATTGAACTTTTTTTCTTGGGCCCTTTGATAACAGGTTTACCGTTTTTGAACATAGGTATCGTTTGTTTAACATCAATAATGCCATTTTCTAAATCAATATGCTTCCATTCAAGACCCAGTAGTTCTGCTCTTCTCATCCCGGTAGTGAGGGCCAACGTTACCATTACTCGTATCCTGATTTTTTCATTTTGAAGTTCTTTCAGTAATAAGGAAACTTCTTCTTCATTATAAACTTCTATATCTTTAGGTTCATCTTTAGGTTTACTTACACCTTCCATGGGGTTCTGTTTTATTACTTTCCATTCATAAGCTTTGTTAAAAATACTACGCAAAACACGGAATATATACACTCTTGTGGCAGAACCAACCCCTTCATCAGCAAGCTCATCGAGAAAATTCACAAGATTTAGTGTTTTGATTTTATCAATCGGTTTTTCTCCGAAAAATGGGCTTATTCTTTTAGTAGTATGATATTTATAATTAAATGCAGTAGTTTCTTCAAGATTCTTATCAACAAATTTTTTCTCCCAGAGTTCAATGAATGCTGTAAATTTCATTTTGTCGGGGTTGATATACTCTCCTGATTCTACAAGCATTTTGAACTTTAACCATTCTTCATCCAGGTAAGCTTTTGTTTTCTTTTCAGATTTCAATATTATTGGATCATCAATACGGACAGTTTGCGTTTTTCTTTCCCGTTTCCCTTTGGTATTTGTACCAACTTCAACATACATATACCATGAATTTTTCCCACGCTGTTGATAACTTGGCATACTAATTGATCACCCTTTCGCGAACGTATGTTCTTTTTAACGGCAAAAAAAATTACTTAACGAATACTGGGGGGTCATAATATTCGTGTAGATATTCAGGCAGACCATTACGAATGCAATACTCACCAATTGATTCTCCTTGATTAACTTCACTCCCAGCACAAAGTAGCTTTGCTGCAAAGCGGTTAGCTCGACGTTCAAATTTATCTGGGAGTTGAAGGGTGTTTTTTTCGAGTTTAAAGTAAGATGTACCTCTATCATAATAATAATGACCTAATTCATGACCACAAGTAGCTCTTTGCTGAAGATAGGAGAGTTTATTGTGCAAAACTATAAAATTTCTTCTTAAGCGACGATGAAAAAAACCGTTGGTATTCTTTCCTAAATCAGCGTACATTATTTTTATGCCCAAATTATCTGCAATAGTGAACGGGCAGTTAGTTTTATACCTCCTTGTAATTTGCCGAATAAGTTTATCCATCGACATTAGCCGCCTCCTGGTTGTCCATTCTATTTTATAGGTTTACGTTTGTTTTGTTGTTTTGCATCCCAAAAAATAGCTTCCATTACACGTTTAAGCTTTTCTCTATCTTCTTTATCAATTGGAACACCATCGAACATTATTTCTTCTTTCTCTTCCAGCATTTTTTTTAAATCTCTCTTGTCCTTTGGGGTGGCCCATGAAGGAATTGGTGTACCATCATTTTTTATTTCGTCACGGTCTAAAAGATAGTCAACCGAAACTCCAAAGTATTCAGCGATTTTATTTAGCATATCAGCTCTGGGATTTGCAATATCTTGTTCCCATGAGTTGTAACGAGCTCTTTTTATCCCGAGACGTTCTGCCATTTCATATTGACTTAATCCTTTTTGTTCTCTTAATCGAGTCAAAACTTTGCCAATAGCCAATTAAAACTCCTCCAAAATTAAATTATCCACCCCTATTGACGGATAAGTATTTTATCCGATATAATTAAATTATCCAAAAAGGGGGTGAACGAGTTTGAATAATAAACGTACTACATTTAAGCAGCTACGCAAAGAAAAAGGCACTCAAGCATTTGTGGCAAAAGACAATGGAATATCTACTGTCTATCTGCGAATGATTGAAAATGGAACATTCACTCCGGGAAGAGACTTAATGTTCCGTCTTTCTAAGTATTTTGAAGAACCACTTGAAGATTTGTTTCCAGAACTATTTTCAAACTCTGAAACTGGATAAAAGCGATAATTAATTTATCTACTCTTGATTATAGATAATTTAATTTGTGCTGTCAACTAATTACAGATATTTTTTTGCTCATTTTGGATAATTAATTTATCCGATAGAGAGGGCGGATTTAAGAGAAGGAGGAAGCAGATGAATACTGACCAACAATCAACAGACTTTCTAGCAGCAATAAAAAAGCAACTTATTGAAGAAGTGAGTGCGGAAGTCATGTTGAAAATACAAAATGATTTAACGCAACGGCGTCTTACAATTTCAGAAGCAGCTGAGTACATTGGAATTTCTGATGATACGCTCTATGTGTTATGTCGCGAGAAACAGATTCCTCATTATCGGTCAGGGTCAGTAAACTCTAAAAAACCTAGAATAATGTTTCGAATGGAAAGTCTTGATCGCTGGATGACTCAGCAGGAAATAGTAAATTGTTTGAATTGGGAATAACGAATCAAAATTGGAAAGGATGAAGCAACATGAACTTAGTGCGCATTGAAAACGGACAAGCAGTAACAGACAGTCTAACAGTATCGGAAGTGTTTGGGAAAGATCACGATAAGGTTCTTAGGGACATAAGAGGACTAGAATGTAGTGAGGAATTTTCACACGCC